>OUUY01000020.1 GCA_900302705.1 Candidatus Sulfobium mesophilum
GATGCTCCGCAGAATCGCAATAACCTAATGTAATGCCCAGCAAGAAGACCCTCCTTTTTTTTATTGCAGTCATTTTTTCTTTTGTTCTTATGACGTATCAGAGCAGGAAAGGCCATTTCCTGTCAGTCGATTTCATTGGCGGGCCCCTCAATCATCTTCATGGAGCGTCAAACTCGCTAACAGAAGCGATAAAAAGACCGTTTCGGATGATCGCTTTAAGGGAGAAAGAAAATATTGAGCTTATAAAAAAGATTACGGAACTCCAACTTGAAAGAGAAAAATACCAGGAGGCACTCCTTGAGAACAAAAGGTTGAAAGAACTTCTTTCACTGCGGGAAGACAAGAAGAAATATGTAGCTTCCGCAGAGGTTATCGCAAGGGGGGTGGACAACTGGACTCACACGCTCCTTATAGACAAGGGGACAAAAGAAGGTGTGGCCAAAGACATGACCGCCATCACCCCCAGGGGGCTTGCCGGAAAGATAACAAGGGTATCTGATTCATATGCGTATATCCTTCTGCTTAATGATATAAATTTTTCTTCCGCAGTAAGGCTTCAGGGGAGCAGGGTGGAAGGAGTTCTCTCCGGCACCGGCTCAAGAAGATGCGTCATGAAGTATGTCCCTTTTGAAGAAGAGGTGAAGGCGGGCGATATAGTAATTACCTCCGGACTGGACATGCTTTTCCCAGCAGGTATTCCGGCGGGGTATGTTACGAAGGCAGACAAGACGACCGGAACGGGTAACTTTCAGTACATTGAGGTTCAGCCTTTTCAGGACAGCGCAAAGATTGAGGAAGTGGTAATAGTAAAATGAAATATCTCTTTCTTGCGATAGGTGCGTTTCTGGCCTTCTTCCTTCAAGGCAGGATATCGGTCCTTGGGATCTCGCCTGATCTGACCGTACTGCTTATTTTTTTTGCAGGGTTTCGGTACGGAGAGACCAGTGGTCTTCTCCTTGGCCTCCTTACCGGGGCGGTTGAAGACAGCCTCTGCGGATCGTTTATCGGCCCGCATATGCTTAGCAAGGGAATCATAGGCTTTTCCTCTTCTTTCTTTATTTCCGGAGGATTTCTAAGATGGACACCTCTGCTGGGTGCGATCGCTGTCACGGTCCTTACGATCTCTGACAACATTGTTGTTTTACTGACCAGGACCATCTTCGATAAAATGCCGGCTACACTCCCTCAGGCGGTCTTTGTAACTGTCATGCAGGCTCTTCTGAATGCACCGGCAGGCATATTTATGGGGCCTAAACATGTCGAGTGAAAATAAGAGCTCGAACAGAATCCTTATCATGGGGTATCTGCTCATCGCCGGATTTGCGATAATACTGATAAGGCTCTGGCAGCTTCAGGTGCTTCAGGGAAGCGCTTTCAGGAAGATATCCGAGTCCAACCGGCTGAGGGTAATCGGCGTCCCGGCCCCCCGGGGCATAATATTCGACAGAAACGGCATCCCTCTTGTAAAAAATGTCCCTTATTTCTGCGCATCAGTTATCCCCGCGGAATTCACTGGCGGAACCCTTTCCTCACTGGGCAGATTGTTAAACGTTCCGGAGGAAGAGCTTGAAAGCAAAATGCGAAAAACTCAGCAGAGCCCGTTTACGCCGGTGAGGCTCAGGGAAGGGCTTTCTCTCAAAGAGGTCAGCTATATTGAGGCCCGCCGGTCCGATTTCCCGGGGCTCATGATCGAGATCGAGGTCAGCAGGGGATACCTCTACGGAGAAACAAGCGGCCACCTTGTGGGTTATCTCGGTAAGATGACGCCCAGACAATCACAGGATCCTGAATTCAAAGGTGTCCCTCCAAACGCGTTTGTCGGTCAATGGGGTGTAGAGAGGCTTTTCGACAAGACCTTACGGGGCACTGCCGGGCAGAGGGTGATCGAAGTCGATGCCCTTGGAAGAGAGATACGGCTGCTGCTTGAAAAACCTCCGGTGAAAGGTGAAGACATCTCCTTAAGCATTGACATCGCGCTTCAGGCTGCGGCTGAAAAAGCCTTTCAGGGAAGGCCGGGCGCTCTCGTGGCCCTGAAGCCCGATACCGGTGAGATACTGGGCTATGTCAGTTCTCCGTCATTTGATCCTAACAAGTTTGCCAAGGGTATAGGTGCTGATGAATGGGAGGCACTCAGCCAGGACAAGAACCTGCCGATGCTGAACAGGGCGATACAGAGTCAGTATCCTCCAGGCTCCACATTTAAGATAATCATGGCGATTGCCGGGCTCGAAGAGGGCGTCATCAGCGATTCCTCCAAGGTCGACTGCAGAGGGGGCATCAGCTTCGGTAAATGGCATTTCGGCTGCTGGCGTAAGACCGGCCATCATGTCATATCCCTGCACAGGGCCCTCGTGGAGTCCTGTGATGTATATTTCTACGACGTGGGGAGGCAGCTGGGCATTGACAGAATTTACTCTTATGCAACGAAGTTCGGGCTCGGCAGCAAGACCGGCATACCGCTTGGTGTTGAGAAGAAGGGACTGATACCCAGCACGAAATGGAAGATGGAGACAAAAAAGACCCCCTGGTTTTTGGGCGAGACATTTGTTAACTCCATCGGCCAGGGCTATGTCTCTACCACGCCGGCTCAGATGGCTGTGATGATGTCATCCGTTGCCAACGGCGGAAAGGTTTACAAACCGTCTATTTTAAAAGGTGCGAAGCCTGAGCTCCTGATCGACGCCGGTGTCAAACCCGAAACAATAGAGAAGGTCAAAGATGCCCTTAAAGGGGTGGTCAATGAACCCGGCGGGACAGCCGGGGTCGCGAAATCAGCTGTGACGACCATAGGAGGCAAAACCGGGACAGCCCAGGTTGTGGGCATACGCAAGGAATCGAAGTTCCTTTCCGAAAAATTCAGGGACCACGCCTGGTTTGTTGCATTTGCGCCGGTGGAGGAGCCTCAGGTAGCGATGTCGGTGCTTGTAGAGCACGGCGGCCATGGAGGAACAGCCGCTGCTCCGATCGCAAAGAAGGCGATCGAGGCATACATGCTTCCTGTTGAGAAAAAGAGAGAGCAGGCTTATGTTCAAGATTGACAGAAGGCTGATACAGAATTTCGACTGGGTAACCTTCGCAACCGTTATCGTCATATCGTTAATCGGCATCATGACGGTCTTTAGCGCAACCCGCCAGCCCGGCCAGGCAGCTCAATCTCCCCTTTTCATAAAGCAGGCGATGTGGCTTCTGGTCGGCCTGGTCGGCCTGATCGCCTTTATGAGCTTTGATTACATTTGGCTAAGCCGCATTTCGATCCCCGTTTATATAACGGGACTAGTATTCCTCCTTATTGTTCTTATCGCCGGTAAGACCGGCATGGGCGCTCAGCGCTGGATTAGTCTCGGCCCCATTGCTTTCCAGCCTTCTGAGTTTTTCAAACTGATCTTCATCATAATGCTCTCGCAATATTTGAGCCTTCTCCGGGGCGGCATAGGCATGCTGCAGCTGCTCAGGACATTTTTCATAATTGCGTTTATTCCTTTTATCCTGCTGGTAAAGCAACCGGATCTGGGGACCGCCATAGTTGTATTTATAATCTTTTTTTCCATGCTTCTTGCAAAAGGGCTTCAGCGGAAGGCCCTCGTACTTATTGTGATATTAGGATTAGTATCCCTCCCTTTTCTTGGTAACATCATGTGGACGGGGCTTAAAGACTACCAGAAGAACAGGCTGATAGCCTTTGTAGACCCTGAGGCTGATCCTTCGGGGATAGGATATCACATCAACCAATCAAAGATTGCGGTGGGCTCAGGCGAGGTCCTCGGAAAGGGTTTTCTGAAGGGGACCCAGGGGCCTTTCAGGTTCCTCCCCGAAAGGCATACTGATTTTATATTTGCGGTATTTGCCGAGGAGTGGGGGTTTGCCGGCTCAGTCGTTTTGCTTATGCTTTATCTGCTTCTTATTATGAGGGGACTTGACACCGTTAGAAAGGCGAAAGATGAATTCGGTATGATGCTTGCGGCTGGGATCACCATTATGTTTTCTGTCTATTTCTTCGTAAACATTGGCATGACTCTCGGCATCATGCCGGTCGTGGGCATCCCCCTTCCGTTTATGAGCTATGGCGGGACCGCGCTTCTTTCTAATTTTATCTCGGCGGGCGTCCTCATAAACGTCCGCACCAGACGGTTCACTCTCTTTTATTAGGAGCTCTTTTTTTGTTATAATTTGTTTTCGCTGAGAGCCGACAGCTGTCAGCTTATAGCTTCAGAGGCGGTGTAGCTCAGGTGGTAGAGCATGCGACTCATATTCGCAGTGTCCGGGGTTCAAATCCCTGCACCGCCACCAGTTTCTGTTGTAGCAGGTTCCGGTTGCCTCAACGGCCTTTCTTTGGAGCATAAAAACTGTTTCTCACAGCTAAACGCGAGTTGCGAGCAGCGATACCCGTAGAGTTTGTCCCGTAGTGTGTATAGGTCCTACCGTCTTTGATCCGAGACGGCACATGAGGAGGATTCTTGAGCCCTCTTTCTCCGGTGCGAAATGCCGAAAGAAACTTTCATCTCAAACCAGATGAAATTAGTTGACCCTGATTTTCATTGAAACTTGTGTCATCAACACCGACAAGTTGATACTTTCAGAAAACCGAAACTCCATCAAAGTTACTATCTAAAAAAATACCTCTGTGAATACCTGAAGGCGTTTATTTTAGCCACCTAAGCATGGATATGGTATTAAAGAAAGGCTGGAAGATATGTGTCCAACAGCAAAGGCCATGGTCAATACGATAAGACATTCTACTGCAAAGATATTTGAAATCAGCCAGGAGGGGGGAGAGCATAGAGATTGCTCTCCCCTCCTGCTAAAGGCTTTAATATCCAGGGAGCTTCTTGGGCATGTCTCCTTTCATTTTTTCCATCATCATCTTCTCTTTCGCCTTGTCCATCATCTCGTCCTTCTTCTGCTCCATTGCTGCACCCTTGGCCAAAGACCTAATATAAGCGACTAAATCCTGCATATCCTCCGACATGGGGTCAATAGTCTTGCCCTTGTTGGCCAGCATGATACAAACGTTATTGGCATCTTCGAGTGAGAGCCATTTCCCACCTGGATTAGTCCACGTCTTCGTCCCCTCCGCTCCAGCCTTCTCTAACCCTTTGCCATCAGGATGGCATGAATTGCATGACTTCTCGCCTGGCGCATTAAATGCTTTTGGGTCATTGAAAAGTGCTTTCCCCTTTTCAACATTTCCTGCTGCATAAGCAAATGAAAAGACAAGGGCCATAGTAATCGTGGATAGCAACAAAATCTTAAAATATTTCACATCAATCACCTCCTTTCACACCGGAATAATTTGAGTCTATCAAATCCAGGATGATTGTCAACAATGGCGCAAGTGCGTGTAAGGGCTTTTTTGGGGATGGATCGGCTTCTCACCTTATCGTTGAGTGAGAAATGCACACATCCTTTCAGCTGAAATAGTCGCAACAGGCAGGGA
>OUUY01000092.1 GCA_900302705.1 Candidatus Sulfobium mesophilum
CGGACTGTCCGCCTATGCTAATGGTCTTCGTGCCCTTGTGTATAGAGGTAATTTTGTAGCTCTTTCTTCCTTCCATGCCGACAACCGCAATACCTGAAGCACTCGCCGGTATGGGCTTTGAGAAGGCCTTCGTGTAGCTGCCGTCAGGATTTGCGGATGCAGTACTGACCGAAACTGTCAGAGGCTGGCCGTAATTTTCCATCAGGTTGTTGGTATAATCTACTGTCTGATAACCCAACTTGAGGTTGAAACTCGCGCCATCTGCAGTCAGGGAAACAGGCACACCGCTGTTATCCGTAACCCTAAAGGTAACAGATGCAGTCTGCCCCGGCATGGCATTAGCCACCGAGAGAATCTGGAAGTTTATCCCAGTAAATACCGACGACTGCTCAACAATCGTATGGGCCCCTGTAATAGATGCGCCGAACTCTGCCCCTGTTTGGGGATGACATGCTGAACAGGCATTGTCGTTTGCCTGAGGACCGCCGGTATGCGGAGTAGCAGTGACAGTCACCGGCGTGCTCCCGTTTTTCACGGTTATGGATGTGCTTCCGTCAAAGGTTGTGAGGTCATGACAAGTTGTGCAGTTAGACATTGTCGGAGTTTTATACTTGTTGATATCTTTGCCGAAATCACGACCGGCGAGGTCCTTACCAAGCCTGTGGCATTTAGTGCACTGTACAGGAGTGCCACTGATAGTGTCATCACCCGACAGGAACGGGAAGGTGACGTCACCGAAATCACTTGTGCCAATAGTGAAGTTGCCGCCCGCTACGTTGCTAGGAAGGGCATCACCATAATGGATCTTATGAATAAGCACTTTCATATTGATAGAGTTGCCTGTTACCGAATCGACCAACTGCGGGTTGTGGCAAAGTATGCAGAGCGCGACTTCTCTTCTTCCTCCGCCATGGGCGCCCAGTTTGCCGTGGCACTCATTACAGTTCGAAATCGCGACGACCTCTCGTGTGGCCGTTACCTGCTGTCCGTCAGGCCTGAAATTAAAATAAGGGTTCACGGCCTGCTGGAAACTCGTTCCGAATGGCGAGGTGATATTACGCTGGATCTGGCCGCCCACCGTATGGGTCAGTGTGGGATCGTAAATAGGATTCTTAGTAATATCGGTCTTGAAGGTGTAGGTATAAGTCCCGGGACTGACAGTGGCAAAAACACCGTTCCTATCGAAGTCCGGCTGCCCGTTGTTCAGAACATAATTCTTATAGTTGCCGTCTGCAGCTATTTGAGCGATGGTGAACCTACAGCGGCCTCCGCCGGCCAGTACGTCAGTGGGATTTAGCGGGTTGCCGTTTTCATCATGGAGCGTAAAGGTAACAACAGGGGGGCCGCTTACTGTCACACCCGTTATGGTCGCCTGAATGTTGCCTTCGGTGCTCGGATTTACCGTTATCTGATTAGCGCCCTCTTTATTTCCGCTGTTACAGCCGAAGAGAAATCCAAAGGCGGATAATGCAACAAGAATAAGCATGCAGATCCTGAAACTCTTTATCATTGTTTCCTCCTCTCTTTGTCTCATCCAATTAGAACGTCCCCGGCGCATGGCATTTCAAGCATGTCCGGTTGTCGCTTGCCCGGCTGAACCTTCCTTTGACACTACCCCAGTTTCTGGGATGAGGATTCACCTTGAGACCCTGCTGGGCATTATGGCATTTCATGCAGACATCGCCGTCCGGATGACATGTCTGGCAGGACGCAAGGTTTCTGCGGGCCTCTCTGGCATGAGACAAAGACCACTCATGCTTGGGAAGCGCTCCGTTTACGTGACAATTCTTACAGTCCGCGGGAGTAAAGGATGCGTGGTTCGGGCCGACAGAAGAGAGCGGAATGTCTCTGAACTGCCTCCGGTGCGAATCCGACGTAAGCGCATCGCTGCTGAATTTACTGTGGCACTCGGCACAGAACCTCTTTGCATCGTGGCAGCGATAACATGACCTTTCGTCCTCACGCGCCTTTATCGGGTGTATTTCCCTGAAATCGCTCCTGTGCGATTTTGGCATATAATCAGGACCGAATGTCGACGAATGCATGTCGGCGTCCAGGCCGCCGCCGTTATGGCAATCAAAACAGAATGACTGCTGATGGCAGTCCTTACAGTTGTTCGGATGTTTCTCTGCAGATAGCCGGTGTTCCTTCACCCAAAAAGACAGATGGTTCGGTGCGACATTGTTGCTTATGTGGCAGTCATTGCAGTACTTTATCGCCATGCCTGTAGCATAATCAGTATGATAGGTGATTGCCCAAGCAACAGAGCCAAGAACAACGAATAAAACAATAAGTAGGATAATTTTTTTCAACATTTTCCCTCCTTTCCTCAGAGCTTCCAGTCCAGGGCAACCCGGCCTAAAGCTCTGTGATTGAAGTTCTCATTACTGTTTTCTTCTATCCGAGCAGTGACCGAGAGTTGCTTTGTTGCTATCCAGCGGCCGCCTATCCAATAGCGCTGTGCGAAATTGGTGTCCGTGATGTTTTCAGGCCTGTTATAGCTGTCATACTGTAAGCCGGCGAAAAACATCAGTTTCTTGCTGAATTTATAATCGGCGTTCGCCTCAAACCCTGAAAGCCTGCCTTTTACCTGCTTGGTAAAGCCGTTATAACCGGTGAAACCTTCCCGGTAATCGTATGCCGCGTACAGCGAAAGATTATCAGTTGGATATATCTTTGCGCCCAAAGTAAAAACGTCCGCATTGTCGCCTTCGTCATACGTCTGTCTGCTGTATCCTGCCACTAAAGTGACAGGCTGCGCAAGGGCATACTCAAACCTTATCAAATACTCCTGGAATTTATCCACTGCAAATACGCTGTAAATGTCGGTGGTATTGAACGTGGGGTAGGAATGAAAGAACTCGGCCTTTATCATCAGATTGCTGGTCGGAAAGAAGTCAACTCCTACGGTTGCCTCGTCGAAGACCCTCGAAATTAAATCATATTTGAGCTCCGCATAAGGGCTTAGGCTCTTGAAGAAATACCTGAAGTTCATCCCGAGTTCTTCCCTGGAAAGATCCGACTCGTCATATCTCCTCACATAGCTTACTCCCAATTGAGTATTCTTGATGCCGTCGAGATGAACATCGATTCCTGCAAAGTAATTGCCGCTACGACTAAATTCTGAATCCAGTGTATATACTACATCCCTTCCTACGGCCACCGTAGCCCCTACAGGCCCGATTTGATGGACATCCAGGCTGATTCCGTCCATTATTGATGTGCCGGCAGTCAGGTTAGTGAACTGCCTTCCTATCCTCGTTGAGATGTTCGGGGTAAGCGCGTAATCCAGATAGAGATAATAAAGCCTTCCCTCTAAATCATCATCCCGGACTGCGGGGCTGCCGAAATCTTTCCATAACCGTCCATACCCCCAGATAGAGTATGGTTTGCCCTCCGGGGCAAAACTAAATCTCAAGTATTGTGCAAGAATTGCCTGGTTCTGCCCGAGCAGATCATCGCCCCACAAAAATTGCGTGGACGAGTTGAAACTGAGCGGCGCCGATTGCGCCATTGCCGGGGCCGGGAATAAGACAAGACATGACAGGATAGCAATCGGAATAAACAATAAACACTGAGTAATATGCCTCATAGAACCCCTCCTTTCTTAGATTGGATTTGCGATATCGGACTGGCGAGAAACTGCCCCAGCAGATACCAGCCCTGCGGAGACCGGACATTATCCTGAGGACAAAAAGGTGCTGCTCCCTTACTTCTTCTCATCTCCATTCTTTCCCAGAGACTTGATATAGGCGATAATGTCTTCCATCTCCTGGGATTTCGGGTCCAGCGGTTTGCCGTGCAGGGCCGTCTCGATGTCATAATTGATCACGGCTTCCAGACTATTGTATTTCTTTCCCATCATGTGCCACATTGTCTTTCCGCCCGTTTCCTCCAGGCCTCTTCCATTGGGATGGCATGTCTCGCAACTTTTTCCCGTTGTTGCGCCCGAGAGTTTCGGGTCGCTGAAGAGTTTCTTCCCTCTTTCGGCATTGCCAGCCGCAAATGCGAATGTGCATGTCAATGCAAAAGAAAGGATGATCACCGCTACCGCTCTGAATAACTTCATAGCCGCCCTCCTTCTAAATGTTAGATATGACAGTCTTTATCGCCGCAGTGACAGGCAAGGACGATTTGAAAAAAAGCTATCACAGTATATATGGCGTGTCAAGATGCTTTTTTGACAACGCCCGATATTTTTGTTATTTTTGAAGTCGATGGACCTTCACGGCCTCGACCGCCTCCTAAAGAACAAAAGTGCCATTCAGGCGATAAATGCCACTATAGGAGTTCTTCTACTTCTGGCTGTCCTGCTGTTTACGAGAGATCTTATTTCGCTTAAATTCTCACCAAAGGGAGTGGCCCTGCGTTCTGAGAAGAAAGCCTTAAATCTGCCGGTACGGCAGTTTATGGATTATGCCGGGCTTATGAAAAACAATCCTTTCGGTTTTCCGGCGGGAGAACTAAAATTCCTTTCGGCTTCGCAGGGCGCCTCAATTTCCCCTTCAGACCTTGCATTGATCGGGACGATAGCGGGGGCTAAGGATAGAAGTTACGCTATTTTTCTGGACAAGAGCGGCAAGCAGAGCATTTTCAGGACCGGTGATAAGGTGTTCGGGCTGGGAACGCTCAAAGAGGTCGGCAAAGACAGCGTATTAATACTTGCAGACGGCAGGGACATTAAGGTCCCTCTTTCGGACATCGCTGATATTAAGGAGGTAAAATCCGGCGGAACAACAGCTTCTGCATTTGGAAAAAGGACCGGCGAGTCGACGTACCTCGTAGACCCTCAGAGGATCCAGCAAGCACTTGAAAAACCGGATCAACTCATGACCGATGCCAGATTTATCCCCAATATGATCGAGGGCAGGCAACAGGGGTTCGTGCTTCGGGAATTGAAACCCGGCGGCATTTATGCGAGCCTCGGGCTCCAAAACGGGGACGTCCTCCTCAGGATCAACGAATACAGCATCTCCAGTCCTGATACCGCCCTGCAGGCCATCACCGCGCTCAAAGGAATCGACAGGGCCCAAGTCGATATAATACGAAACGGCGCGAAGACAACGATGACCTACCAAATCAGATGAATGCAGCACGGCCAAAACCCTCCATCAAATTTGTGCAGAGGTGCATCGAGCGGTTTCAGCGGCGTATTGCATCACCCTTTTGGTGATGCGCTTCACGAATGCTCGCGCGATTTTAGTGATGGTAAATCGGGCGCTACATCACGTGTTGACCAAATACGGCATTTTTAATAATATACTTAGACAATGAAAAGACTGAACAGGTTCGCCTTCTCTTCCCGCATATTTTTCATTTGTGTCATTTTGATTTTTATCCTGTCGACAGGCGGACAGACAGTTCTTGCGGGGTCTTCTTCTGAGACAAAAAAATCGAACAATGTAACATTCAATTTCGTCGATGTCGAACTTCCGGTCATCGCCAAGTTCATAAGTGAGATCACCGGCAAGAATTTCATATTCGACGAAAAGGTGAAGGGAAAGATCACCATCATCGCGCCTTCCAAGCTTTCGATAGATGACGCTTACAGCCTTTTTACTTCGGTGCTTGAACTCAAGGGATATACTATAGCCCCCTCCGGGGTGGATGTATACAAAATAATTCCGGCAGTCGAGGCAAAACAACAGGGCCTCAAGGTCTCAACTGAGGGGATACCGATCAACGAAAGTTACATTGCCAGGCTTCTGACTTTCAGACATGTATCGGCGGATGACGCGCTTCGCTTCCTCCAGCCGCTTGTCTCCAAGGATGGTCATATATCGATATTCGGTCCCGGCAATCTTCTCCTTGTGATCGATTCCGGCCTGAACGTGGAAAAAATATTATCTCTTGCCGAGCTTATCGACAGGCCTTCTGCGACCGAAATGCCCGAGGTTATTCCCCTTAAGTATTCCAGCGCGGACGCGGTCGCCAAGATCCTCAATGAGGGCATGGGAAAGGTCAAGGCAAGGCCTGTTCCCGGACAACAATCCGCAATAGAAATGGCATCTGCCGTTGCGGACCAGAGATTAAACGCAATTAT
Source organism: Candidatus Sulfobium mesophilum (assembly GCA_900302705.1). Taxonomy (GTDB): domain Bacteria; phylum Nitrospirota; class Thermodesulfovibrionia; order Thermodesulfovibrionales; family UBA6898; genus Sulfobium; species Sulfobium mesophilum. Next base: position 6,044 of record OUUY01000092.1, read on the forward strand.
CCTTTTTGGCGACCGGGGTGGAAGGGAATCCATGAAGGCACTCATCTCGCTGCTCGATACACCTGCCCCTGGGGCGCAGGGAAAGATAAACGTCTTCTTCCTCGAAAATGCCGACGCGACCGAACTGGCCAAAGTTCTTGAAGGAATGCTAAGAGGTGTGCAGGCGCCTAAACAGCCGGCAGGCACACCCGGGGTTCCTGTAGCGCCGCTCGAAGCCGCAGGGGGAATCACTATTACGGCCGATAAGGCATCGAACTCCCTCGTGATTGTCGCGTCGCCTGCGGATTATCAGAACCTTTCCCAGATCATCAGGCAACTCGACAAAAGAAGAAGACAGGTCTACGTCGAGGCCATGATCATCGAGACATCGATAGATAAACTCCGCAGTCTGGGCGTACAGTGGAGGGCCACCGCAACACAAGGCGGCTCGCCAATCGCGATAGGCGGTTTTGGGACCATAGACCAGACAACGTTTGTAAGTATCCTGCAGGGGCTGCAGGGAGCGACCTTGGGGGGGATGGGAAACTTTCTTACCGTGCCGGTCACTTCAATCGATTCAAGCGGCAAGCCTGTCCAGCAAAACCTTCAGATTCCCGGCTTTGCCGCCCTGTTTGCCCTCAATGATTTCAGGGACACAATCAATGTGCTTTCGACGCCCCAGATACTGACCTCGGACAATAAGGAGGCAGAGATCCTTGTCGGCGAGAACGTGCCTTTTATATCGCAGAGCCAAACGACTTCCGCCCTGGGGACAACCACAAGCGGTACAACCTCGGGAATCGTCAATTCAATCGTAAGGCAGGACGTCGGTATAATATTGAAAATCACCCCGCAGATCACCGAAGGAGACAGCGTCAAGCTCGACCTGTACCAGGAGATATCGTCTGTCAAGAACCAGTCCGATGCGCTTACGGTCAGCGTCGGTCCCACCATCACAAAGCGCTCTACAAAAACATCGGTAGTGGTTAAGGACAATCAGACCGTCGTCATAGGCGGGCTGATGCAGGAACAAGATGAAGATCAGACCACGAAGATGCCGTTCCTTGGCGACATCCCCCTGCTGGGCTGGCTTTTCAAAACGAAAAGTGTCACGAAGAACAAGACGAACCTGATCGTCTTTCTTAACCCTCATATCATCAAGGAAGCTGATAGACTGGCCGAACTATCCAGGGTCAAAGACAGGGAGTTTGCCGTGGCCAGCAGGCGATACGTCTCCGGCGAACTTATGGTCAAGTTCAAAGAAGGCGTCCTGGATGAGAAGGTCCGTTCGATCATCTCTGAAAAAGGTGCAACTGTTATTAAATTTATCGATAAACTCAGGGTGTATCAGTTAAGGCTGAAGGCAAAACAGTCGGTGGAAGACGCTGCGGATGAGTTTTCCAAAATTCCCGAAGTCGAGTATGCCGAACCTAATTACATCATTACGATAAATTAGCGGAAAATGGATAACATCGCGGTCATTCACGACGAAGATGTTGAGCATTCTCTCATCATGGAAGTCCCCCTTTCTTTTGCGAAGGCAAACATGCTCATGCCCCTAAGAAGGGAAAACGGTCATCTCGTAGCCGCTGTCGCTGATGAAAAAGGTGTGTTGGCGCTGAGGGAACTATCCAGACATCTCGGCCTTTCCCCTGTGCCGCTCGGCGCTAAAGCAGGAGTGATAATAGACGCAATCAACAGGTTTTATGGTCAGGTCGGCTCGGCAGAGGACGTTATGGATAATATCAGCGGCGAGGACCTCTCATCCGTTGCAACAGAGTTCGAAAAACCAAGGGATATCCTCGAACTCACCGAAGATGCTCCTATCATACGACTTCTGAACGCCATCCTCCAGCAGGCCGTAAAGGAAAGGGCAAGCGATATCCATATCGAACCCTATGAAAAAGAACTCGAAGTGAGGCTTAGGGTAGACGGCATACTGCACCGCGTGCTTACACCTCCCAAGATAATCCAGGACGCACTTATAAGCCGCGTAAAAATAATGGCGACCCTCGATATCGGGGAGAAGAGACTGCCCCAGGACGGGAGGATAAGGCTTCTAATTGGCGGTCGCGACATCGACATCAGGGTGTCGGTAATCCCGACGACCTTCGGTGAGCGCGCCGTCCTCAGGCTGCTGGACAGAAAACAGGGGCTTATCGGGCTTTGGGAAGTAGGTCTTAACGAAACCGACGAAAAACGGGTCGATGAACTTCTTAGCAGGCCAAATGGAATCATTCTCGTTACAGGCCCTACCGGAAGCGGCAAGTCAACGACATTATATGCAGCCCTCAACAGGATCCATACGGAAGATAAAAACATAATTACCGTGGAGGATCCGGTTGAATATCAACTTAAGGGCATCGGTCAGATACATGTCAACCCTAAGATAGGATTGACCTTCGCTTCAGGCCTGAGATCCATACTCAGGCAGGACCCGGACGTTATAATGGTCGGAGAGATAAGGGACGTGGAGACAGCCGAGATCGCAATACAGGCTTCTCTGACAGGTCACCTCGTGCTTAGCACCCTCCATACAAACGATGCTCCTTCTGCAATCGTAAGACTCATAGACATGGGGGTCGAGCCTTTCCTTGTAGCCTCTTCGCTAATGGCTGTTTTGGCACAGAGGCTTGTGAGGGTAATCTGCCCTCACTGTAAAGAGCCTTATGCTCCCTCGGAGGTCGAACGTTCGTATTTCGAGAATTTGCCGTCAGGGAGCAACTTTGTTTTATACAGAGGCAAGGGCTGCGATAAATGCCAGGACAAAGGCTATCTCGGAAGGACGGCAATATTTGAGACACTGATCATCACAGATGCAGTACGACAGATGATTTCAGACAAGGTCAACGCGCAGGTGATAAGGAATGTCGCTGTCTCAGGCGGGATGAAGACGCTCAGAAGCGACGGTTTTGAAAAAGTTATAAAGGGGATAACTACGGTAGAAGAGGTTCTGAGGGTAACTCAGAAAGACCTTGCCGAGGGCTGATATGGTTTTGGGCAATGCCGATTTTCTATTATAAGGGATATAAGACCGACGGGTCTCAGGCAGCCGGCACGCTCGAGGCCGACGGTATCCAGGACGCCATCGCGGCAGTCAAAGCCCGCGGCATCTATCCCAGGGACGTCGGCACATTTGAGCATAAACAGACCAGATGGTTCTCCGGAAAATATGACCCTGCACTTCTGCCTCATATCACAAGACAACTTTCAACACTCCTTTCCTCGGGCGTTCCTTTAATCGACGCCCTTAAGTCTCTTTCGGATGAAAACAAAGGGTTCTGGAAGGGCGTATTGGTCGGCATAAGGGAAAACGTATCGGCCGGAGCAAGCCTCTCGCGGGCTCTGGAGGCTCATCCAGGGTTGTTTCCCGAGTTCTATATTAATATGGTTGCGGCCGGAGAGCAGAGCGGCACACTCGACAAGGTGCTGATCAGGGTCGCCGACTTCCTCGAAAAACAGGCGTCAATACAGTCCAAACTCCGCTCTGCCATGATCTATCCTGTTTTCATGGCATTCGTGGGTTTTATCGTCATGTCATTCCTTTTCACCTTCGTCGTCCCCAAGATAGTAAAGATTTTCGAAAACAGCAAAAGCGCCCTCCCCTTTATTACAGTGGTGCTTATCAAGGTAAGCAACCTTTTCGTAAATTACTGGTGGCTTATCATAATCCTTGCGGTCGGCCTTGTAATGGCTATCAGGAGGTTACGCGAAAAACATGGCCGCTACCTGGATGATTTGAAGCTCAGACTCCCCGGAAACGTCCTTCAGAGCCTCTATTTCGGCCGGTTTGCAAGAACACTCGGCTTTCTCCTTGGCGGCGGACTTCCTATGCTCAGATCCCTCGAACTATCCGCAAAATCTACCGGCAATATCGTCATCGGAGAGAGGATCAGACAGGCAGCTAAAAGTGTCGCCGAGGGCGCGCGTCTTTCGGCTTCGCTGGAAGGCTTCCCGCCGGTACTCCTTCAGTTGATCGCCACAGGTGAAAGAAGCGGGTCTTTGGCGGAGGTGTTAAACAAAACGGCCGATTCCTACGAAGAGGATTTCGAACGAAGGGTGCAAAGGGCTCTTGCACTGCTTGAACCATCCATGATACTTCTGATGGGACTCGTAGTCGGGTTTATCGTGCTTGCGGTGCTTCTGCCGATGTTCCAGTTGAACCAGCTTGTGAAATAGGTCGGACACAATCGAATGTTGTATACTACAATCGTTCCGGAGGAAACATGAAAAATAATAATCTCGAAGCATCGCGCAGCCAAACGGGTTTTACACTCCTTGAAATCATCGTGGTTGTCTTCATCCTGAGTCTCCTGGTTGCCATCGTTGCGCCTAAGATAATGGGCAGAACAGACGACGCCAAGATTGCGGATGCCAAGGTGCAAATTAAAAATTTCGAGACCGCGCTTAAGCTCTTCAAGATCGACAACGGTTTTTATCCAACAACCGAACAGGGTCTCGAATCTTTGATTGAGATGCCGTCAACAGGGCAAATTCCCGGCAAATACAAAGCCGGCGGCTATCTGGAACAGAAGAAGATCCCTGTTGACCCATGGGGAAACCCCTATGTTTATGTATCGCCGGGCGTACATGGAGACTTCGACATATTCAGCTACGGCGGCGACGGCAAAGAAGGCGGAGAAGGCAAAGATGCTGACATCAAAAGTTGGGACATGCAGTAAGTGTCATTAGGGGCATCCGGCGCAGGCTAATGATCTGTGACCGCCGAGGATGAAGGATATTTCTCCTCTATGCGCTATGCGCTTTGCTCTATGCTCAAAAAAGGGCTTTACGCTTCTTGAATTGGCTGTAGTTGTTTTCATCATCGCCATGCTTGCGGCGCTTGTATTTCCTGCTTTCTTTGGTGCTGACAACAGGGTTAAGGCGGAGGCAAGAAAGACAGCTTCGCTTCTCAGGTATCTTAACGATAACGCCATATCAACAAAGTCAGTATACCCTCTTAAGTTCAATCTGGCCGACAGAGTCTTATCATGGCAGGGCCCCGACGGTGAAAAGGCTGAAAGATTGAAAGCTCTTACATCAGTGACCCTAACTTCGAAAGGCGAGATAAAAGAAGGGGAAGTGACGGTCTTCTTCGGGCCTCTGGGCATCCAGGAAAACCTCGCTGTGTACCTCAGGGATGACAGGATAGGCATGACAGTTTCTTTAAGTCCCGTAAGCGGCAGGGTCAAGCTGACGGAGGGTGAGAAGCAGTGAGGAGGATTCTTTCTCGATGCGCTATCCGCTGTGCCTGCTGTACAACAAAAGGTTTTACCCTTCTTGAGATCATGCTGGCCCTGGCGGTTGTGGGTGGCCTTCTTATCACTCTGCTTTATTCCCTTAATTATCACCTCGGCATAGCTGAAAGTCACGAGACCGTTACAGTAGCCTCGCTGCTGGCGAAGGGCAAGCTTCTCGAAACCGAAAATAATCCGATCGCTTCAAAAGGGGATTTTCCGGATCCCTACGGACAATATCATTTCACGACCGAGGTGAAAGACTCTGCCTATCCGGGCATTGTCGAGTTTTCGGTCACCGTAGTCAACGGCAATGAAACCGTGAAACTAAGCGAACTTATGGAAAAGAAGACCCGATGAAGAGTTTAAGAGCGTATCTTATTATTAAACGGCTAATCATTAGCCGTCTCATAATAGTATTCCAGCCTGATGTTCTTCGTTCGTCATGCCGGAAGTTCTTAATCCGGCATCCAGTGACTTCTAAAGCCAACAACTGGATTCCGGCTCAACACACCGCCGGAATGACAGAACATGAAAACTGTGCTCAGGGCGGCTTCACTCTGATCGAACTGCTGATTGCGACTGCCCTGCTTTCGATTATCCTCTCTGCAATTTATGGCGCCTTCTTCTTATCGCATAAGGCGATGGCTGGGCTCGATGAGTCCCTGGTAAAGCTTCAGGAATGCAGGACAGCCCTTGACGTAATGGGCAGGGAGGCTGAATCCCTACTTTACAGGCCGGGAAATAGTTACTCACTCGTCAAGATAGAGGACAAGGACTTTTACGGCAAGTCGGCCTCACGGCTGACCTTTACTGCATTTTCGCCTCTTTCTCCGGGCATTTCCCTGATCTCTTATTACGTGGAAGAAAAAGACGGCGGATTGACGCTCTTTAAGAAAATGGACAATGTTTACAGGACCGTCACCGCAAAAGGTACTGAGTTAATCGAAGGAATCGAGTCCTTTACAGTCGAGGTCAAAGACGGCGACAAATGGGTCAGGACCTGGAACACGGCAGAAACAGGCAGACCCCCTGCCGAAGTCAGGATCACAATAGTCTCAAGGATCAAGGACAAGCCTGTGAGCTTCTTTGACACAGTCAGGCCTAAGATAGGCGGTGCTATTTGAGAAAAAAGGTGAATCAATTTTTCACTTTTCACGTGTCGCTTTTCACAAACAGAAGCGGAATGGCACTCGTCCTGGTCCTGATGATGGTCGCGCTCATAACTGCTATGGTCGTGGAGTTTGCCTATGGCGTGTATGTGAATACAAACGCACTTCACAACTGGCAGATATCCCAGAAGCTCTCGCTTACTGCAAAGTCGGCGACAACGCTGGCCTCAAAGCTCATATTTACTAACATGCTCGAGCAGTATAAAACAAAGTCGGCCTTTGACATCAGCCAGAAGATCCCGTTCGAAGACATTGACGGCATTATTACCCTCAGAATAGAAGACGAAAATGCTAAGTTCAACCTCAATTCACTTAAGAATCCGGACGGATATGCCTTTTTTGTCCGCCTGCTGAAAGTGTTGGACATCAACCCGGATATAGCAAACATCGTCTCGTACTGGATCAATTCATCCACTGAACACAGACCGCAAAACGCTGGTAATATTCAGTCCAAAAATGCGTACTTAGACAGCATCGATGAGCTTCTTCTGATACCCGGAATCGACAGGGAAAGTTATGACAAGTTATTGCCCTATGTTACAATATTTGGCAGCGGAGAAGGGCTGTTTATGATCAATATAAATACGGCGGACGTTCCGGTGCTGATGTCTTTATCGGCTGCAATAACCAGGGACATGGCAGAAAGGGTCATCACATACAGGCAACTAACGCCTTTCACGGACAATTCGCAAATTCAGAAAGTCGCGGGATTCGAAAGCGGGAGTGTGTCCAACCCCCTGATGGGCCATATAGTCATTAATGGAGCGGCCTTTCATGTAATATCTGCAGCTGAGTCCGGAGGCATAAAAAGAATAATCGAAAGTGTGCTTCAGGGCAGCACAGTCAAGTACTGGAAGGAGATGTGAGAGGATGCTTATAAACTGCTGCATTGTCATTGTCCGGCTCGACGGGACGCCCCAAGCGACTCGCCTAGAAAAGAAAATCCAGCTGCTATTAGAAAAAATGGATTCCCCGATCAAGTCGGGGAATGACGACTTATAAGAACATAATTTATGGACAACCGCTAATGGGGAAGAAAGTCTTCTTAGACCTCAAAGGCCGGGATCTCTTGGTCTATACCTTTGATAACGGCAGCTCAGGAAGTCTGCCCAAAGGCACTGTTACGATACCGGTTGAGGAAAGCAGCCCATTTGCGATTGACAGATCCCTTGGTTCCGAAGAATGTTACTTCAGCCTCCCTCTTAGTCTCCTGGACTTCAGAATCCTGGAATTGCCCTTCTCCGATATAAAAAAGATAAGGGAGCTCCTACCCTTTGAAATCGACAACCTCGTCCTTGGCGGATCGGCGTCTGTTGTATTTGACGCCTGTGTCATTGATAAAGACGAAGGCAAAGCTCAGGTCCTGGTAGTGTATATCGCGAAGGGGACATTAAAGACGATACTGAATAAGCTCAGGGCAGCCGGCGTCGACCCCAGGGTGGTCATCTCCCTGGAACTCGCTCATGTCGTAAGTTCTTCAGCTTCCGCTTCGGATATCGCAGGGAGACTTCTTTCACCCGGACTTCTGGATGACAACGAACGTATACTTACTGCCGCCGCCGAAATTAAAAACCCTACGGTCAACCTCAGAAGAGGTGAGTTCGCATACACAGCGGACACGGAGAAGACAAGAAAGTCCTTGCTGTTGACTGCGGGCCTCGTCATTTTGCTGCTATTCGTTTTTATTTCGGACAATGTCATGCTCATCGTTTCGACAAAACGAGAAAATGATTCAATCAAGGAGTCCATAAGAAAGACATACCAGGGTCTTTTCCCCGCTGAAAAGAAGATCACAGATGAACTTTATCAGCTCAAGGCCCACATAAAGGAACTGAAAGACAAGGAAAGTTCATTTGTAGGCATCTCCCCTCTTCAGACTCTCCTTGATTTGAGCAATGCAGGCAGGTCCGGTGTGTCATTTATCGAGGTGACTGTAGACAGGGACATTACTATTCTGAAGGGAGAAGCCCCATCGATGAGCGACGTGCAAAAGACGAAGACCGAACTGGAAAAGATATTTTCAGAGGTAAACATATCAGACACCAAGCCTTCCACACAGGGAAAGATGCTCTTTTCCATTAGTGTTAAGGGCAGAAAGACATGAACCTGAAGACCGACAGGAAGACCCTTTTAATCATAGGGATCGTCTTGTTGTTTGTAGGATCTGTCGCACTGTTTGAAATCTCGATGTCTCTGAAAAGGCAGAGCAGTATTCTCAGGTCCCGGCAGAAGGAAATGCTTCTACTCTCTCAGGAATACACAGGGTTGAAAAGCATCGTCGGTTCTGTTGAGGCAAGGAAATCGCTTACAAAGGTGGAGGGCATTGTCCAGGCAGTGGACGAAATCTTTAAGTCGATAGGGTTACAGCAGAAGATCAAATTGGTAAAGTCAACCGGCGTGAAGGAAAAAAAATATTCTTCCGAGGAAGAGGCTGACGTCTCGGTCGAAAAAGTTACGATGAACGAGATGGTCAATATTCTCTATAGAATGGAAAACGCGCCGATGATCCTTTCTGTAAGAAGGACCTCGATAAGGACCTCGTTCGAAAACCCGTCTCTTCTTAATATCACAATGACGGTCGCACTCATTAAACCGAAGTGAAGTCCTCATTCCACCGGCAATTTTTCGTAAGGACGGCATCTGAGCAGCTTCAGCGGCACGTATCGCATCGCCTTACAGGTGATGCGTGCCAGTGCCCTCGGAGGTCCGGAACTTCGACGGACCGAGAATGAGCGAGGGTGCTGTCTTTATGAATATATTGCTGATGATGGCCTCCGAGAGCGCGAAGTGAAGCGTTTTCTTAGCATCGGTCTCTTCGCGGTCTTTTTAGTCTTTGGTTTGTGGATCATTGCAGTTCCTGAGTCCCTGCTGGCAGACCTTATACAGGGGGCGATGCATGACAGCGCTATCCGCATCGAAACTGCCGATGTCAGAAAAGGTTTATTGTTCGATTTTACCTGCGGGGGCATCCGGCTAATGAAAAACGACAATAGGCTTATTGCGCTCGAAAACGTCTCCGGCAGAATCAACCCTCTTTCACTGCTGTTGCTGAGATTCAATGCCCATTTTCGTGGTGAGACAGCCGGCGGCATGATAACAGGCACCATTGACCTTTTCAGGGGAAAAAGTCACATAGACATAGCGGTTGCTGACGCCGATATATCGGGCGTGCCTTTCTTCGCCCTTCTCGGCATCGAAGGCAAAGGGGTCCTCAGAGGTGATTTGAAAATCGAGGATGTTCGCGGCGATATCAAGTTTTCCGTACGAGATGCACAACTGAGATCAGGCTCATTTGGGAGCGTCGCCCTGCCGCTTGAGGTCTTTACAGGTGCGCGCGGCGCTATGACCATTAAGGGCAACTCGGTCCGTATGACCTCCTTCGCATTTGAGGGCGCGGGGATTTATGCGAGGTTAAGCGGCAACATTACGGGCGGCAAGATGAACCTGACCATGGAACTCATGCCCGATAAGCTATTTAAGGACAATAATCTCGTCTTTCTGCTGATCGAAAAATATAGAGACTCCCCAGGACATTATTCCATACCCATCACAGGAGACATGCCTCTTTAACCAGGATAATTGAACCTGTTAACGGGTGTTTCTCTGGAGAACGTTTCGGCTTCTTAGGCTATCGTTTCACCTTCATAGGCTTGTCGCAGCAAATGAGGTGCGTAGTTTCAGCGCACCCGCAGGCAGTGTCTACAGTGACGGCTAGACCGCAGACTGAACAGGCATATCTGTTTCCTTTCTTCATGCCCTCTGTCTTCTTCGCTGTTTTCGTTGCCGTCTTTTTTACCGCAGTCTTCTTTGGAGCCGTCTTCACTTTTGCCTTCTTGGCAGCCGTCTTACCCTTCGTTTTCGCTATCGCCATCTTGTTGTCCTCCGAGGTCAAAGTTAGCCCGCCCAAGGGCGGTCTTTAATACAGTATATCGAATAATCGTCCTCTCTTCCATACGAAAGATTTTTTAACCGTGTGGTGACGAGGAGGCTTGAGACTGCGACGGACTAAATTCGTATGATGATATATAATATTTAGAATCGTCGGACATAAACGTCGATATAATTCGAATATCATCATAAGAAGGAGGCATCATGGGGAGAAAGACGAAATTTTTTTCGGGCTTGGCAGCAGGTGCGGTGCTCTTTTTTATATGCGCTTCAGCGCAGGCAGACGAAAAAAAACCGGTCGAGGTAAAGAAAAGCGACAAATGTTCGGTATGCGGCATGTTTGTTGCGGGGTATCCTAACTGGATCTCTCAGATTATTTTTTCTGACGGGACATACGCGGTCTTTGACGGACCTAAGGATATGTTCCGGTACTATTTCAATATCGCCAAATACAACCCCGCAAAGAAGCAGACAGACATTGTTGCCATATATGTGACAGAGTATTATTCTGCGAAGCCTGCCGAAGCCAGGAAACTCTATTTCGTTCAGGGCAGCGACGTTAACGGCCCTATGGGGGCAGAATTTATCCCTATCGAATCGCAGGATAAGGCAAAGGAGTTCTTGAAAGACCACCACGGGAAAAAGATACTGAAATTCGATGAGATTAAAAAGGAGGACCTGAGGTAGTTGCGGAAGTCCCTGGTTTTCTTTCTTTTTATACTCATTTGTCTTGTAACTATCCTGTTTCTCGGGATTACTTCCCGCCTATCCGTATCAAAGTTCCTTAACGAGAACAGCCAGCTTGTTGAGACCGCCTCCGCGCTGAAGCTTACTGACATCTTTTTTTCAAACGACGCTAGGTATACGAGAAACCTTTCTCAGGCAGACCTCTTCTCGGCCTTTCAGGACTACCCGGGATCGATAGAACATTTCCCTTCAGGGTCTGTTATGCCGCCCCCGGATTTCAGTCATCTCGGCACTACAGTGAAAGTGAAAAGGCGATGAGCCTAAACAGCCACATAAACGTCCTGGACTTCACTCTCCAGTCTCTGCTGCGGCGAAAGTTCAAGAATCTGGGCATTCTCCTGGTCTTTACTCTCATAGTTTTTATAACAGGCTCGATCCTTTTCCTCTCCTATTCCTTCAAGCAAGAGGCCATGCTCATATTGAAGGGCTCACCCGAGCTGATCGTCCAAAAGATGTCCGGGGGAAGGCATGAACTTATCCCTGTCAAGATATCTAAATATATAGCTGGAATACCAGGCGTATCTTCCGTCGAACCCCATTACTGGGGATATTATTATGATGCGCTCATAAAGGCAAACTATACGGTCGTCGCCGCATCCACGCCACTGTCCAGGAACAACCGCATGCTCCTGGGACGGCTGCCCGAAAAGGACGAAACAGGCGTTGTAGCATTGGGAAGAGAGGTTGCAAAGGCAAGGTTCGTGGACCTCGGCGGTACGGTCGCGCTGCTTTCCTCTGCAGGAGAACTTCTGGACTTTGAGGTCGTGGGCATCTTCGAAGCAGAGTCCGAACTTCTCACCGCAGACCTTGTGGTTATTGGCCTGCCAGACGTCATCAAGTTATTCCGCATTCCCGATGGCCTCGCAACGGACCTTGCTGTCTCAGTAAGCAATGAGACGGAGGCTCCAGTCATCGCCGCAAAGATCAGGACGGAGTTCCCTGACACAAGGCCGATCCTGAAAAATGAGATCATCCGGACATATGACGCGGTATTCGGCTGGAGGTCAGGGCTGATCGTTACACTCTTTGCCGGAGCGCTCGTCGCCTTCATAATCCTTGCCTGGGACAAGGCATCAGGGCTAAGCGCTGAAGAGAAAAAAGAGATAGGCATACTCAAGGCCATAGGATGGGAGACCTCCGACATCCTCGAAATGAAATTCTGGGAAGGGCTTGCCATCTCCCTCTCTTCGTTTCTCCTCGGGGTAATATTGGCATATATACACGTCTATCTGTTCGGGGCTTCTTTTTTTGCACCCGCTCTGAAAGGATGGTCCGTAATCTATCCTGATTTCAGGCTGGTACCTTTCATTGATCCTTATCAGATCGCGATGCTGATGTCGCTGACTGTCATACCTTATATCGCCTCTACAATCATACCTTCCTGGAAGGCTGCTATCACTGACCCTGACGAGGTAATGAGGGGATAAATACCGTGAATAGTGAGATGTGAATAGTGACAATAAAAGAAAGAACGGGATTCCCGCCTTCGTGGGAATGACATAAGAACAAACATTACGGCAAGACTCCGGAAGGAATAGAGCGTAGTACAGGCAATGACCGAAGAATGAACAAAACAATTATAAGAACAGAAAATCTTACGAAGTACTATAACAAGGGCATGGCCAACGAGGTGCTTGCAGTCCACAGTGTTTCGGTGGGCATTGAACGGGGGGATTTCGCAGTTCTGAAGGGGCCTAGCGGCTCAGGCAAGACCACTCTTCTTTCCCTTGTCGGCTGCATGACCCGCCCGACTTCCGGATCTATAACTGTAGAGGAGAGGGACATCTCGCATTTTCCTGAAAGGTTTCTCACCGACATCCGGAGAAAGACCTTCGGCTTCATCTTTCAGCAATTCCATCTGATACAAGGCATGTCAGTCCTTCAAAACGTAATGGTCCCCCTTTTTCCTACTGACATAGATATCACCTTGCTCAAAAAAAGAGCTGCGGACATACTTGAGGGGCTCGGCATGTCCAAACGAAAAGACTTCCCGGTTCAGGGGCTCTCAGGTGGCGAACAGCAGAGGACGGCAATAGCCAGAGCTTTGATAAACGACCCTGAAGTTGTCCTTGCTGACGAGCCGACCGCCCACCTGGATACCGCCTTATCCCAGGATTATATGGGAGTCATGAAGGAGTTATGGGATAGGGGGAAAACAGTCATCATCGCATCCCATGACCCCCTGGTGTTCGATAACGAATACGTTACACTCACCGTCGAGATGCGCGACGGCATGGTCAAGAGCATCTCAAGGCGATAGAGATGTTCATCCAACCCGGCGTTATTGCCCTGGTTCTCGGTTCAGGAATTACTCTAATACTTCTTACCTATGCTTCGGCCCTCGGGATAAAGATCCTCAGGAATTGGGACATCGAAAGCAGTTCCGAGAATCAACTGGCGTTAGAAAGAAAGACATATCTCGTTTCGACCCTGGTCAGATATGGTCTGGTCTTTGAGATCGTCTCGGCCTTCCTTTTCATTTATACAGCTGATGACCTGCATAACCTTCTTGTCGGCGCGATGTGCGCAACAGGTTCACTTAACGCGAACTCCTTCGGGTTCCCTGCGCTTTACGCGAAAATCATGGTCCTTTTCGTCGCTGCCGCATGGATCGCAGTCGACAGCCTTGACAACAAGGCAGAAGATTATCCGCTTACAAAAAAAAAATACGGACTGCTTCTCTTCCTAGTCCCGCTTGTCTTTGCCGGATACGTTTTGCAACTGCTTTATTTCAAAAGCGTCGACCCTAACGTAATCACTTCCTGCTGCGGAGTACTTTTCAGCGAGGGAGGGACGAACATAGGCAGTTCACTGGCCTCTCTTCCTGTGCGGCAGACCGAAGTCATCTTTTTTGGCTCTTTTGCCGTAGTGCTCAGCCTCGGTCTCGCGTCGGCAAGATCGGTCCGTAGACTCTTCATTATACCTTTTTCTGTCCTGTCAACATGCTTTTTCGCCGTGTCTATGGCAGCCGTCATCTCATTCATCTCCCTTTATTTTTACCGGATACCTACTCATCATTGTCCTTTCGATATGCTTCAGGCCGGATATTATTATTCGGGATATCCACTCTACTTTTCCCTGTTTGCCGGTAGTTTCTTCGGGGCAATGACAGGTATTATCGAGCCATTCAAAAAGATCAGGACGCTTTCGGATGTTATTCCACCTGTGCAACGCAGATGGGCACTGGTCTCAATTGCGTGTCTTACGGTCTTTGTCGTGATCTGTCTTATACCAATGATCTTTACGTCATTCACCCTGGAAGGGTATTAAACCCTTAAGTAATAGCTTTATATCCTCTACCCGCCACCAAGTAAAATAAGGGGTTTGCAGAGATGCAAGCCATTTATTATTAGTTTCTAAGGCATTCTATAACAGTTATAGCCTGTACATCGGCCTATAGCAACGGTTTATCTCCTAATGTGTTTTCAAGGTTCATAAGTCTTTCACCCTCATTTCCAACCTTCAGCGGAAGATATACCCCCTCCAGGCTTCGTGTAGTGGCAAGAGTCCCCTGAAAGAGTCGAACCTATGCTGTGTGGGTATAGGTTCTTTTCTATTAGATTACGCTGAGACGGCGCAGCCTGTATAACCGCGCTATATACTGTTCATTTTATTTACCTTCATTTCAAAAGGCGGCTTAGGCTAGCTTGAAAAGCACACCACTTATGCGCAGATATCTGAACTGCAAACTATTAAGGATTTCCACATGGAAATGAGCACTTGCTGTTCACTTTACTATTTCACTGAAAAGTGATGCATATCACAGCAAATGCCGCTCAGAAACTATAGGATGTTAATATGGAGGATGAAAAGGCTCCGAGATTACCAGGGCCTTATGCAAAAGGGTGATGCATCCTAGGTCCATTTCCCCTTCTGTATAAGGCCCTTGGTTGACTTGGGCCCATTCCTTCTCCTGCAAGTGTTCTATCAATAGGGGCCTGGTTATCCATGCCCCTTCTGTTTGTCACACCGACTGCCTGACACCACGGGCGAGCCGAGACACTAACAATTTTCAAAAGAATTCCGCATGATTGAGAAAAACGTGTTCTAAATGTGCATCCATAACTATGCAGCCAAAGAGTTCTGGCATTTTGGAGGCCTTCTTCGCATTCTACTCCTCCTCCCTCGATCTGACAAAGACGTGATAGGTGACGGCATCCCAGGCATTGTGAATGCCGATGAAGAGCAGCAGTAGCGCCGCTGCACCGACGAGGAACAGCGGTGGGCGCCCATAGAAGTGAGTTGCATATGCTGATATAGCCAGTACTGCGTATGCCGCAAATGGGAGCAGAATATGAAACAGCCAGTCCTCGAACACAGGCTGGTAGGCGCTTTGTACGCGCACACGCCGAGCCGCGATCACTACGTAAACTACACCACAGAAACCCACTAATCCCCAAAGAACTGCGACAGATGTAAGCCCGTTCCATGGCGCGTTTCCAATCGCCGACAGCAACAGCACGACACCGAAATGAACGATCGTCGGCGTCGCAAATGCGGCGCCGGCCGCTTGCGCGTCATTTACGATCGGTTTTGTGGCAATGAGAGTAATGACGACGAACTGTAATCCGATCAGGGCGCCGGCAGACGAGCCGACGATTACATAAAAGTTTTCCCATCCGTTGAATACGTCCATGATCGATCGACCTCCTTCGCAAACAAATTCGCCGATTTCTTTAATCGCTGACCTTTTCCATCCATTCAACGACTTTACCGTCGAGCTGTTCCTGAATGGCGATATGCGTCATAGCCGTGGTCAGCGCGGCGCCATGCCAGTGCTTTTCATTAGGTGCGATAGAGACCACGTCACCCGGTCGTATCTCCTCGATCGGACCACCCCAAAGTTGAACTCGGCCTGTGCCTGAAGTCACGATAAGGGTCTGACCAAGCGGGTGGCTGTGCCATACTGTGCGCGCTCCGGGCTCGAACGTGACTCTCG
>OUUY01000097.1 GCA_900302705.1 Candidatus Sulfobium mesophilum
GGCGCAAGGAGGGCTAGCGCCGCGCGGTGGAGGGCCATATTTCCGGCAGCAAGGAGAGGGGAGCTCCTTTGGAGTCCCAGATGGATATCGTCTATTTCCCGACCTTCCATATTAGTAATAATTCCGCCCGCTTCTTTCACAAGCAGCCATCCGCCTGCAAAATCGAAGCTCCTTGAAGCAGAGGGGCACGCGAAAACGCTTATCGCCCCTGAAGCAAGATAGGCAAGGTCAAGGGCGGTAGACCCCAGACACCTCGTCTTTCTCGCGCGGGAAAGGAGCGGCAAGATCAATGGTATGTCCCTACCGGGAGATTGTGCCTCGTATGCGGCCAGGTATAACTCATCATCCTTTTGGGCATGAAGTCTCTTCCCGTTTAAAAACGCGCCTGCACCTTTTTCGGCCCAGAACTCATCTCCCCGGGTAAGGTCTATGACATAAGAAAGGGTGACCCCGGCAAGCTTTTCCCCTTCCGAGACCGCAATGGAAGTACAGTAGACCGGTATCCCGGCTATGGCGTTCCTGCTTCCGTCAACAGGATCTATAATCACTTTTGTCCCGCCGCCTTTTAGCTCCCTGATGCCGAGTTCCTCCGATATCAGGGTTAAAGGTTCTTTAAGCTCCGCCAGGCCGGTCAAAACTATCTCTTCGGCCTTTTTGTCTATCCTGTAAGTCTTGTCTCCGCCGGCTCCGATGCCAAGCGGGATCTTCATCTCGGCGGAGTCTTTGAGACCGGACATCTCCTTTATAAGGCGCGCCCCAATTTTTCTAAGATCTCCGATGTTCATGACTGAATTATTTTACGCTAACCGCCACGTTCCGGCAACAAAGACCAATAGAAAGCAAAAAAGTTGTCCGGCCCTCGCAAAAAGCTTAATATATAAGAGTATGAGGATACGAACGCTGATCTTTATTTGGATTATGATACTTTCTCCTTTGGCGGCCGATGCGCTAAATGTCAAGGAATACACTCTTGAAAACGGCCTGAAGGTGCTGATCGTCGAAGACCATAAGGCGCCGACTGCAACGTTTCAGGTGTGGTACCGGGTCGGCTCGGTCAAAGAGAAAATCGGAAAAACCGGCCTCAGTCATCTCCTTGAGCATATGATGTTTAAGGGCACGTACAAGTCCGGGCCGAAAACTTTTTCGCAGGCTATACAGAGGGCAGGAGGAACAGACAACGCCTTTACGACACGTGAATATACGGCATATTTCGAACTTCTCTCATCCGACCGCATCGGATTGCCTGTTGAAATGGAGGCAGACAGGATGCGCAATCTTGCCCTCACACCGGCATCTGTTCTGTCCGAAAGAGACGTCGTAATGGAAGAGCGTCGACTGCGCTACGAAGACGATCCCCAGAATCTTGTCCATGAAGAGGTTTTGGCAGCAGCATTCAAGGACCATCCCTATCGTTGGCCTGTTATCGGATGGATGTCAGACCTTAAGACGCTGGATCCGGACGATCTCATTGCCCACTATAATACCTATTATGCGCCGAATAATGCTGTCATCATTGTAGTGGGAGACGTCGATTCTATGGACATACTTTCTAAGATAAGATCTTCTTTCGTAAAGATGGAAAAAGGACCCGCCATAAAGGAAGCAAAGGCCGCAGAGGACAGGCAATATGGGGAAAAACGGGTGTATGTAAAGAAGGAGGCTGAATTGCCGTACATCCTATCCGTATATAAGGTGCCTTCAATCAATGACGAAGACGGCTTTGCGCTTGAGGTGCTGGCTGGTGTCCTGTCGGGCGGAAAAAGCTCCCGTATCTACAATTCTTTGGTTTATGAAAAACAGCTTGCTCTATCTGCGTGGGCGAGCTTCGAGGGGATGCACAAAGACCCTTTTCTTTTTTATGCAGGCGCTACAGCGTCTCACGGCCGGAAGATTGAAGAAGTTGAAAATGCACTCCTTGCTGAATTTGAAAAGATGAAGAAATCCGAACCCTCAGAGCGCGAGGTCCAGAAGGCAAAAAACCAGATCGAGGCCTCATTTATAATGGAGCAGGATTCTATTTACATGCAGGCCAGAACTATCGGCACTTTCGAGATGATCGGAGGATGGGGGCTTATCGACAAATACCTTGCCGGTATTAGGAAAGTGACCCCGGCGGACGTAAAGCGCGTGGCAGAAAAATACCTCACTGAAGACAGGAGAACAACCGGTATCCTTATCCCTGTGGGCAACGGAGAAAAATGATATTTACTGCTCTGGAGAATAAATCCCTTAAACTGGATGCTCCGATCAAGTCGGAGCATGACATGCTTCATGTATATAGTTGCCGGAGTAATAACAACACAGAGAAACTTATTAACGTGCTCTGCCTGTTCTTTGTGTTTTTTATTTGTTTCAGCCCCGCCACAGTATCCGCCGGCAACATGGCTGACAGAGAAGTCCTTCCCAATGGACTGGTCCTTCTTCATTCAGAGCAAAACGCCCTGCCTATCGTCAGGGTAGTGCTTGCTGTCAGGGCAGGCAGCGTTACCGAACCCCCGGAAAAGGCCGGCCTTGCAAACCTGACAGCAGACATGCTCAACGAAGGGACCGCTAGTCGTTCCTCCAGAGAGATCAGCGAACAGATTGAATTCGTAGGCGGAGAACTTACAACCTCGGGCGGAGAGGATTATATAACTGTTACCCTTTCCGTTCTCAAAAAAGATGTAGATCTTGGGTTTGATCTTCTTTCCGACATAGTCCTTAACCCGGCCTTCAGAGATGATGAGATACAAAGGAGAAAGGCCATCATCAAAAGCTCGATCCGGCAGCAAAAAGAGGAACCTGGCATAGTTGCCTCAAAGGCCTTCAGGAAGGCTGTATTCGGAGATCATCCTTACGGGAGACCTGTGGAGGGAACTGAAGAATCACTCGATGCGATAACCCGCGCGGACATCATCAATTTCCATAGGGAATATTACGCGCCTAACAACTCAATCCTGTCGGTGGTGGGCGATATTACGAAAAAGGAGCTCCAGGCGCTGCTCGACAAATACTTTAAGGGATGGGCTAACAAAGGCGTTACTGAAAAACCTCTCCAGGAGCCCCGGCCCGGCACGACCCCCAGGTTTATTAAGATTGACAAGGATCTCACGCAGACTAATATAATCCTCGGCCATCTCGGCATCAACAGGGGGAATCCGGATTTTTATGCGGTAACTGTTATGAATTATATCCTGGGCGGAGGTGGATTTGCTTCCCGTCTTATGGACGATATACGTGACAATAAAGGTCTTTCATACGACGTGCACAGTTTTTTCTCGGCCAACAAATATGCGGGAAGTTTTCAGGCAGGCCTTCAGACAAAGAACCGGACGGCCAATATCGCAGTAGAGGAAATACTGAAGGAGATGGAAAGAATTCGCACTGAGCCCGTGACAGACAAGGAACTGAGCGACGCGAAATCATATCTGACCGGAAGCTTTCCCCTGCGGATTGATTCAACCAAAAAGATGGCGAATTTTCTGATCCCGGTAGAGTTTTATGAATTGGGGCTTGACTACATTGACCGCTATAAGAGGCTAATCGAGTCCGTCACGAAAGAGGATATACTGCGGGTTGCAAAGAAATATCTTGATACAAAAGGTTATGTTCTTGTCATGGTGGGAAATATGAAGCAGGTGACTCAGTGAGGCTGAAACCTATCTCGATCTTCGTCGGTCCATTATATAAAGACTCTTTGCAAATGTTTTGGCGTATTGCTTGAGCTCGGTGACCTTCAGCGCAACCTCCTTTGGTTCCCTTATCAGCGTGCGGTCAGTGTTTACAACCGCTATTGAGACTGTCATTATCCCGAATATGGCCGGGTTGTCGTTTCTGTCCACCGAGACTATGAAACCTTTCTTTAAATCCTCGGGGTCATAGAACTCAACTATGCCTTTGTCGAATTCCTCAATAATTTTATTGCAGATAGCGGGCACAACGTCAGGAGAACAGATAATGACGAAGTCATCCCCTCCGATGTGCCCAAGAAAATCATGAGGCGCCCCATAATCTTTCCTTATCCTGGCAAGCACCTCCCCGAGCCATTTGATAATATCGCTGCCTCTGGCATAGCCGTACCGGTCGTTAAAAGCCTTGAAATTATCGAGGTCGACAAGGCAGAAGGAGAATTTCTCGGTATCGTTAAGCCGGGTCAGAAGCTCCTTCTCGATGGCCAGATTACCAGGCAGTTTCGTCAGCGGGTTGGCATCGAGGTTCGTCACTTCCAGTTCCTTCAGCCGTGCCGACATCTCCTTAAATGAAATCGCCAGATCGGCAAGTTCGTCAGCCCCCTTTATCTCGGGCAGATTGTCAAAATTACCACTTCGGATGGAATGGGTAGCAGCCTTCAGTCCGTTTATTGCCGTGGTCAGGTGGCTCGTAAGCAAAGTGGCAAAGAGGATACCGAAGACAAAAGCACCGCCGCTGAGGACTATCATGATCATGAGCGCTTTCTCTCCCAGCGAGCCGGCTTTGCTTATATGCTTGTTTTGTTGCGCCTTGATCTTTAAGTCGATATCTCTTATCTGCTGAAGTATCTTGTCAAGACCTGGCTTAAGGGAACCGGACGACATTTCTTCCGCCTCGCCTCTCCTTCCTGATTTGACTAATGATATCTCTTTGCTAACCTGCTGAATATAGTTGTCATGCAGGGCGCCGAGGTTGTCAAGAGAGGCCTTCAGCGACGATTCGGCAGAGCCGATTTCGGAAAGAAGTGTTTTAAACTCTCTGGATCTGCTCCAGAAAAGATTCTCTTCATCGGCATGTTGCAGAGTCAGGAACCGTTTTTCGTAAAGATCCTGAGCCAGCGCACAATCATTTAGCTTTATCATCTTTTCTCCAATTTTCAGATCGGAGAATATGATATCGGCCGTTATCTGATTCAGTTCATTAAGTCCCCAGATAGCATATGTGCCGACAATGAGCGTAAACAGCACCATTACCAGATACCCAAGAAATATCTGGTGTCTGAGCGTCAGGTTCATGGGATTAGGTATCCTCCTTGCCGTGTTCCGCTTTTAAGAATTCAGGATTGTAACTTTTCTTATCATAACTGTACGCCTTGATTTTATTGTATTTCTCCGTTAATTGGCAATATGTGATGGAAATCACTATTGCACGTTGCCATGACTTGTTCCCTGTAACCGCCTTTGTCAGTCAAAGAGCCTTTGAAGCGCGGTGAAGGATGCGGAAATGGAGCGGTAGTATATGGTAAAATATTTGATTCTTAGGAGGGCAAGACATTTAAATGGCAAAAATACCTGTAAATATTGAAGAAGAGATGAAGGTGAGCTACCTTGATTACGCGATGAGCGTAATTATAGGAAGGGCGCTTCCCGAGGTCAGGGACGGTCTTAAACCTGTCCAGAGAAGGATTCTTTACGCCATGTTTAGAGAGGGCCTCCTTCCCGGGAGAAAATATTCCAAAAGCGCCGGAGTGGTGGGTGAGGTACTGAAGAAATATCACCCCCATGGCGACAGCGCGGTCTATGACGCTATGGTCCGCCTCGCTCAGGATTTCAATATGAGATACACCCTGGTCGATGGCCAGGGAAATTTTGGGTCAATAGACGGCGACCCTGCAGCAGCATACAGATATACAGAGGCAAGACTGGCAAAGATCGCAGAGGAGATGCTTGCCGATATAGATAAGGAAACAGTGGACTTTCTGCCCAACTTTGATGAGACGACCGAGGAGCCCAAGGTGCTCCCATCCAAGATACCAAACCTTGTAATCAACGGCGCTGCGGGCATCGCGGTCGGCATGGCCACAAACATCCCGCCCCATAACCTCGGAGAGGTTATTGATGGACTTATCATGCTCTTGGAAGAACCGGATATATCTGTCGAAAAAATAATGACGGCAATTAAGGGCCCTGACTTCCCCACAGGGGGCATTATTCATGGCACCTCAGGCATTAAGGACGCCTACGACACTGGAAGGGGACTCATCAAAATAAGGGCAAAGGCCAAGATAGAACGGGAGCACAGGGGAGGGGAAAACATTATTATCACCGAGTTGCCCTACCAGGTTAATAAGGCCAGGCTTATCGAAAAGATCGCCGAGCTGGTAAGGGAGAAAAAACTGGAGGGACTCTCCGATATAAGGGACGAATCCGACAGGGAAGGCATAAGGGTGGTGCTGGAACTCAAACGGGGAGAGATGGCCCAGGTAATTCTCAACAATCTATACAAACACACGCAGATGGAAACGACCTTCGGTATTATCATGCTCGCCCTTGTAGGCGGCCAGCCCCATGTGCTCGGTCTTAAGAAAGTGCTGGGTTACTTCCTGCAGCACAGGCATGACGTGATCATCAGAAGGACGAGGTTCGAATTAAGAAAGGCAGAGGAAAGGGCTCATATCCTCGAAGGGCTCAAGATCGCTCTGGACAACCTCGATGCAATAATCGCCCTTATCAGGGGTTCTAAGAGCCCTGCTGAGGCTAAAGAAGGGCTGATCACCCGGTATCCGCTCTCTGAGATACAGGCGCAGGCGATACTCGATATGAAGCTGCAGAGGCTTACCGGACTCGAACGGGACAAGATCATAAGCGAGTACAAAGAGACTCTGAAGGAGATAGAGAGACTAAAATCGATACTCGGCTCTGATGCGCTTGTGGCAAAGATAATAAAAGACGAACTCCTCGAGATAAGGTCAAAATACGCTGATGACAGAAGGACCGAGATAGCCGAGGAGGCAAAGGAGATCACGATCGAAGACCTCATTACCGAGGAAGAGATGGTCATAACCCTCTCACACCAGGGGTATATAAAGCGGAACCCCTTGAGTGCGTACAGAAGCCAGAGGCGCGGGGGTAAAGGTCTGATCGGCATGGAGACAAAGGAAGAGGATTTTGTCGAGCAGCTTTTCATAGGGTCGACCCATGACTATATGATGTTCTTTTCAAACCTCGGCAGACTGTACTGGCTGAAGGTCTATCAGATCCCCGAGGCAGGCCGCGCTGCAAAAGGCAAGGCACTCATAAATCTCCTCCAACTTTCAGAGGGTGAACGCATTTCCACTGCCCTTCCTGTTCGGGAATTCAAAGAGGGCTATCTCGTGATGTTTACCAAAAATGGCACGGTCAAGAAGACAGCCCTTATGTCATACAGCAACCCCAGAGGCAAGGGCATAATCGCGATATCACTTGATGAGGACGACGAACTGATTGCCGTTCGAAAGACAACCGGCAGCAACGACCTTATCATCGGAACGCATAATGGGCTTTCTATTAAATTTAATGAAGAAGATGTCAGGGATACAGGCAGGACGTCGAAGGGCGTGCGAGGTATAAGACTGGTCAAAGGCGATGCAGTTGTTGCAGCAGAGGTCGCGGAAGAAAAGACAGCTATACTCACTGTTGCGGAAAACGGTTTTGGCAAGAGGACCAGGATAGAAGACTATCCTCTTCAGGGCAGGGGAGGAAAGGGTGTTATATCCATAAAGCTCACTGAAAAAGGTGGAAAGGTGGTGGGGCTGCTCCAGGTGCGGGAGGAGGACGAAGTAGTCATGATAACGAGTTCCGGTAAGCTTATCAGGACAACCGCCGAAAACATATCGATCCACGGCAGGAACACGCAAGGGGTCAAACTCATGGATACTGCCGAGGACAAAATCGCCAGCATTGCTAAAGTTGTCGAGAAGGATTGATCCGAAGATGCAATGACACAGGGAGACTTGTCGTTGCATTTTTTTATTATTCCGGCGACTATTTGAAAAATGTCATGCTCCGACTTGATCGGAGCATCAAGTTCCTTATGGATACCCTCTACGAGCCATGGCTGGTCAAGCCGGGGAATGACAGCTTTAAGGTAGTTATTCTCCGCAGTGCAAATACATTTATCGGGTTAGCGGTGCCGAGTAGCAGGCTCGCCTGAGCGTGGGCATTTCCGTTAGTTAGCTGATATTAGTTATGAAAGAGACTGCTGATCTTCTAAAAAGAGGCTTTGAACTGCTCGATATCCCTCACTCAATAAATCAGGTCGATCTGTTTCTTACTTATCTGATCGAACTGAAGAAATGGAATAAGGCTTATAACCTAAGCGGTCTCAAGACCGAGCGGGAAATCATCATCAAGCACTTCCTTGATTCACTGCTATTTCTGAAAGTACTTCCATCTGGCGCCTTATCGGCTGCGGATATCGGAAGCGGTGCGGGGTTCCCCGGCATCCCTGTAAAGATAATGGCGCCAAAGATAAAGATGTTTCTGGTGGAGCCTGCGGGGAAAAAGGCGATCTTTCTCAGGCACATATGCAGCAACCTGGATCTGGCCGGCGTTAAAATTATAGACAAACGGCTTGAGGAAATCGAAGGACTGAAGGTAGACGTGGCAATGACAAGGGCACTTTTCACAGTCGGCGACTTTATCAAAAAGACAAGAGGTCACATCAATAGGGGAGGAGTACTGATCTTAAGCAAGGGGCCAAAACTCCGCGAAGAATTAAAGGGCCTCACAATACAGAATATTAAGGTATCGGACCTGAAACTCCCGTTTGCTGATACAGTCAGACACCTTGTTGTCGTGAAAGACGTTGCCTGTTAATTGCTCAATAAGCCGGGGGAAAATAACTTACAATATCTCCTTCAGTATCAGATAAGCATAGACAAATGCCATGATCGAAAAGAAGAGCGCAAGGACGCCGAGGACAAAATAAAGGATGCTCTTTCCGGTCCTTTCTGCCCGGTGCTCAAAATACGCCTTAGGGAAGAGAGTCGCAGCCCCGAAAAGAAGCATTATCCCGGCAAGTATTTGAGTGACCATCCGTACCATTTTTACTTACACCCCCTCAAGCGGACATCCCGCACAGATCGTTTTAGTCCTGCAATGTTCCTTCGCCACCCTGACAAGCAGGGCGTGATATTCATTGAAAAGCCACACATCACTTTTTAGATTGTTGTGAAAGAGTTTCTGGAAACTGTCATAAGATGCGCCATGTTCCATCATATCGTGATGTGAGAGCACCCTCTTTGTGTAGGCGTCTATGACAAACACCGGTTTTTCTAAAGCGTACAGGAGAATCGAATCTGCTGTTTCAGGTCCTATGCCGTTTACTCCAAGGAGCTTGCCCCTAATTATGCCAGTCTCTTCCCCCTTCATATTCGACATACGTCCCCTGTAATCCTTCATGAGAAACGCCACAAAGTTTTTCAGTCTCTTAGCCTTGATATTAAAATAACCAGCCGATCTGATCAATAATGAAAGTCTTTCCGCTGGCAGTCTGTGGAGCGCAGGGGCATTGAGCTTTCTTTCTTTTTTCAAATTCAGAATCGCCTTTTCGACATTTCCCCAGTTCGTATTTTGAGTAAGAATGGCGCCAACCGCCACTTCGAAAGGCGTCTCGCCCGGCCACCAATGCTGGGGGCCGAAATGATAATAAAGCCTTTCGTATATGCCGAGAAGTCTTTTACTTGCCCCCTTCATACTGCCTCGCGACGGGTCCTCGAAGTCTTTTCTTTTCGCTGGTAATCTTTTTTTCGGCAAGCATCTTCTCCTTCGCTCTCTTCGAGCGTTTCCTCTTTTGCCGCCGGATCTTTTCTATCCGCTGGGTCTCCTCGCTCTCCCTGCCTTTTATCAACTGCTCAACCTTATTTGCGAGGATAACCCTTGCACGGTAGCGGTTGAGCGCCTGCGAACGCTCCTCCTGACATTTCACTTCGATGCCGGTCGGGATGTGCTTAAGATACACGCAGGTCGACGTCTTATTCACATGCTGGCCGCCCCTGCCCCCTGACCTGATAAAGGTCTCCTGGATATTCTCCTCGCGGATATTCAAGCCTTTCATCTTTTCCCTCAGCTGTTTTTCCTTTAGCGGATTTACCGAGAAGATGCGCATGATCATCTAATATAGCATGGACCGTCGTCCCCACATATATATACCTTGAACCGGGCGTTTTATAATAGTTCGATGAAGGAATATCTTTGGCCCGCAGGCATTGAAGAAGCAAAAGAAGTCCAGCGCGACCTGAAGGAAAGGGTCAAGATCACTCCGCTGAAGAGGACGCCTGAATTCATCGCAGCTGCTGATGCGGCTTTCTCTGATGATCTGGTCTTTGCATCAGCAACTTTGTATCGACTTCAGGAGCTCATCTGTGAGAAGAACTCTCTGGCAAAAGGGCGGATTAAATTTCCATATGTTCCTGGACTACTTGCGTTTAGAGAAGGGAATGTCATCATCGAGGCCATAAGGAGACTCCCCGTATCGCCGGGTGTGATTCTAATAGACGGACAGGGCATAGCTCACCCGGAAGGCATCGGGATAGCCTCTCATGTAGGAGTAGTCATGAATATTCCAACAGTGGGCTGTGCGAAATCAAGACTTGTGGGCGAATATCAGGAACCTGGACACGCCAAGGGGGACTGGTCGTATCTTTATTACAACGGCATCAAAGTTGGAGCTGTTCTTAGGACGAGGCGTAACGTGAAGCCGCTTTTCATCTCACCAGGCCATCTTATGGATATTGAATCGTCCGTTGAAATCATTATGATGTGTGTTTCAGGCTATAGGATCCCCGAGCCTTTAAGAACGGCTGACAGACTTTCGAGGCAGATGAGGCGGGATTATTCCGAAGGCTTATGATTGAGCGCAGACTTCATCTATTGAACCATAACTATCCAATTTTCACATAGTAGCCTCAAACGTGCGCATCTGATCGACGAAGGCTGCTTCCGCAAATGCTCAAAAGATGGAAAAAGACTGGGCGCTTAAGATATAATATTGCCTGGTTGCGCAACTATCAATTCCATCTCCGAGGTTAATAATGGGTATATTGGAAAGCATAGCTTCATTTTTTAGAGCAGATGACGAGGCGTCCCCAAGGGAAAGGGTCGAAAGGAACGATCCCTGCTGGTGCGGGAGCGGGAAGAAATATAAAAAGTGTCATCTCATCGAAGACGAGAAAAAAGGCAGCAAGAACTACCACCTCAATTGCCGGACTTCCTGAAAATCCTCCTGAGCTGAGTTCAGTTCCATGCATCTTTATTAAAGGTCCCGAAGCCGGGCCGTACCAGACGGTCCCGCTTTATACTTTACATCCCCCTTTTATTTATAATAGACATCAATGCTTGCAACAAAGGATTATGATGTCATAGTTATCGGCGCCGGTCATGCGGGTTGCGAGGCCGCCCTTGCAGCGGCGCGCATGAGTTTGTCTTGCTGCATCTTTACAATGAATCTGGATACAATTGCGCAGATGTCCTGTAATCCTGCTATAGGAGGTCTTGCCAAAGGCCATCTCGTCAGGGAGATTGATGCCCTCGGAGGTGAAATGGCAAAGGCCACTGACAGGGCAGGCATACAGTTTCGGATGCTCAATAAATCGAAAGGCCCTGCTGTCTGGTCGCTTAGGGCGCAGGCCGATCGTGTCTTGTACCGAATATCTATGAGGCAGGTGCTTGAAGACCAGAAAGAACTGGACATCAAGCAGGCGACTGTTGAGGAGATCACCGTTGAAAGCGGCAAGGTACGGGGAATCAGGACATCGCTGGGCGTTTACTATGGGGCAAAGTGCGTCATTGTTACCACGGGCACTTTTTTAAAAGGTCTCATGCATGTCGGGCAGAATAGCTTCGAGGCGGGCAGGGCGGGGGAGTTCCCGTCGGTAGGTCTTTCGGATTGTCTTGCGAAACTGGGGCTGAAGCTGGGGAGACTTAAGACTGGTACGCCGCCGAGACTGGATGCCAAGACGATTGATTTCTCAAAGACCGAGACCCAATTCGGAGATGATCCGCCTATCCCTTTTTCCTATAGCACCAGTGAAATCAATAACCCTCAACTGCCTTGCTTCATCACATACACTAATAAGGAAACTCACAGGATAATTAAAGATAATATCGGACTTTCTGCCATGTACAGCGGCAGGATCAAAGGCATCGGACCCAGATACTGTCCATCGATAGAAGACAAGGTGGTCCGCTTTTTCGAACGGGACAGGCATCAGGTTTTTCTCGAGCCCGAAGGCCTGCAGACAAAAGAATATTACGCCAACGGCATATCGACAAGCCTTCCCTTTGAAATACAGTTGCTTCTTGTACGAACAATCCCCGGTCTCGAGCATGTCGAAATCATGAGACCTGCCTATGCCATAGAATACGACTTTGTGTTTCCGACTCAGCTGAATCATTCACTTGAAGCCAAGACTATCAAAGGACTTTTCCTTGCCGGCCAGATTAACGGGACATCGGGCTATGAGGAGGCGGCCGCACAGGGGCTTATGGCCGGCATAAACGCAGCCCTCAAGATAAAAGAAGAAAAGCCCATTGTCCTTGGAAGGCATGAAGCATACATCGGGGTATTGATAGACGACCTTGTCACGAAGGGGACAAAAGAACCTTACAGGATGTTTACCTCTCGGGCTGAATACAGGCTGCTTCTGAGGCATGACAACGCTGATATGAGGTTGATGCAAAAAGGCCGGGATATAGGACTCCTTAATGAAGATGTTTACGGAAAGTTTCTTAAGAAGAAGAAAAGGTTCGAAATTGAGATTGACAGATTAAAGAGGACTCGCATCAAGCCGGAGAGGATCAACAATGTATTAAAGGCTCTCGGAACACCGGCCATCAGTGAAGATATCACTCTGGAGCAGCTTCTTAAAAGACCTGAGGTAAATTATGACGTAGTGAGACATTATGCGCCGCCAGACAATGAACTGGATGAGGAAGTTGAAAGGCAGCTCGAGATACAGGTTAAATACGCCGGCTATATCTCAAGGCAGATCGAGACCGCTGAAAAATTGAAAAAGCTGGAGGGGAAAAAAATCCCGGAGCACCTCGATTACCGGTCACTACCCGGAATTTCCAAGGAGATACTTGCGAAGCTTGAAGAGGTCAGACCGGTGAATCTCGGACAGGCAGGAAGAATTCAGGGAATGACACCTGCTGCCTTGTCCCTTATAATGATAAAAATGGAAAAAATGAAGACGAGATCCAAATCCAGTTAATGGAAAGCAATAGGCCCATTAAGCAACATGAGAGCGAACTGGAGACCCTTCAAAAGGCTGTAGCTGAGGCCGAAAAAAATGGGGATATCCGGGAAGCGGCGAAATGGTATCACAAAATAGGGATAATCCACCAGAAGCAATACAATTATGCCAAGGCGCTGGCTGCATTTCAAAAATCTCTTGAGGCGGCAGAGAGGGCTGGAGATACCACCGGCGTCTCAAGAAACTATCACGGCATAGGGGTTGTACACCAAAAAAGAAGTGAGTACGATATAGCGCTTGATTTTTTTCAGAAGTCGGTTGAACTTGCAGAAAAGACTAAAGACATGCAGGGCTGTGCCCGGAGCTTCAACCAGATGGGGATAGTCTGTCAGAAGAGGAGCAACTACGACAGGGCGCTGGGCTTTTTCCAAAAGTCTCTTGACATCGCAGAAAAAACGCATGATATCAGTACAGTATCGGTCTGCACACTGAATATGAGCATAGTCCATCAGAAAAAAGGCGAATACGCAAAGGCGCTCGAATTATTACATAAGGCCCTTGCTATAAAAGAAAATGATGAGGAAAAGGTTTTAAGGATATATGGGCAGATCGGACTTGTCTACAGGCTAAAGGGCGATTATGACAGAGCGCTCGAATATACCCAGAAGGCCCTTGAGATCGCTGAGAGAACCGGAGATATCGCCGGCATCTCGACAGGCTATAACCAGATAGGCATGATTTACCAGAGCAGGGGAGATCAGGGGCTTGCCCATGAGTTTCATATTAAAGCGCTGGAGATGGCTCAGAAGATCGGCGACCTCGACGAGGTCTCCCAGAGTTATCACCAAATAGGGATCGTGCATGAAAAAAGGGGAGATTATGACATCGCGCAGGAATATCATCTTAAAGCGCTTGAAATAGCTGAAAGGATAGGTGACCGCGCTGAAGTAGCGATGAGTTATCATCACATGAGTGTGGTGCACCAGAAAAGAGGTGACTATGGCAAAGCGCTTGAGTTTTCTCAGAAGGCGCTTGAAATAGCCGAGGATATTGGAGACCTCGCCGGCACTGCAACAAACTGTTACCAAACTGGGGTGGTCTACCAAAAGAGCGGCGACTATGACCAGGCTATTGAATTTCATCAGAAGGCACTGGGCATAAGCGAAAGGATCGGCGACAGCGCAGGCGTCTCAAAAAGTTACAACCAGATAGGGATTGTGCATGAAAAAAGGGGCGATTACGGCTGGGCGCTGGATTACTTCCAGCAATCCATAGAGATAGCAGAACGAATTGGTGACATCGACATGATATCGGTCTGTTACCAGAATATAGGGATAGTGCATGAAAAGAAGGGTGATTATGACACTGCCCTGGAGTACTGCCACAAAGCCCTTGACATCAGAACAAAGTCGGAAGACCCCCACAGGGTGTTGAGGATATACGGGCAGATGGGGCTGCTATATAAACTTAAGGGGGAACACGCTAAGGCGCTTGAATACACCCAAAAGACCCTCGGCATCGCTGAAAAATTGGGAGACTCTGCCGGAGTTGCGATGAGTTATAACCAGATAGGGATGATACACGAAAACAGGGGTGATCACAACAGGGCGCTTGAGTTCTACCAAAAAGCCCTCGAAATAAGCAAAAGGACAGGTGATGTCGCGGAGGTATCGAAAGGCTACCACCAGATCGGCATAGTCCACCAGGACAGGGGAGATTACCCGAGCGCCCTTGAATTTTACAGGATGGCGCTTGAGATCAGCGAAAGGATCGGTGATATCTCCGGGATCTCAAAAAGCTATCACCAAATGGGGATGGTATTTGAAAACAAAGGCGATCATGAGAAGGCACTCGACTTTCACCAGAGAGCCTTTGAGATTGCCGAAAGGATTGGCGATGTTGCCGGGGTTGCAAAGAGTTATCATCAGATGGGAATAGTTTATCAAAACAGCGGTGATTATGATGGGGCGCTGGAACGGTATCAGAAGGCCCTTGAGATAGCAAAGAAGGTCGGGGACATCTCGGGTGTTGCAAGCAGCATAGGTATGATAGGGAAAGTGATGCAGAAAAAGAAGAACTACAAGGATGCCTTTACGGATTTCCTGATATCTCTCGACATATTTGAAAAACTCGGCTCCCCCAGCGCCAACACGGTCCACGGTTTTATTACCGAGCTTACCAGGGAGATGGGAGATGGAGATTTCAATAAGCTGCTTGAGGAACTCAAAGACCGCCCTGATTAGAAACTAATGGTCGTATCTCCTTCTTCTAACGCCTGAATCAACGCCTCCCATTCCCCTGACCCTGTCCCGTCCTACAACAGCCCATTTTCCTGAGCGATAAAATTTCGATATCCTGCCAGAGTAAATAAGTTGGTCCAAAAGAAGGTCCTTCACCAGGTCATAGTTCCCATCTGTATAAATTACCCTGATGATCATTTTTCCCCCCTTTCGCTTAAGAGAAGGGACAAGATAAACAGGAGGCATCATACTCCGCGATTTTTTATCCCTTCAAAGTTCAGCAGCATCATTGTGAACTCCGTCACTTCCCGCCTACTAAAGGGAATTGTCCATCTGTCAGTTAACTTTTACCACCAAGAAATTTTAATGTCAAGTTATAATTCTAAAATATTTCCCTGATAACTCAAGCACTTGCAGTTCAGATCATTTGCGCTGTTTTAAGCTCCCTGTCCTTTCGCGGCAGCCTGAACTCCTTTGCTGAACTCCGTGGGAACAGTGGTAATCCGACCAGCAAGCTCCCTGTCAAGTAACATAATTCCCTGCGGATCATCATTTATGATTTTCAGTTGCGCAATAATCTCGTTGTCATTGCTCTCTTCCTCGACCTGCTCCGTCACATACCACTGGAGAAAGATCTGTGTCGCATGATCCTTTCCGGCAATAGCGAGTTCCATCAGTTCATTAATTGATTTAGTAATATACTGCTCATGTTCAAGCGTTTTACCAAACATGTCCAAAGGAGATTCAAAGGCTGATGGCGGTTGGGATATCGCCTTCAGCAGGGCCCTGCCTCCCTGGAGGTTTATATATTCATAAAACTTCATGGCATGAAACATCTCCTCATGATACTGGACCATAAACCAGTTTGCAAAGCCTTTAAGCCCTTTGCTGGTGCAATAAGACGACATTGACATGTAAAGATACGCCGAATACAGTTCGCGATTCATCTGCTCGTTTAGTGATTCTTCGACTTTTTTGCCCAGCATAACTGATCTCCTTTAGCGAAATAATGTCCTTAATATTGCTGACAGTCTTTATATATCATAAAAAGCGCCGCCTGTCATTACTATTCGATATTGGTTTACTGCCCCGGACATTAGTCTGCCGGAACTCGAGGCGATAGTGTTAAGAATTCGGCGCGGCTTCTGACATTATGGCATTATAATGTAATCCAGACAAATAAAAAAGTGGTGCTTGCATCCCTCATTCTCAGCGGTTTGTACATCTCGAGACTTACAGCTTAAGACTTTTACGTCTACGCCCTACGTCCTGCGACTTTACAACCTTCTGCTGAGTTTGAAAGGAGCAAGGCCACCACTTTGGTGAGCTGCTTACCCGTCAATTTCATTAGGCGCTTTTTCAGGGGATTTGTCAAGCATTATTTCCTTCCAGCGCCCGGCAATGAAGGGTATTTGTCACTTCAGATATGCCCTCGCCTGACCGTGTACAGCAGGGCTTGCCTCCTGTGAAACATAAAGGACGATTTTTTCGAGAGCTGCCATTACTTTTGCCTGTAGCGGAGACTTCAATTTCTTTACATGCTGAAATGTGTTTAGCAGGCGACTGGTGGTTGTTGCGTTGATAGGTGCAAGTTCAATCACTTTATCGGCGATCCAGTTGATGCCCTGGTCAGTCCAGACCATCCTATTGTTCGTTGCCATAGGCAAAAATAGCGCCCGGCTCCATGTGGGCTGCGTAATATCAAATCCCGGGCGGCCCTTTTCCGCCTCAACCATCTCAAAGACATCCTCTCTTGTTCCGCCTGCGACAACCCTTAGATAATTGGCATAGCCGCTAAGACTCGTATGCCAGGCTGTATAGACCTCCTCAAGGACCTTCCGCCTGGATGGCGCTGAACTACGGTTAAGAGCAAGCAGGGCCGCTACACGGTCGGTCGCAGTTGTAGCAGAATAAAAATGGTTGAGGATCATCCCGTGACTTTCCTGGGAATCTTCAATCGAGATGATATCCAAAAGAACCTGTTTAAGCATTCGCGCCTCAATACCGGCCTTATGGGTCGCATCATTGGCCCCGGAGTATGTGTCGAGAGACATAAACTCCTGGCCGAGTCTGTCACGGTATTTGCGGTTAACCGCAAGCATAAGCCTTTCACGCGCAGCAACAAGCTCCGGATACCACGTTGCGTATTCACGGTTCAAAGGTTGCTCATCGATTCGAAGGAAATAGGCTTTAAGTGAATTAGGCATGTCGCCGTCTGCAAGGATTTCCCCACAAAGTGCGAGCCACTCCCGACCCACCTCATCATCAGGGTTAAGAAGGAGTTTGATCCTTTCAATATCGGTGAGCTGCCGGAAGGCATCAACCCTGTTGTATGCATTCGGGTCAAGACGCGCCTGCAGAGCAAGCGTTTCGTGATTTGCACCTGTATAACTGAAGGTCCCGTAGAAAGAAAAATCACGGTTTATAGAGGCAAAAGCCGGTGCGGAAGCAATACCATCCAGGACTATTTCTGCCTCTGTCTCGTTAAGCTGAAAAACCCTCTGTGTTCCGGGGATATCATTCCCTGCAAAATCCACCAGGGCCAACTTTATCGGCAGGTGGAAAGGTTCTTGTCCGGGGTCAATCTCTTGCCTGAAACGGATTCTGTAGCTGCCCTTGGAACTATCATACCCTGCAGTCGCATTGACTCTGGGATATCCGATCCTGTAAAGCCACTCTTTCATGAATTGCCGGAGCGATCTTCCCGCGACTTCCTCAAAACATTCGAAGAACTGGTCGGTATTGGCATTTCCGTTTCGATACCGCGAGAAATAGAGTGTCTTGCCGGCCTGAAAGTTCTCATCGCCGAGCAAAAGTCTCAACATCCTGATCACCTCAGCCGCCTTGACGTAGGTAACCCCGTCGATCAGCTCGTCGGGATCATTGAATCCCTCCCGGACTATCCTGCCCGCGTGCCCTGCATCCTCGATTGCCAGAGGCCCAAGAAGAGGATTGCGTATGCTGTCTACCTGATACAGCCTCATGAAGTCCGGGTTGAAAATGTCGGCCATAAACTGTCGTTCCACGTCGACAGTATAAGCCTCGTTTAGCCAGACATCAAAAGGTGTTTCCATCGTCGTCTCGCTTCCACACTGGTTATGTTCGAATTCATGGACGATGACCGCGTGGGCGTAAAGCAGTGCCATATCCAGGGTATGCTCGGTCACCAGCGCAGCGTCTGTCACTATTGTAGTATTGCCCACGTTCTCCATTCCGCCGAAATTAGACTTGTTCATGCATATGGTGCGGTAAGTCTCTCCGGTGTATTCATAGTCCTGCTTTTCCTTTATCCAAAGGATCGATTGCTTAAGGATATTCATCGGCACACGCACATACTCTGCGGCTCCCGGGGGAACAAGATATTCCAGACGCACGGAGCGTCCCGATTCATAGACGGCGCTGTCAACCAGTGTGTCCCATGTGCCTACACAGACCAAAAATAGATAAGGCGCCATCGGGACCAGATTTTCATATGTTATTACCTGCCTCGACGGGTCTCCGGGTTTCGGCACAGGCCTTCCATCGGGGTTCAGTCGTCGGCTGACATCTCCGTTACTGATTAGATGAGTATAGGCACTGTCAGCCTCGATAGTGGTGACCATTGTGCACTTCGCCCGGCAATCGTCTAGTATGGGCATGATACGCTGGAAGCCCCATTGCTGGCATTGGGAGACATATTGCTGGGGCGCACCCGGAGGAGTCGTATCCCTGTAAATTCCCTCTAAAATATGGTCCGAGGGGAAACAGCGGGTGATAGTGCGCACAAGGAACTTCCTGCCTTTTCCGACCTTTTCCGCCAATCTTATGGAAAGCCTGTTTTTCACACGGTCATACTCATAATCAAGGGGAATGCCTTCATCAGATCGGCTTTCGCACCAGGCAACTTTCAGTATCTCGATGCCGTTTGCATCAAGGTGAAGCTCCTTCATTGTTTGAGACGCAGTCATTTCAAGACAATTTGCAGCCTCAACATAATCGCCAACAAAGTTGAGATAAATTGTAAGATGATCCAACATAACGGGCAGATCACCAAAATCCTCCCGCATGTATTTGTACCGCTTTTCTTCCATCGGATGTTCTCCTGTTTATTTCGATAACGAATAGATTACAACACCGAAGATATAACCGACCACAGGATGCCTACAGATTTCCCCTTAACCTCTCGGCGCGCAATATCCTTTTAACCGCGAGTTGATATGCAGCCCTTCTCATCCGGCATTTGCCTTCAATGCATAATGTGTATACATCATTGAAGGCGGTAATCATGACATTTTTGAGTCTCCGAATGACCTTCTCCTCTTCCCAATATTCACTATTGAGATTCTGGCTCCATTCGAAGTAACTCACTACAACGCCTCCGGCGTTCGCCACAACGTCCGGCACCAGCATAATCCCCTTTTCGGAGAATATCTCGTCCGCCTCGGTAGTTGTCGGGGCATTCGCTAGTTCAAGCACTATCTTTGCCTTTACGTCCCTTGCGTTGTTTGCGTTAAGCTGATCAGAAAGGGCAGCGGGGATAAGAATATCGCAATTGCTGACAAGCAGCTCTTCATTTGTTATGTTTTCAGCTCCCCCAAATCCGCCGACCGTCCCGTTTCTTTCCTTATGTCTGATCACCTCACTTATGTCTAGGCCGCTTTCGCTCAGTATTGCCCCCCTTGAGTCGCTTACTGCGATAACCCTATAGCCGTTTTCAAAGAGTATGCGAGCGGCGTTTTCTCCGACATTGCCGAACCCCTGCACCGCCACGCTGGCATCTTTTTTGTCCAGATCGACTTTCTTAAGGGCCTCTTCAAGTACGTATATTCCCCCCAGGGATGTGGAATAACTTCGCGCCCTGCTGCCCTGAAGCTCGAGCGGCTTGCCTGTGACCACAGCCGGCACATGCATACCCTTTATCCTTTCGTATTCATCCAGTATCCAGACCATTATTTTTTCGTCAGTATAAACATCAGGAGCAGGGATGTCTTTGAAAGGCCCGATATAATCAGCAATGGCCCTTATGTATCCCCGCGTTACCTGTTCGAGCTCATTTCTGCTCAGCTCCTTTGGATTGACGACGACGCCGCCTTTTGATCCTCCAAAAGGGATATTGACGACTGCGCATTTGAGCACCATAAGGAAGGCGAGGTCCTTCACATGGTCAATGGTAAGCTCGGGGTGGAACCTCAGACCGCCCTTGGAAGGACCTCTGGCATCATTGTACTGTACTCTGTGGCCCACGAACATCTTTATCTTGCCCGAGTCCATCCTCACAGGGAAGTGTACTGTAAATGACCTCCTCGGCATGTCAAGGAGGTCGAGCTCATCCGATGTCAGCCCTAGGTCCGAATATATTTCTCCCAACTCACTCAGGCAGAGTTTGCAGAGGATTGTGTCATCTACATGTATCCGATCATGCTTTCTACTGACCACTAGTCCTTCCTCCTTCTTAATTTGTATGCAGTTGATCAGGGATACGCCCGAGACTCCTAGATGCTATAGCCAGGCTCCGACTTACTCCTTGATCGCGCATTATCCTTTCAAGATTCTCACGTCGGAATAAGTGCCTTCAAGCTCAGCCTTGAGAGCCTTAAAATTTCCTGAGCCCTTTGTTCTTATTACAATATTTCTGTATCCTTCCCTGACCCTCTCATAAGAGGTGAGTATGCTCTGAAGAGCAAAATGGTGTTTCCTTACGATGTCGGCGACGTCTTTTATTGAACCAGGTCTATCCTCGATCATCAGGAAAATCCTGTTACCGTTATGCCTTATACCGGTGATGTCTATCAGGGCACGGAAGATGTCCCTGTCGGAAATGATTCCAACGATCTTCCCGTCATCTACTACTGGCAGGCAGCCTATATCTTTATCATACAAGGCCATTGCTGCGCCTTCAATTGGAATATCGGGTGACGTTGTGAAAACCTTTGTCTTCATGACTTCTCTGACCTTCGTCTTGGCAAGCAGGTAATGAAGCTCATACATATCTAAGGAGGTCGCTTTTGAGGGGCAGTAGTCCTTTATGTCCCTGTCCGAAACAATCCCTTTTAATCTCCCTTGCTCAGCGACCGGAACATGCTTAATGCCTTTTTCCTTTATCATCTTTACAACCTCTGAAATACTGTCGTCCGGTTTTACACTGAATACTCTACGGGTCATCCATTCTGATACAAACATCTCCCCACCTCCTCAATAAAGTAAAAACTCGCCTCTCACTACTTCCTATTAACTGTTTCACACACCAAGATACGCTGTCCTAACATGTTCGTTGTTAAGGACCGACGCGCCTGACCCTTCGAGCACGATCCTGCCAGTTTCTAGGACATAGGCCCTGTCGGAGATCAGGAGAGTCTGTTTCACATTTTGCTCGACGATCAGAACCGTCGTCCCCTCGTCCTTAATCCTCTTTATGATATTGAATATCTCCTTCACGAGAATAGGCGCAAGGCCCAGAGATGGCTCGTCAAACATCATGAGGGTCGGCCTCGACATCAGCCCCCGCCCGATCGCGACCATCTGCTGCTCACCACCGCTAAGGGTGCCCGCAGCCTGCCGTCTCCTTTCTCTGAGGCGCGGGAAGATCTCAAATACCATCTCCTTTGACTGCTGTCTTCTCTTCTTAGCCTCTCCTTTAAGCGAGCCCATGTCGAGGTTCTCCTCTACCGTCATCTCGACGAAAAGCCGGCGCGCCTCCGGCACGTGAACAACTCCTGCCTCCACCAGCCTGTGCGGCTCAACAACATGGATCGGCCTGCCCTCGAAGCGGATTTCGCCATTTCGAGGACTTACGAGACCCGAAATAGTCTTTAGGATAGTTGATTTACCTGCACCATTTGCGCCGATGAGGGCTACGACCTCTCCCTTCTTCACAGAGAAGGAGACGCCCCAGATTACCTGGACATCATCATAGAAGACGTCTATGTTCAGGATATCAAGCACCCTGCGACGCCCCTAAATAGGCCTCTATAACAAGAGGATTTGCCGTGATCTCAGCGGGCGTTCCTTCGGCTATCTTCTCACCGTAGTTGAGCACCACAATCCGGTCTGAGATCGACATGATCACCTTCATGTGGTGCTCGATGACCATAATCGTCAGGCCTCTTTCCTTGATCTTCCTGATTATCTCGATAGAGTGGCCAAGTTCGGTCGGGTTCAGTCCGGCGCAGGACTCGTCAAAAAGAATCATCTCCGGCTGTGTCGCCAGAGCCCTGGCGATCTCGAGCCGTTTCCGCTTGCCGAGAGGAAGCCCCTTTGAGATCACATCCCGGTCATCATACAGGCCCGTAAACCGAAGGGCTTCAATTGCGATCTCATCGGCCCGTGCCCTGGAGTTCGCCCTGACAAAGGCCGAGGCGATAACATTATCCAGGACCGACATCCTCTGAAGGGGCTTCACCACCTGGAAGGTCCGGGCAACGCCCAGACGGCAGATCTGGTGAGGTTTGAGGCCGGAGATCCTTTTCCCTTTGAAGAGGACCTCCCCGCGCGAAGGCGGATAGAACCCGTTCACAACATTGAAAAGCGTCGTCTTCCCGGCCCCGTTGGGGCCTATCAGGCCCAGGATTTCGCCTTTTTTCACGCTGAACGAGACACCGGTGACTGCTGCCAGCCCGCCGAAAAAGCGTGATACGCCATTCACCTCGAGCAGCGGCTTCACGACGTCCTCCCAAGCCTGAAAATCTTCCGCAATTTCGGCAGATCACCCACGATGCCGTTCGGCAGGAATATGATGATCACTATCAGGAGAATACCAAAGAGTGTGTGATGAGCGGCTCCGAGCTTTGGGATCGAACGGATCAGCTCGGCAAGGAGGACCATGATGACCGCGCCGACGGCGGGTCCCCAGAAGGTGGCTACCCCGCCGACCATGACGACCATTATCGTCACGATAGAGATATCATGGAGGGCGAAGACGACCTTAGGGTCTATATAACCCATGTAGTTAGTGTAAAAAGCGCCGGCTATGCCCGTGATGACCGCGCTCAGGCAGAGGGCTATATTTTTATAAAAGGTCGTATTGATACCCAGAGATTCAGCAGCATCCTGGTCTTCACGGATCGCGACAAAGTAATAGCCGAGCTTCGACTCGATAACCTTCCTTACTACAAAATAAGTGCTGGCCGCGATAGAGAGGATAATATAAAAGTACCATGTCTTCTCCGTCCAGGTCCGCTCCCTGATCATGATTCCCAAGTCGCCTTCGGTGAGAGAACGGAGGTTTTCAGTGGTGACTCTGAGAATAACTCCCATGGCGAGGGTCCCCAAGGCGAAGAAAGGCCCCCGCAGCCTCAGACATATGAAGCCGATCACGAGGGCCGAGGCGGTAACGGCTACTATACTTAGCGGAAGCCCCCACCAGCCCGAAAGGCCAGCCTTGTTATAAAGAATGCCTGCAGTGTATGCCCCGACGCCAAAGAAAGCGGCGTGGCCAAACGAGACTTGGCCGCAGTATCCGCCGAGAAGGTTCCATGCCATGCCGATCACAGCCCACATGATCACGAGTATGAAGATGTGCATCCAATAGGAGCTAAGACCTAGAAGCGGGAGGAGAGCCAGAAGGACGAGTATGACCGGGGGAAGTATCCTCTTCACTTTCCGAACCTCTTGCGCTTCAGGATAGCGACTATCCCCCCGGGGAAGAAGATAAGAGCCGCCACGAAGATGACAAACCTTCCTACAGGTGCCCATCCCATACCGACATATGTCGAGGTGAGGGACTCGAATATCCCGAGGATTATTCCGCCAATGATCGCGCCGACCGTCGAGCCAAGTCCGCCAAGGATTGTGATGACAAAGGCTATGAGCGTGAACTGACCGCCTAGGTCCGGGTAGAGGTAGTAGATAGGGAGGAGCAGACACCCTGCCGCGCCTACCAGGGCCGATCCTAGTCCGAAGGTGAAGACCCTTAGCCTCTCGACGTTCACCCCCATAAGCAGGGCCGCATCCTTGTCCTGAGCGGTTGCTCTGATAGACTTCCCCATATCAGTCTTTGTGAGGAAAAACCAGAGCAGTACTGTAATAATAATCGCCAAAAGAAAGGATACCGACCAGGGCATCGAAAGGGAAAGTTCGATCGGCGTCTCCTTCCAGATGTCCGAGAGGTACCAAGCTTTCGTTGCATACTCTACCGGGGTCGACTTGTAGTCTGAGGTGAAGATTATCGTGGCGACATTCGCGAGCACCATGCCGATCCCGACAGTCAGGATCACCTGGTTCTCCGGTATAATCGCTTCGACCTTCAGCACCGGGTTTATCAGAAACTTCTGCAGAAGCACTCCTAGGATAAAAAGGACCGGAACCGCGACAAAGACCGAGAGGTAAGGGTCGACATGGAATGATGAAAAAAGCACGAAAGCAACGTACATCCCGACCATCATCAACTCGCCGTGGGCAAGGTTGATGATCTTCATAACACCCATAATGAGGGTCATGCCAATGCCGATAAGCGCATAAAGACCGCCCAGAAGGAGACCTGAAATAAGCGTCTGAAGCAGCACCTCGATCTGAGAAGATGTCATGACTTCACCATAGTGCAAGAGGATTGCATCTCAAGGAATTCCCGCATAACCCAGCACGCCCTCTCTTGCCCAAAGGCCGTGTGGAAGGGAGGGTGTGCTATTTTGTGCCGGCCTACCCTTTCCGATTCCGCCAAGTCGGGATTGGATATATATATTTCTTGCTGGCGTACCTCTCGGGCCAGATTGTCTCATGCTCTTCCTTTATCACCTGGAGGACATAGGTGTCGGCAAAGTTCTGGTTCTGGTAGCCTTCCTTGTCCTGGAACTTAACTGGTCCGAAGGCGGTAGTCAGATTAGTAGCTTTCATGGCTGTCCGTATGCCGTCGGTAGACCAGTCCTTCGCCCTTTCGAGTGCGTCCTTCATGACAAAGAGGGCAGAATAGGCCGATGCGCCGTGATAGGAAGGGAAGTCGCCGTACTTCTTCTTGTACTTATCAGCGTATTCTTTTGCGCCGGGGTACTTGAGCTGCGGCGTCCAGAGCGTTGCAGTGATTGCATACTCAGCCGCATCCTTGGCATTGTCGATAAACTCAGGAATCGCGAAACCGGCAGCTCCGCCGGCAAAGAGTTTAGCATCGATTCTGAGCTCCTTTATCTGCTTCATCAAGAGCGAGGCGTCCATAACGTAAGAGACCATGTAGATTACGTCTGGCTGGGCGGCCTTCACCTTAGATAGAAGGGGCTTGAAGTCGACAGACCCCGCTTCGTACTTCTCCTTAAGCAAAACCTTCATCCCGATCTTCTGGGCATCCTTTTCCATCGCCTCTGCGCCCGAGGTGCCGAACGCGGAGCTCTCAAAAAGGATTGCAACGGTCTTCGGCTTAACGATCTTCTGGAGGAAGTCCATGATGCTGTCGGCATAGTGGGCATTCACCTGGTTCTGGCGGAAGACGTACTTGTAGTTCTGACGGGTGATATCGTCGTCAGCGGAAGCTACGATCAGATAAGGCGTCTTCCTCTCCTCCGCAACGGCCGCCACGGCCTTTGCGCACGCCGACGTATATTCTCCCACGATGATCGGCTGCTTCTTCGTATCAATCAGTTTCTCAACAATAGCCCTTGCGGTTTCCGGTTTTGCCCCGGAGTCTTCAAAGGAAAGAAGGAGTCTCTTCTTTTTTATTCCGCCCTTTGCGTTGATCTCTTCCGCAGCCATCTCATAGGACCGTTTCATCATCTCACCAAACTTGGCCTGTTTGCCGGTAAGAGGCAACGGAATGGTCAATGAAAAATCTTCCGCGAAAACCGCGGTTACCAAAAGAGTTGAAATACATAACGCCGCCAATACCGTCTTAACCAAAACGAGTCTCATAAATTCCTCCGTCCAAGAGTTAATGTATACAGTGTAGTGATAAATATGAGGTTTTTCAACACAAAACAAAGAACGGGACTAAGGTAACCGAAATAGAAATTCCTGATGATCTTTGAGAGTGGAAAACTTTCAGAAAATAAACAGGGACGGAAGATTATCTTCCGCCCCTGTCTTATCCCGGGAAAAAGGGATTATCAGTGACTGTGCTCTTCCTCCAGCTCCTCGTAACCCGTAAACATCGCCTTGATATGCGCCATTGCAGTATGCCCCAGCGTAGCAAGATAGACGTGTACGAATATAAATGCGGTGAAGAAAAGGAACAGGAACACATGGACAGTATCGACTATCTTTATCCCGCCGGCGAGGTTGATCCAGTCTGCAAACCTCTTTGCGTCCCAGAGCAGCAACCCCGACCCCAACTGAAGAGGTATCAGCAGCATCATGATGGCAAGATACGCCATCTGCTGCATCGGGTTAAACTTATTGTCCGGCGTGCTATGATGGGGATTCTGTTCCCCCATCAGGATGCCATATCCGTAATATCTGGCCTGTCTAAGGCCTCCCACTACGAACTTCTTCAGGTTAAGGGGTGGGATGTATATCTTTATCTTTCCCGTAACAATGTAATACACGAGCCAGATAAAGAAGTTGAAGATGAGCACAAAACCGAAGAAGTTGTGTATATCAACGGCTTCCCTGAATTTCATGAGCCCCATCAGCTCACGATAGCGGATCTGGAGGCCCGTGATGATCAAGACTATAAAGCTGATCGCATTGATCCAGTGCCAAATCCTTATCGGCAGCGGGTGAAGATATATCTTTTTCATCTCTTGCCCTCCTTTCTTGCCCCATTCATCCTCTTGGCCTCACGAATCGGCGACGTCAATATCCTCAGCGTGATATGCGCTATAGGTACAGCCATACCTCCAAAGACCATGACTATTCCCAGCCAGTCGAGGCCCTTTAGCCTGGTGCTGCCGAGGACATAGAACTGTTTCAGAGTCAGCAGCGAAAACATCGACCCCAGGACTTCAGACTTCGCCTTATGACGTATTAGTCTGCCGTCGGCCTTGACAACAGCCACTGTAACATTCTTGAAGAAATCGGACCCCTGGCTGTGGCAGTTTTCGCACTCCTTTACGGCATTTTTCTTGTAGGAAAGCTGGTGTGCCTCGGAAACGTTGCTCACGTCCATCTTCCCTATGAAAGTCACCTTCGCGTTCGTGCCTTTTTCATTCATCCGGCTGACGAGACGCCAGAGCTCGTCGGATTCGATGCCGTCACCATGGGGATCAATCTTCTGAGAAAGCCCCTCACCCGTCGTGCCAAGAATCTTCACCATCTGTTCCTCGGTAAAGGCTTTGCCTGTCTCCTGGTCATAGAGCTTAAGATATATACCCTTCCCCGAACCAG
Source organism: Candidatus Sulfobium mesophilum (assembly GCA_900302705.1). Taxonomy (GTDB): domain Bacteria; phylum Nitrospirota; class Thermodesulfovibrionia; order Thermodesulfovibrionales; family UBA6898; genus Sulfobium; species Sulfobium mesophilum. The sequence goes on from OUUY01000097.1 coordinate 27,367, forward strand.
GCGAATGGCAGGCTGCGCAGGAGATAGCGCTCAGATGCAGTGATGCGTTCGGCAGCCACTTTGTATGCTTGGCTTCTGCGTCCTTGTGGCATCCAAGGCAGGCGCCCTTGACCTTCTCGGTCATTGCCGAGACCTTCACATCGTGCGCAAAATGACATGAAGAGCAGAGGGGGGCGTTATGCTGACCCTTTGCCTTTGCCACGCCATGTACGCTTTTAGAGTAGATCTTGAATATGTCGTCATGACATTTTTTGCATGGGACACCGCTCATGGTTTCATACGTCGATTTGGGTCCAACAGCATGGAAACCGTGGCAGTCCGTGCATACCGGGGCCTTGAGGTTGCCCTCACCTATCAACTTATAATGTATGCTCTCACTAACAGCTTTGTACTTGTCCGCGTGACATTTGTTGCAGGCCGCGGATACTGCGACAGAGTGCTGCCTGTTGCTATCGAACTGCTTGACAGGGTGAGACGTCTTGGAGTATTCCGTATGGCAGTCTGAGCAGTTGTGTTTATTGTGCACTGAAGCAGCCAGCATAGAGGGATCGATAGACAGAGACAGCATCTCCCCATTCTTTTGTTTCTTGCTTATCTTTTGACTGTGACAGGTAAGACAATACTGATTGTTGCTGCTTAAGGCGGGTTTCCATTCCGAAATGCGCTTCACCGTGTGTGCACCGTGGCACGAAGTACATGGAGGGGCATTGGTTTTGTTTGCGATAAAGCCGTGGTTAGGCTTTGCCTTAAGCTGAGCGTCTGAGTGGCAATTCCTGCAAGCCAGGGCGGCTTTGACGGCAAAGGCGTCTTTGCTCTCATACGCGGCTGCACTGCCAGGATGGCTTTCGAGCGAAATATTCATATGGCAGTCGGAGCAGCTGAGGAACCGATGGACCGAGCTCTTGAAGTCCTTCGCATTCACAAAAACGGACATTTTTTCCTTGTTCCTGAACGTCTTTGTGAATTCCTGAGAAGAATGGCAGCTCATGCATGCACTGGAGTTCTCGAGAATGTCGGTCTTTTTCGCCGATGCGAGTTCCGGAAGTGCAAGCATAAGGGTCATCAGCGCGATGAGCGGCAGAAGACACACATACAGCAGGCCCAGTATCGGGCCGAATATGACAAGCCCTAGCGTGCCTTTTCCTGATATTTTCTCAGCACTTTCTTCAGACATTTTTTCTACCTCCTTTTCTTAAGATTTTTTTTGCTGCAACAAAAAACTCTTCTTACCTCCTTTCCATATATTTCACGGCTTACCCGAAAGATCAAATCCTTACCTTGCAGTAGGACATCCCTTCATTAAGGCACGTTCACAATATGTAAACATGCCGGCAGCCTTTCATGTTTAAACAATATCAAGATGGACCGCCAAACGCAATTGGTAATAATTCCTATATCATGGAGAGAAATATCCTACTGAAGTGGTTTCATTTCTCAGGTATAGATCCGGCATCGATAAAGTTTAGGTTAAAAATTGTTTAAAATCGATGCCTAGGCTGGAATTTGTCTTAGCCGTCCGGATATAATATTTTCTCAGAAGAGATTTTTCAGGAGGATGTAATGATAAAGAAAGTTGTCCTGGCTGGCTTATGCGCGGTAATTCTGGCCGGATGCAATACCGTCAAAGGTCTTGGCAAAGACATCGAGTCAGGCGGGAAGGCGATCGAAAGATCTTCCGGTAAATAACTAACAAATCCATTGTTTACTTGGTCGAAGGACTAGTTCAGGCCTCCGGACCTTCTTCACCGCTTTGGCTTCTTTTGGCCCCGAAGTGATGAACTCAGTCCAGCCTGCCCTCGCGCCTTAGCTTATCGAGCAATGCCTTTATACTTCCCATCGCCTCGTACGCTGCCTTCTCTCCTTCAAGGATTGCCTCGTGTCTCTTGTCAAAGTCAGCTGAGCCGATATAGCCTACCTTCGGCCTGATTATGATGTCGGCCCTGGAAATCTGAAGGCCGGCAAGCTTTGAATACATTATATTGATAGTCTGCAGGATCGTATCAATAGTACCCTCCGGCTGCTTGGTATCCATGTCAGCCGAGATATCCACCGCAATTACAATATCGGCGCCATATCTTTTAGCTGCATCTACCGCCACAGGGCTTACAACACCTCCGTCCACATACATTTTGTCGCCTATCCTGGCCGGCCTGAATACCCCCGGAATAGAGCAGCTTGCCCGTACAGCGGTACCTGTATTGCCTTTGCCGAAGACGACCTCCTGGCCCCCCGGGATGTTTGTAGAAACAGCATAAAATGGCATTCTAAGTTTCTCGATCGGGGTGTTCTTTACCATGCTGTTTACGTACTCTTCGAGTTTTTCCCCTTTGAGAAAACCGTTGTCAGGTATAGTAATATCGGCGATATCTCCTTTTTCGATAGAAAAGGATATCTTCTGCAGCTGAAAGGCGTTATAGCCGTATGCATAGAGACTCCCGACAAAACTTCCCGCACTCGTACCGACTATCATATGAATAGGGACCTTGTTTGCTTCAAGCACCTTCAGGACACCTATGTGGGCAAACCCCCTCGACGCACCAGCGCCGAGGACCACCGCTATCCTCGCCGCTCTTGGAGGAGGTTGTATCTCTTTCTGAGCACAGGAAGATAAGGCTATAATTAACATGACTGCGCCAATATAAAGCCGGTGTTGCACTGAGCCAGTGAATAATTGCCAATGCCGCTTTTGAGTTTTCATTTGGCCTCTTGATGTTTGGAATTATTATGGCTATATTATAGAATAATGTTTCCTCTTAATTCTTTTGTCTTAGTCATTCTGTCCAACACGCTAGCCGGCGGATAGGGAACTGTCTTTGAGCGGCCTCAATTTCCCGTATTGCCCGCCGCGGGCGAGGCGGGAAATTGCCTCGGAGTCCCGAAAGCTTTCGGGACGAGAATTAGCGCAACGATCGTCTCCTCCTTCACGCATGAAAAAAGAGGCCTCAGGATATCCCGGGGCCTCTTTTTTTACTTCTGCCAGGCGGTGTAAGTGTCTGCCGTCGGTACTCTATTTCATTCTCTCTTTTCTTCCCTCTGTCTTCCGCCCCTCATCAGGCTGTGTCTCTTGCCCGCAAGATACGCCTCGCTCGGCTGCCAGCTGAATGCTGCCCCTCTGTATGCGCTTTCTGCCAGTCCTCCGAAGAGCTTTTTGAAAAGCACAGACACCGACATCGCTATTCCGATAAACGGAAGAAATGCTGCATACATCAGTCCCAGCACCGGCGCTGCGACGAGTATTGCCAATGGATGCACCTTATAGTACCTTTCGCTCTTATCTCCTGGAAGCACCCCGGCTTTTTCCATATGCACCCTGTTGCCAGTTGAAAAATTCCAGTAATTCCCTGACCCTACACTGTCTCCGCCTATGTTTATGATGCTCAGCATTTTACTCCTCCTTTCGGCCCGAGGGCCTGCTTCTATTTCTCTTTTTCTCTCTTCCATGATTAGAGGTTACCAGATGCGGGTATCCCTGACTATTGGCACTCTGTCTTATTAACCCTGGAAATATGTCCTAGTGCGGCCGGGAAAAAAGGGAAAATGCACAGATAGGTCAGAGGACCATAAAATCCTTCCACTTCCCGTCATCATATACCTGGTTGGGGCGGAAAAATTTCTTATAAGACATCTTTGGTGTCTCCTCGACACAAAACCCCAGGTAGTAATATTTTTTCTTCATTGAACATGCAAGTGATATTTCCCGGAGAATGCTAAACACCCCGGGCCTTCTGCTGAGATAATCTGTGTCGTAATAGAAATATGCTGAGGACAGCGCGTCTTCTCCTGTATCTACTATCCCCACCCCGATCAGGCGATCGCCGAGGAAGTAATCCATTTCGATACTCCCGGCATAGCCAAGATGCAGACTTGCAAGCGTCATTTGATAATCCTCATTACCGTCTCCTTTGCCTTCGGAATGTTTCGAGAAAATATATCTTTCGTACAAAGCAATCTTCTCGGCGGTAACAGAAGGGGGGCGGCATTCAACCTTCAGGTCCCTGTTTTCCCTCAGAGTTCTTAGCTGGCTCTTACTCGCCCTGAACTTGTCAGTTTCAAGGCGGATAGGACGACATGATGAACACCCACGGCAAACATTGCGATATAGTACGCCGCCAAGTCGCCTGCAGCCGGTTGCGAGGAATTTGTGGAAGTCACTGTCAACTCCTTCGGCAGGAAGAATGAATTCCAGCGAGGCAGTTCTAGAGTCACTGATATAAGGACAAGGCAAATCTTCTATAAATGAAAGCCGCAGATCCTGCATGTCGAAGTTCTTCATAATTGAGCTAGTTGTCTTATTATATCTGAAATAGAAGTCCGAGGCATTTTCATTATTTTTATTCTTATTTAACCTCCAGTGATAAGAGGGCTGCTGCTTGACGGACTGCCTGCGCGAGAGTGTATTATTATTCAGACATGCCGCCCTCTTAAGCTGGAAACGGGATGAAACAAAAAAGATCGGAAAACATTGGATACTACGATATCCTTGACACCCCATTGGGGATGCTATATCTTGTTTTCAACTCTTCTTTTCTGACCGGCGTCGCGTTCCAGAGGCCTGCCGGCATTCTTCTGAAAAAAACAGAAGAAACAGCATTCGTCAAAAAAGAGCTGACCGAATACTTCGGAAAAGGCCGGCGGGATTTTACATGCAGGACGGCCTTTACAGAGGGCACTGATTTCGAAAAGCTCGTCTGGGATACTCTTAGAGAAATCCCATATGCAGAAACCAGAACATATAAGTGGATGGCCGAAAAGGTCGGGCACTCCCATGCCTTCAGGGCGGTCGGAAATGCCCTTGGGAAAAATCCTATTCCTATTATTTTCCCGTGCCACCGTGTTATCGAGTCTGATGGATCGCTCGGCGGATATTCATCCGGCGAGGAGATTAAACGCAGATTGCTCGAATTTGAATACTATACAAGGTTGTCCGGCAGCTGAAACGTTATCGCAGTGAACGTGAAGGACTGAAGCATTTTTAATACCCACCTTTCATACGGGCAACATCGTCTGCTTTACAAAGACTTGTCCTAAATGGTAGATTTCAAAATGAAATACGGCGAAAAAGCGATTGGAAAAGCCAGGCTTGAGGTCTGGGAAAACCCAAACCCTGAGCGTGATTATGAAATTAATATCGCTCTGCCGGAATTTACCTGCCTCTGCCCCAGATCAGGGTATCCCGATTTTGCAACTTTCACCGTAAGATATGTCCCTGACAAAAAAATAGTGGAATTGAAGGCTCTGAAGCTCTACCTCAACTCATTCAGAGACATCCATATTTCACACGAAGCGGTCACAAACAAAATCTACTCCGAACTCACAAGAAAACTTAAGCCAAGGTTCCTGGAAGTTGTTGGGGACTTCAATCCAAGGGGCAACGTAAAGACGGTCATCAGGGTGAGTTCGGATCGGGAAGAGATATAAACTCCCGCTGGATTTCGGAAATTCGTGATAGTTGATGGCGGTGGATTGGAATAACCCGTTATCTCATTAGTTGCCTATCCTTGGCAATAATGAGGCTTACCGGTAACATGCCCCAGTGAAGAAAGAAAATTGTCCACCAGGGCCGGGTTGAATTCTGTACCGGCCCGCTCTTTAAGTAGTCTCGAGGTGGCCCGTACATCTAGAGCCTTTCTATAAGGCCTTTCAGTTCTAAGTGCATCGAAAACATCAGCTATCGCGACCATCTGGCTAACGATATGCTGTTTCTTTCTCCATCTTCTTGTTTCCGGATAGCCCCGACCATCGAACCTCATATGGTGTTCAAATGCGGCAATTACTGTGAGCGGCGGCACATCCGGAAGCTTAGATAGGTACATCGCGCCATAGACCGGATGTTTTTTTATTTCGGTCCATTCATCTTCACTAAGTCTTGTCTGCTTCTCAAGAACTGAGCTTGCAACAAACATTTTTCCAACATCGTGAAGGAGCCCGGCAAGTCCGATATCGTGCAGGAGTTCTCCCCCCAGACCGAGTGATTCCGCCTGAAACATTGTAAGTACGGAAACATTCCCTGCGTGAACATATGTATAATCACTACGGGACTTGACTGGGCTGATAATGCGCAGCACGTCGCTCTCTTTTTTCAGGGTTGAAATGAAACTTAGAACAGCGTCATCCAAACCGATAATATCAAGTGTCTTGAACTTGGAAATTTCCTGACAGACGCTCTCAAACTTCGAGATACCGTCGCCCATGAGCGATCTGACATCACTGTCAGGGGCCTTCAGCTTGACCTCAACGATGCCCACTGACAGATGAGGGCTGGAGGAGACAGTCTCCCTCGACGCCATTCCTGTGATGAACTTCTTGAACTCATCAACTTCCAGACCCTTCCGAAAGACCACCTTTTCGATCTTCTTCTTTTTCAGGGTCTTTAAGAAGCTGCTTACGTGCATTCCCTTTGCAGCCAGGGGAACGTTATTAAAAATGAGGCTGTTATTGAATGTTAAGAGACTGAAAGCATCGTCATGATAAAGCTCGTCGACAAGCTGCAGCGCTTTTCCCGAGAACTCGTCAAACATTGGATGCATCCCAGAATAAAGCGAATAGCTGGACATGGCTGTCGTCATGTGGGAAATGAATGCAGAGACTATTTCATGAGACATATGCTGTTTCCCTTTCTCCAAGAAGTCTTTCGCTTATTGCCCGAATTTCATAATTTCTTGAGCGAAGTCCGATTTCAAGTAGATGATTCACCGAATCGCGGGGGTAATTCTCCGTATTCTTGAATATTTCAACCCTCAGTTGGTCAAGCTCAGCCTTAAAAAGTATCGCACTTGAATGATATATTTTTGTCAGGACGCTCACCGCCCTCGGGTCCCCTATCTTGCCAAGTGCTCTGATGATCGAAACCTTATCCCCGGATCCTGATCCAAAAATATCCTTCTTTTCCAAAAGTTGCAGAAGGTATGGCACAGCATCCTCGCACCTGTATGTTCCCACGAGGCTTATGACTCTGCTTCGCAGTTCCGGATCATCACCATTCAAATGGAATTTGATGTAAGACAGTGAATCGCTGGTTTTAAAATGAACCAATGTTTTCAATGCTTCAAAACATATTTTTTCGTCCTTGTCTCTTGCGAAGCGTCTCACATACGTCACATATTTTATCCCGCCGGCTTCTCTTATGAGGTACATCATGTTTCTGACTACATACCACCTTGGATCGTTGAGCCTTTTTATAACTTCCGGAAATATCTCATCGCCAAAGCTGCTAAGGACATAAAGAAGAAATTTCCTGATCGAAGAATCGGTTTCCTCTGAAAGTGCATCAAGAAGCCGGCCCATAAGGTGGCACTTATTCATCTTTGCAAGCCTGAGAGCACCCTCCCTTTCGCTCCTTCCCCACAGCTTCAGCGCCTCTATCAGTCCGGAAAGGAAATTTTCCGAATGGAAAAAGTCGGCAAGCACGCCGGATGCGTCATCGTTGAACTTCCCGGCATGAGAATGCGAAGAAATGGTACTGTATATTTCGGATATTTCATAAAACCTGCCGGCCTCCAGAAACTGCTCTGTCATGGCCAAAATTCTTTCAAGAAGGCACTGATAGTCCTCCCTCGCTATGAAGTCTCCTTCGAGAAGCTCAAGCACGATCTCAGAGATTGTTTTTCCTATGAGTTCTTCCCTGTAATGCTCTTCAATTTCCTCCGCCAGCGACGCTTTGCTTATTTTCGGGGGTTGCATCATCAGCTGCAGCTCGTCCTGATAGCTCTTGTTAACATAATTATTAAATTGATCATCCTGAAAAAGCCGGATCATGTTTTCATCGATTTCAATGTCATCGATGGCACCGCGGTTGGCAAACAGCCTGTCAAAGAAACTCTCATCTGTCTTTGCATGCCTCAGCTTATCGAGGAGATTACTGAGGCTTTCCGGTATCAGTGAGGAATTCTCGTGCAGGATTGCTTCCAGTCTCTCCATATCACAGGATGTAATCTCCTTTAAAAGGGATTCCGCTTCGCCTGCCTCCACAGCAGGCCGGCCAAATGCCCTTTTAATGAACTGCTGTTTCAGCTCCGGACTCAGATTGTCTATGAGAGATAGAAATTTGCTGAATGACTCAGCCCTGATTCCCCCGTTCTCTCTCTTCTTAAGATACGAGGTAATGACTCTGTCATATGAGGTTTCATCTATGTCGCCCGCCATCCTGTTGTTTAAGAAAGAGGCTATGTCTTCCTGTCGGACACTGAGAATAACCCCTTCCGCGTCGGAATCGGCAAGCGTCCCATCAATCAGGCCTGAGACATAACTTTCCCAAAGAGCGCAATCACTTCCCTCTTTTCTCAGACTGTCTTTCGCAAAATGGAACTTAGATATATCAAGCGGTATCAATTTTATGGATTTAATGCCCTTGCTTTCTGCAAGCCTGATTATTTCCGGCCCTGTAAAAGAATCCTTCGCAACCAGCAGCTCGTGAAACCCCTGCAGGTCCTCCATAGAAAGTCCAGAATAAAACGCCACTGCGGCTATGCCCTTAAGGTGAAGGCTCTCTGCGAACTCTTTAAAGACAGGGTTCCTCGCATCGAGAAGGAAATCGCCCACGACAAGTGTATTCTTTGCTATACCGAGAGTTATATTATGGCTGAGCTCGAAAAGGCTCTCGAAACAGGAAAAGGCCTTTCTTAGCGACTCTTTTACGATCGGATGATCTCCAGGATATAATCCAACGCTTCTCCTCGATATGTTGAGCTCTATTATTGCGTCCGAAAGAAGTTTCGCGTCTAGCGGAATTTTTTTTGCTTCTTCTTTTTCTTTCATGGTTACCTTTTCCACCATCAATTAATTCGAGAAAAGTATTTAAGTTTGAAGAATATCAGCTCCAGTTAATGCCTCACCCGCGAGACCGGGATTCTGTCATACTGCTTCCTTAGCCTAGGATTCATCAAAGTGGAATATGCCTCATTTAAATAAACTACTACCACTTCGTTTTTTTCTTTTAAATCCTGGGGAATGTTGGGATGTTTGTCCGGATGAAACTCTTTAGCCATTGTAAGGAAGGCATGCTTGATCTGTTGGGAGGTTGCCCACTCCGTGACGCCAAGCGCTTTGTAATATCCCATTGTTTTATGCCACTTGTAGAAATGTTCCAACTTGTCTATGAATTCCTGTGAAATCGCCGGGAAATTAGCACCTAAAGCCTGATTTGCATCTTCTTCCTTCATATTTCCATCTTCTACAAATGGGCAGCAGGCAATAAAAGTCGTAAGTGCTTCCCTATCCTTATCCGTCAAATCCAAAAACTCCAGCCCTATGGCATAGTGTTTCTGGCCGTCACTGAACTCTCCTCTGCACGAGGCGACTCGACCCGTAACTTTGATAAGTTTATCCTCATGAAGAGATAGCGACATTGGCATTATGCTTCCGATCTCAATGTCTTGCAGACATTCAATAAGCAGCCCTCCAAGTCCGATTTCTCTTACTTTATAGCTTGCCGGGATATTCAAAACCGCGGTGTCCGCATTATCAAGATGAACCCTGACATTGAGCCTCTTGCCTTCTTTCACATTCACTGCATTCTTCTTATGACCTTCAATAAAATTCTGAAGCTCGTCGATCCTTTCCATAGGCATATCGGCCAATTTCAGGCCGGCAGTGTATATCGGCACCACTTCTCCATCCGCTGCTGCCTTGCACTCACCGAGAGAAGACCAGACGACCGTCCCTTTAACGGCGATGACTTTATTATTGTCATCTAATTTAAGTGCATACTCATTGCCGAGATTAAGCCGCCTGTTTGCTTTTAGCGATATGCCGCCGATGCTTATGTCAATTACTTTTACCTCAGTAGCGAACATCATCTTGGCTTTGACCTCCGCGACATTCAATATGAATCTCTTGTGTCTTCTCTTGTCTTCCATCAGGCCCCCTTATCCCCAGCCGACATAACGGAGAAGCTGCCGTTAAATGCGCCGATATCTTTTCTCATCTGACTATTCTGAACACGCAAGCCAGTTAAAGAGAGCATCACTTCACCACTTCCGCTTCGGAAAAAAAGAAAGGCTTATGCTTTGCCACTCTATTTCTTCCTTCGGACTTCGCCTGATAAAGAGCGGTATCTGCAAGACTGACTAACTCCTTTATAGAACCGCCATCCGCTGGGAAACTGGCTATACCCCCGCTGATCGATACGCACTCGAGAGGCTGCATATCGCCGTTGGGAAATGGATGTGAGCAAATCGTTTCTCTTAATCGTTCGGCATAGGTAAATGCGTCTTCTTTCCCAAGTCCCGGGAGCAAGACGATAAACTCCTCTCCGCCATATCGTGCAACGACCGAGGTCTTTCTTGTGACTTTTAAGGTAACGCTGCTTAGTTCTTTTAAAAGTCTGTCACCGGCGTCATGACCATTGGTATCGTTATAGTTTTTGAAGTGATCTATGTCAAAAAGAAAAATCGAGATGGGTGAATGGTCCATTATTGACTTCTCCACTGCGTTCTGGGCCATCTGGAAGAAGTAACGGCGGTTGTAAAGTCCTGTTAGCGGATCCGTTTCCGCCTTGTGCTTCGTATCTCCAAGCAATGCCTGGTTCATTAGAACCACTCCTGCTACGTCAGCGATCATCTTCATGAAATTGCCCTCGTTACCTGTTCGTTTCTTGGCCTTTCCGATGCCAATCACGCCGATCAGGCTATCGTCGAAATTAATCGGTGCAGCCATCCATATGTCCGATTTGTCTTGGCCTGTATTATTCTGAATGATACGACCTTTGGGGATGGTGTCCTTTGTCCTGAGCATGCCATCCTTAGCTGCTGCTCCCACCAGCCCCTCTCCTAAGGCATATGTACATTGCGCCTCCGGGGCCTCTCCTTCGGAAGATACCTTCTGCAGAATGTCATTTTCCCTGTCTAAAGTATAGATTTCGACTGTATCGGTAGAGATTACATCTTTTATTAACCGGCTGATAGAGGAGATGACTTCATCGAAATGCTGGGATGCATTAAGGCGCTTGACAATCGAGGGGATCGTGAACATGAAGGTTAGATATCTGCCGTTGAGGTCATTAAGGGCATCTATCTGTGCCTGGAGATCCAGGACCAGCTGGCCCTTGGAACTTATCTCTTTCAGAAGAGCTTTATTTTTCTTGTTTTCTTCTGTGTCATTGTCGTGCAAACCCCTGGCCTCACCTTTGCGGTATGCGACTACCGTCACGATGACTACAATCAGCAGAGCTGCGCTTATAAGTAAGTATCCCATATCAATTCATCCTCAATCCAATGACTGGCATTCTTCGGCAGGCCTGCTGTCGTAGCCCCGTAAGGGCCTTAGACCAGAGCTTTTGCGTCCTATCCTTTCGGGTAGTTTGCCTTTATCGATAATCCGTCTTGGCTTTTTTATAACACATAGTTTTTCAAAAATGAATACTACCGACGTAGGAAATACGCTTTTTTTCCACCACCGGGAGTTCAGGGGGGGGGCGAATAAAATGCGGTAGGACTAAAAAATTGCTTTAGTTTCAACCAAGAGGACGGATCAACCTTTTTTTAAGAAAATTAAATTCTCTTTTCACTTACCTTTAAACGTTGATCTAAATCGACCTTTCCGGCCGGGATAGTTCTTTAAAATGTAATTTGAAGTCTGATTAGGAATTTATATTGGAAGTTTGCATAAGCGTTCGCATCAGCGCCATCCTATTCTCAACGCCTATTTTCATATAAATGTTGCTGAGATGATCTTTTACGGTCTGCTCAGTTATATCGACTTCCTCTGCAATCTCAATGTTTCTGCGACCATCAATAACTCGCCGGACTATATCTGTTTCACGTCTCGTCAGACGGAATTTCTGTCGTATTTCATTCATGTCCAGCTTATTGGATATAGTCTCCTCCATAATTACAACATAGATAAGAGGATCCGGTTTTTCGTATACGTAGAATCTAAATATCCAGTTGCTCGGCGAACCATCAAATTTCTTCGTTAAATATATTTCCCCCGGAAATAGTTCACTCAGCCTCCCTTTGCTTAGAGCCTCAAGGATTCTCTTGTTTATGGTTGCTATCTCGGGTGGAAGCTCGAAAAGATTGAGAATGTTGCCGGCCCTCTTGTTGCGGTAAATAATATCAGTCTTCCGGTCAAAGATGATTAGCCCTATAGGCAATTTGTTGAGTATAAAATCGATAGTTTCTTCAGTCATTTATAGCGCCCATTTTATCCCTAAGTATAATAATAGACTATTCCAGAAAAAATAATATATATTTTTTGCCTGATATTTTGACGTTCATTGACGGCGAGGCACCGGGATCAAGATATCCTGATTTTGCGACGTTCATAGTAAGGTATGTCCCTGACCAGAGGATTGTCTAACTTAAATCTCTGAAGCTTTACCTTAACTCATTCAGAAATGAAGATATCTCCCATGATGAGATTACAAACATGCCCAAATATATAGTGCCTTTTCAGAAAGAGAGTGGATAAGCCAGTCCTTGACAGTTGTCCGCGGATTTAAGAAAAATCAAAGCAGCCTATTTTGTAGTAACGTCCTGTTTTGCGTTGACAGCAAATCAACTGCCATATACAATCACCTTACATGGCGAAGGGCTTAACAGCAGCCGGCATTTTTGATCAGGCACTTACGAAGGCAGAAAAGCGGCTGCTTTCGCGTCTGGACTCGCCGGATAAAATCCAGCTTTTTCTCGACGGCCTTTCTTATGCTCGGGAAACAGTGTATCGCGCCCCACTGAGAGTCCTTCGGGAGCGGACATGCCAGTGCTTCGACGGAGCAGTATTCGCAGCTGCAATGCTACAGCGGCTACGGTATCCCGCCCTGATCCTCGACCTTCTTCCAAACGACCGCGACGACGATCATGTCCTGGCCCTTTTCAGGCGGGACGACTATTGGGGAGCTGTAGCAAAATCCAACTTTGCGGGTCTGAGGTTTCGCGAACCTGTCTACAGAGACATTCGGGAACTTGTCATGTCCTACTTCGAACACTACTACAACCTGCACCGCGAAAAAACACTTCGCGGATATACTTACCCCCTTGCGCTAAAGACCTTCGAGCGCCAACAGTGGATGACACTGGATGAGACTATGGAGTTAATCGCAGAGCGGCTTGACAGTATACGCCGTGTGCAACTTCTCACGCGGCCGATGATTAAGCGCCTCTCTTTGGTCGACAAACGCTCCTGCCGGGCAGGCCTCTACGGCGCCAACATGGCGGGCTTATCACGCCCGCCCGGAAGGAAACGCTGAACCTACTCATTGGCAGGCTGCTGAAGCAGTGCTGAAGTCGTCATTCCCCGGCTTGACCGGGGAATCCAGGTTAGGCACAACGTATCGAAAAACATGGATTCCCGCCTTCGCGGGAATGACGGACAAAAGACCTGAAAATAGTTTTTCAGCAGTCTGTCAATTTATCGCGACAGATTTAGTGATATGATGTCCATATGAAATGGATCACCCGTGAGCGCGTAAAAGTGGACCGTGTCGCCTGCCCCTGGCTCATCAGGAAGTTCCTTGACAAGGACGCCGAGTTTTATTTTGTGCCGGCCGATAAAGTGCTGGAAGAAGCTTCGCGTCTGGACGCGATCCCGTTCGATGCTCCGGGAGTGGAGCTGGGTCATCACGGCAAGGAATGCTCTTTTGAATCGATGATAAGAAAGTATAAGCTGGACGGTGATCCGGCACTCGGCCTGCTCGCCAGAATCGTAAACGGGGCGGATACGGACAACACCCTCTATAATCAGCCCGAAGGTCCGGGGCTTAAGGCCATTGCAGAGGGGTTTCGTCATCTTGAGTTCAAAGATGACCACGAAATCAACGCCGCGGAATGGATTGTCTACGACGCGCTATATGCATATTGCCGGGAAAAGGTGAAGCAGGGCAAACCGGATGGTGACGCCAAATAACAGCCCTGATCAGCCCGCCCCTCATTGAACACTTTAGCCTTAGGCAGTGACAGCCGTCTTCTTTTCATAACCAGGGGCCTTCGTCTGTTTGCCTACGGATTCTTATCCGTTGTGCTTATGATCTACCTGACGACGCTTGGCCTTAGTGAAAAGAAGATCGGCCTTCTTTTCAGCCTGACTCTCATCGGCGACACTGTAATTTCTCTTTGGCTTACTACGGGGGCAGACCGAAGAGGCAGAAAGCGCATGCTTATCGCCGGATCGGTCCTCATGATATTTGCGGGGGTCCTGTTTGCGCTTACTGATAATTTTCTGCTTCTTCTTATAGCCGCCACTATCGGAGTCATCAGCCCCAGCGGCTACGAGGTCGGCCCCTTTCTTTCAATCGAGCAGGCCGCTTTGTCACATATAGTCCCTGACGAAAAGCGCACGCAGATATTTGCCTGGTACAACCTGCTTGGGTCCTTTGCAACAGCGCTGGGCTCCCTGTTCGGCGGAGGCCTGGCGCAGTCGCTTCAGCACTTCGGGGCAACACCCCTTGGAAGCTACCGGATCATTATTTACGTTTATGCTGGAGCGGGGGCGATGCTCGGTTTATTATTCTCGCGGCTTTCGAACCGAATAGAAGTATCGAATCAGCCGGCCGCAAAGGAAGAGCTGCTTTTGGGCCTTCATAAGTCAAGGCGTATTGTCTTTAAGTTATCCGCCTTATTTTCACTTGATGCCTTTGCGGGCGGTTTCATCCTGCAAAGTGTCGTGGCCTACTGGTTTCATGTCCGCTTCCATGTTCAGCCGGCCGTTTTGGGGGCCATCTTCTTCGGGGCTAATATTATGGCCGGGCTATCAGCCCTGACTGCCGCACGGGTCGCCTCCCGTATAGGCCTGATAAAGACAATGGTATATACGCATATCCCTTCAAATATATTGCTGATATTCGTCCCCCTCATGCCAAACCTGCCGCTTGCTATCGCCCTTTTGCTCCTTAGATTCAGCATATCCCAGATGGATGTCCCCACCCGCCAGTCCTATACGATGGCAGTGGTAAGTCCCGATGAACGTTCAGCGGCTGCAGGGATTGCCGGCATCGCGCGCACGACGGGAGCATCTATTTCGCCGGCGATAACCGGGCCGCTTCTTGCCCAGCCGTCTTTGCTCAGTCTACCGTTCTTTCTGGCAGGCGGCCTCAAGATTATTTACGATTTGCTTCTTTATCGAAGCTTTAGCCTTGTGAAACCTCCGGAAGAAAAAAGCAAGTAGGAGCAATTCAGTAACCAAAATCCGCCATCAAATCTGTGCGGAGACAGCATTCTCTCTCATTCTCATCTCGAAATACTTCGGGATTCCGAGGCACCGGCGCGCCCGCAACGGGCAAAACGCGCTGCTGAAGCCGGTCGAATGCATCCCCGCACAGGTAGGGACTTGATGGTGAATCGGGGGTGTCTGGCCTTCCAGTCTAAAATGCAGTATCCTTATAGCAGGAGGTCACACACATGAAGCACAGGCATGAATATGAAGCTGTTTATCACCCCAGCTTATCCTCAGAGGCAAAGACAATCGGCATTAAGGCGGCAGAGATGAGAAGATGCTCGACCTGCCAAAAAGAGATGCCTTTTATCATGATCAAGAAGGAATGGTTTCCGCTATTCGAGGATCCGGAATCAGGGGATCAGGGGATATTGCTGGCCTGATTGCATGTTTTTCGCAAGAGACACACAAGTTTCTTCGGGCATTGAAATGGACAAGTGGCGTATGGGCCAATCCTCATCAAAGCTCTGACGGAGAATTATCTTGTTTGTCTCTTTACGTTTCAGGTTGCTTTATAATTAAGCATGAAAAAGGATTATTCGTCATTTCCGGCTATTGGTATTACGGCCTATTCTGATTTCTACTCAATGCCTGAGCCAATGGTATGGGGAGATTACTGGTTCAAGGAGAATTTATCAAGAGAGTTTAGAGCCCTGGGGTATCCCGTCGATCACTCAGCCCCGAAAATCCTTCTTCACCTTTTTGGAGAACCAATTCCCGCCGTCCCTAAACAGCTCTACAGTATACTTTGGATACACAGCCATCCCGATTGGGTCGAGCCCGGTTTGCTCGGGCATTATAAAAAAATTTATTGCATATCACAAACCTTCATAAACAAAATAAAGAAGATGGGTTTTGAGGCTCAATTTTTGATGATTCCGACAAACATGAGGCCCAAAAGAGAAGAAAAGATCTACGACATCGTCTTTGTGGGAAATACAAAAAATAATGCGATGAGAAAGGTTATAAGAGATATGGGCTTCTCCCCATATAACATTAAAATATGGGGATGGGGATGGAGGGGATTGATACCTGAGAAATGGTACGGCGGTGAATACTTCGAAAATTCTTTGCTCAGCGGCCTCTATTCGTCAGCCAGAATCGTCCTAAACGATCACCACGAGGACATGCAGCGTGAAGGATTCATCAACCCGAGGATTTTAGATGTCCTTGCAAGCGGGGGGTTTGTAATTTCGGACAACGTCGCTGGAATGGATGAATTTCTTGACCGGAGTGTGGCGACATACAATACACCTGATGAACTGACAAAGACGATCGACAGATTTATTGAAGATACCCGTGCCAGAGATATTATGACAGCAAGGGGACAAGAAATTGCCCTCAGGCAGAGTTATCGCGCCGCCTGTCTGGAAATTATAAAACATATAGAATCGATTTTTGATAAATTATAATCAGGTGAAAAGCATCGAAGAGCATATAAAGACTGCCGGCATCATAATTATCGGCGACGAGATACTTTCCGGAAAGGTTCAGGACTCAAACTCCTTCCTGCTCGCCTCCGAATTAAGGGCTCTGGGCGTAAGCGTTATGCGCATATCCGTAATCCCCGACGATATAGTTACAATCGGAAGCGAGGCCCTCTCTTTTTCGAAAACTTTCGACTACGTCTTTACCTCGGGCGGTGTGGGGCCAACTCACGATGATGTTACCGTTGCCGGCATTGCTCAGGGCTTTGGAGTAAAACTTATAAGGCACCCGGTTCTCGAGGAGAAATTCCGCCAGAGATACGGGGAATCATGCAACGATGCAGTTCTTAAGATGGCCGAAGTGCCTGAAGGAGCTGAACTCCTGGATTTCGGCAATGCCCGGTTTCCTCTGGTCGTGTTTAGAAATATTTATATCTTCCCCGGCATCCCGAAGTATCTCAGGGAAAAATTCAGACTCGTCAAGGAACGATTTCGCTCGTCTGCCCTTTTTTTAAGAAAACTTTTCCTCAATGCCGAGGAAACCGACATCGCCGCTGACCTTAATACGATCGTTTCGGAAAACAAGGAGGTCAGTTTCGGCTCTTATCCCATCCTTGACAACCCCGAATATAAACTTGTCATCACAGTTGAATGCCGGTCCGAGAATTCCTTAAGCAAGGCGGTTGGACAGCTGCTTGGATGCCTCCAAAAGCAAGTCATAGTCAGAGTGGAGTGATCGTATTGGGACGTAAAAGGATATTGGGGAAAACAACAGACATCATCACAGGCCGGCAGATCACAGACACCGACGATGAGCGATATCGCCAGAAACTGGCACGGTTACTTATCGAGCTCAAGGGCTACGAAAAAGGGGACATCGAGCCCAGGCAGCGCATAGAGATGGTGATAGGAGGTAAAAAGGTCTTTTCGCTGATAGATTTTGTAGTGAGCGCCGGGAGCATGAAATTTATGGTAATTAAGTTCGGGCCGGGCTCTTTAGTAACGAGGGAAAGGCCGGCGCTTGCGGCCGCAAGGATACTCGCGGCTTACCAAATACCGGTAACTGTCGTTACAAACGGTGAGGATGCCGAGATACTTGACACATACTCAGGCACGGTCATAGCAACGGGAATAGACGGCATACCGGATAAGGCCTCTGCATTGAAGAAGCTCGAAAGCATTACACTCCATCAGCTTAAGCCCGAGCAGGTCGAGACCGAAAAACGGATCATCTCAGCATACGATTATCTAGAGCATTCGCTCGAGTGCGATGACGACTGGTGCGAGACGGAATAGAGGACGCTTTATATGAAACGATTCTCCTAAGCCAGTCCACAATGTCTCCAAGGTCTCTGTTTCATCATAAAAATGCAGTAGGGATTGTCTTTGAGCGGCTTCAATTTCCCGTATTGCCCGCCGCATGGGCGGGAAATTGCCTCGGAGCGGAGCGAGAATGCGCGAAAAGATGTTCCCTGCTGCAATGGCTAATAATAAGTTCGGATCAGACCGCCTGCAATTTAGGAATCAGAGGGGTCTTCCCTTCGCTCAGAATATCTCCCTTAATTCCTATTACGACCTCACTGTAAGGGATCTCTTTTCCTGACTTCTGGATCGCCTGTTTTGTAATGTAGGCGAGTCCGCCGCAGCAGGGCACCTCCATCCGGACCACAGTTACACTGTTAATCGAGTTTACCTTGAACATCTCGGTAAGTTTGTCGAAATAGAACTGGGCATCGTCGAGCTTCGGGCAGGCTATTACAACCTTCCGGCCTTTAATGAACCGGCTATGAAAATTAATGGTAGAGAAAGCCGCGCAATCCGCCGCCATCAGAAGATCCGCGTTATTTAAATACGGTGCTTCAGTGGCGATGAGCTTAAGCTGTATAGGCCAGTTCGTTAATTCCGGCCTCGTCTCAGAAACCCCACGCCCGACAACCTCTTTATTCGCAAAATCGACAGACCTCGTGCTGGGACAGCCGCAGGGCTCCGGTTTCGCCTTCATTGCATGCCCATGTGCTTCTGTGGCCGCCTCGTCGAAGGCGTCGGCCTCCCGCTGGACGATCGTGAGCGCGCCTGTCGGGCAGCCTCCCATGCAGGCCCCCAGGCCGTCACAGTATAGTTCCTTAACAAGCTTGGCCTTCCCATTAACGATCTGAAGTGCAGCCTCTGCGCAGTCGACAACACAATTGCCGCAGCCGTTACACTTATCCTCATCGATATTAATGATATTTCTTATTGCCATTTCAAAAATCCTCCTGAATATTTGTTATATCTGAAGTATATTTTATCCACGGACAATCCTTCCATGATATAAATCATCTTTTGGGGCACCCGCGGTATCGCCCGCTTCTTACATGGTATAATATAAGACGAATTTCTATTGTCCCCTGAAAGGAAGTGCTATGAAGTCGTGCTATTTCTGCCAGGAAACCGAAGAACTTGAAGATTGGGTACATCCGGAGACCGGATTAAGGTTATTTTTCTGCGGTGACTGCTTCAGGACTATAGTAGGCGTATGCGCTGAATGCGGCAATATTCTGAGCAGGCTTGATCCCATTGGAGTAAACGAAGAAGGCAAGAGGATATGCTACAAATGCAGCGCTGCCCATGACATGGCAGAAGATGATATTTAAATGCCTATGATCCCGTAATAGTTCATGGCCGGGACAAGGAGAGTTTATGTCTGAGCTCAGCGAAGAAGAAAAATTCCATCTTATAGAAACCTCTTTTGAAGTGGACAGGGTTTACCTAAAGGCACTTGACGACCTCAGAGATGAGCTTGCCGGGCAGGGGATTGATATCGATTCGGGTGAGGGTCGTAAGATATTTATCCGTGCCGTCCGCAGGCTTAACGAAAGTTTTATGTAGCTTATGCGCTGCAAACGGCCCCTCTCTTTTCATTCCGCTTCCGTCACCAATATACCCACCACTGAAGATGCTGAAAGGCCCGAGCTTCCCGACCGCCTTATTGACTGCCTCACTGGACATGAAATTCCCTTTTCCAACAGGGACAACATAAGACAAAAGGCATTGAAATACCTGATTGATGAAAAGGGTTACTCGAAAGAGGATTTCGTTATAGACAGGGAAATAAAGTTTCATGCCGATGGCCGGCAAGTCACCTCCACTGTGGACATATCCATCATTTTAGGGAAAATAACCTTTATGCTCTGGAAATGTTCCTCCGGGTCTCTCGTCTCGCGTGAGAGGCAGATTCTCGCCTCCGCAAGACTTCTTGAAGAATATATAGTGCCTTTTGCCGCGGTCACTAACGGATTAGACGCTGAACTTCTCGATGCCGTAACCGGGGATGTAATCGGCTGCGGCTTCGCATCAATCCCGAAAAAAGAGGAAATGCTCAAAAATCCCGGCGTCTTTCCACTTAAGCCGGTAAATAAAGAAAAACTCTCCATTGAGCAGAGGATCCTTTATACGTATGACGCCATCAGCTGTCCCACTGCCTGTGACAATAGAGCAGGCAAGTGAGACAACATTTGCTGAAAATCTTCAGAAAATCACAGGTTTTACTGCTATAATAATCTACCCTAGGCCAGGGGGAATATCCTTAATATTCTCTAACAGGCAGGGACCTTGCGAATGGACATTAAGGTCGGAAGCTTAATAGTTAAATATCTCGAACGCCTCGGGACAGAATATGTCTTCGGCATCCCGGGCGCTCATATCCTTCCGGTCTACGATGCCCTTTACGATTCTGGTATTAAGACGGTACTTGCCAAACACGAACAGGGCGCATCCTTTATGGCAGAGGGCTATGCGAGGCTGTCGGGAAAAACAGGGGTATGCATAGCAACGGCGGGGCCGGGAGCCACAAACCTGGTGACCGGGCTTGCAAACGCCTATATTGACAGGCTCCCGGTACTTGCAATTACAGGGGAGACGCCAACCTACTCTTTCGGCAAGGGCGCTCTTCAGGAAAGTTCCGGTGAGGGTTCCTCTATCAGCCAGGCCGATATTTTCAGGGGGATCACCAGATATAACACGATAGTACAGCGTACTGACTACATCCTGAATGTACTCAGAAATACCACCTCAATCCTGACCTCCAAAAACCCGGGCCCGGTGCTTCTGAGTTTCCCCTATAACGTTCTGAAAGAGAGTGTGGATGATTCATTGCTGGATAATATTGTTTACTCCGGCAAAAACCTGCACCCCGGAGAGGACGCCGTCCCTCTGGAAGAAATTCTTTCAATGTTGAGGTCTTCTGCCCATCCTGTTGTTCTCGCCGGCTATGGAAGCGTTGTATCCGGGGCAGAGAATTCAATAGCCTATTTCTGCAATAAGGCCAATGTCCCGGTTGCCACAAGCCTCAAGGCGAGGGGACTTATCCCTGAGTCTTCCAAGCTTTCGCTAGGCGTGCTGGGAATCACTTCAGGCGAAGCCGCCTTCCGCTACATCACTGAAAAGGCCGATCTTATTATCATATCAGGAGCAAGCTTTGGCGAGAGGACCAGCTATAACTGGAACCGTAGTCTTCTGGAGGGGAAAAGGGTAATCCAGATTGACAATGACGAGATGCAGCTTAATAAAGTGTTCACGGCCGACTTTGCGCTCAATTGCGACGTAAAAAAATTCTTTGATCGCCTGTCCGAACGCGTTGACAGGGAACCGCTTGGATTAAAAGATGCTGAGGACGTAGCCCGCTACAGGGCTAACTATTGCAACCATAACAGCAGGGATAATGAGTTTCTTTTAGTGAGCAAATTCCTTTCGACTCTTAATGAGCACCTGGACAGCGACGTACTGATTTTCGATGACAACATTATTCACATGCAGCGCTTCTGTCATATCTCCAAAAGCCGCAGTTATTTCCCGAATTCCGGATTGTCTTCTCTTGGACATGCGGTGCCTGCGGCGATTGGGGCAAAGCTTGCCTCCGAAAAACCGGTTATCGCACTGCTCGGGGACGGCGGATTTCAGATGTGCTGCATGGAGCTGATGACGGCGGTCAACTACAACATCCCCGTAACAGTTGTGCTCCTGAACAACTCGTCTTTAGGACTGGTCAGAAAAAACCAGTTTTATAACTATGACGGCAGATTCATTGCAAGTGATTTCGTAAACCCGGATTTCAAAAAACTCGCAGATTCATTCGGGATCAATCACTATATGATAGAAACTGGAGCCGCTGTCCGGGATGTGTTCGGAAGAATCGACTTCAGGGCGGGCATAAATCTTATCGAACTCATACTAAGTAAAGATGAATTCCCCAATTACTCCTCAGGGAGATGAGACGTTTCATTGAGCAGGAAGATGTATTCAGGAGCCTGAATCGTTTCTTTTCTCTTTATGAGAACATCCCGGAAGTAGCCTCCAGCTGCCGGACCTTTCATACCATATATAATCCGTGCGAAAGGAAAGGCTCTGACTGCGCTGAGGGCGTAAGAGCGTTTTACGAAGAAGCATTCAGCCTGCTTGAAGATAACGCCTCTGAGAAGGGATATAGCAACGATATTCTTGAGCTTCAGCATGATCTCTACAAAGAATTCGAGCATATTCTCTCTTTTGCCGGCACTGATTTCAGGCATCACTTCGTCATCGTAATCCCGGTAGCTGACAGACCGCTTATGCTTAGGAACTGCCTGCAAAGCCTTGTCAAACAATGTCATATCTTCTCCTATGGAAAGTCCCCTTTGGAGCCCGGAGCCCGCTTCGGTAATATCAGCGTCTTTGTTTTCGACGACAGCGCCGACGACATAAACAGCGTCAATATCAGAGATATCTGCGCCGAAACAACCGCCGCCGGCGTCAATACTTTTTATGTGGATGCTGATCAGCAGACGGAACTCATAAGAAGAATCCCCGAGGGGCTTCGCGGACAACTTAACGGACTGGTGGGGGATTTTGACAGCCGCCTTCGCCATCATAAAGGCGCTTCTATTACAAGAAACATCGCATCCCTCTACATCCATTGCCGCCTCCCCGAATTCGGAGACAAAACACTGGTCTGGTTCATCGACAGCGACGAGGAGTTCATGGTCAAGATCAAAAAGGACGGGGAAGTCATGACTGTTCCTTTCATAAATTATTTCTACTGGCTGGACCGTATATTTACGCAATCTGATGTGGAGGTGCTCACGGGCAAGGTAGTGGGAGACCCGCCGGTCACGCCTTCAGTGATGATAAACTCCTTTCTTGACGACATGATTTATTTTTTGGAGCAGATGGCCGTCATAGATCCGGAAGCAGAATGCATTTTTCATGACAGCTCAGCGTCTAATACGTTCTCTGCTGATTATCACGACATGGCCCCCCTGTTTGGTTACAGCCGGACTGCTTCTGCCAGGAAATACTCCTGCAGCCTGACGGGGAAGCACTCCGCTCTCAGTTGCTTTGCCGATTTTTCGAAGCTCTCGCCCAGTTTTTTTTATGGCCTTCATCCAACCCGGACGCAATTCTTCTCTTATGGAAACGGCTTTAACAAAACAGAGCATGCGCGCACCGTATATACCGGCAATTATGTTGTGTCTTCGGCAGGCCTTCGCCACTTCATCCCGTTTGCGGGTCTCGGCCTGAGGATGGCGGGGCCGACTTTCGGCCGCGTGCTGCGGAGAGTCGTCGGCGATAAGTTCGTTTCGGCTAATCTGCCTCTGCTTCATAGGAGAACTAGCAGCGGAAACCGGATGAACGAATTCCGAAGCGGCGTGGTAGAGGAGGGGGGATTGCTCGACCTTTCAGAGGAATTCCGGAGACAATTTTGGGGTGATGTAATGCTGTTTTCGGCCGAGTCACTTTCAGAAAAAGGCTATCCGGAGAAACTCCTTGCGCATGCTGAGATTGCCGACGCTGTAGGAAAGGTGCAAACAGACATTTATAAAATATACAGAGAACATCAGGCGCTGACAGCCGAAAAAGTCTCAAGGGTCCGTCAACTTTTCTCGAATCCTTCAGCGTGGTGGAACCTCAGACAGGACACGGTATCCTCAGTTGCCAGTCTAAAGACCTTTATTTGCCTTGTCGAAAAAAACTTTGGACCTTCCTCAGAGGTCATGAAGACAATAGCCGACCAAATCGCGGACGGGTTCTGGACAAAAAAAATTATTACTGCCCTTAGTACCTATTACGACGATAGCCGCATATGGAATGACTTATTCAAGCTTTCTTGAATTCACTTTTTCAGTACCTGAAAAAGATTGTTGTAGTCGTCTGTCCAAAGGCGGAGTTCCGGCCTTTCCTCAAGGCTTGCTGAGACTTTCCTGATAGCCGGAGAATCGATTGTGAAGGAACTTATGAGGACCCAATCAGCGCTATAGATATCCTTATCGCTGTCTCCGTCGCTGCTTATAAGTATTGCATGTTTGCCGGCAGCCCTGCCCAGTTTCTCCACAACGGGAGCAAGGGCAAGATGAGAGTTGGTAATATGAAGCGCTAGTATCCCTGTGGGTTTTAGATGTTTAAAGTACAGTTCAAAGGCCTGTTGAGTTAAAAGATGAACCGGGATGGAGTCACCAGAGAAAGCATCCACGGCCAAAAGATCATAGAGCTGAACAGGTTCACGTTCAAGAGATAGGCGGGCATCACCCTGCACCACTTCAACCTTTCCATTGCTCTCCGAGAGGTAGGTAAAATGCTGCCTTGCGAGTCTTTCGACCAGAGGGTTTATTTCATAAAAACGTACAGTGTCTCCGGGACGTGCGTAGGCGGCAAGTGAGCCCGCGCCCAATCCTATGACGCCCACCTTAACGGGCGACCTGCGCACATATTTCATTGCCATCCCTATCCCTGATGACGGCGCATAATATGAGACTGCTTCCCGGCTTCGCCGGGGGGAGGTAAATTGCACCCCGTGCGTAATTGTGCCATGGACCAGCGTGCGACTTTCCTCCTCGGTCCCTTTGTCATATTGCATCACGCGCAGCCCTCCGTAGAAATTTCTCTCCATTACCAGGCTGGACCCGAAAAATGAATTTATGTAATAACCGCACGTCATGATCACAGCCACTACCAGACCGGATCCAATCACGTCGCTCAGCCACCATTTCCTGAAGTTGACAAACAGCAATAAAAAGGCACAAGCAGAAAGGCCCACAGGTAATTCGAAATATCCTGGAAATACTTTCGGCGCGACTACGCCAATAAGGATGCCTCCGAGCGCACCTCCCATCGAGAGCATCAGGTAAAAGGACGTGAGATATTGCGGCGCGGGCTTCCGTTTTGCCAACTCCCCATGACAAAACATGCAGCAGGCGAATAGCCCGGCGCAAAAAACAGTTATAACCAATCTAAGACTCGTGTGAGAGTTCCAATTTGCAAGCCCGAAAGACATGCCCCCAAGTGCCAGCGTGAGAAGCCAAAAGTACCAATTCGTGCGATAAATATTAGCGTAGTCGAAGCACAGGATAAAACTCAGCAGATAAAGGCTTAGAGGAAGAATCCAGAGGAAAGGTATCGATGTCACATTCTGGGTGAGATGATTTGTCACAGAAAGAAGAAGAGCGGAGGAAGTGCAGGCCAGGAGAACCCATAAGAGCTGCTCTCCCACAGATGGAGGCGTCATTTGGTTATCCGAGGGTATCGCTGTATCCGGTACAATGGACGATACCTCAGTCTTTCCCTTGATGCCGTACAGTGCAGCCACAAGCGTGAGCGCCCCAAAGGCCATATATCCGCCAGACCAGTAGAGGGATTGCCCGTGCAAAGTCACGTTGGGCTCAATAAGAAATGGATAAGCAAGCAACCCCAAAAGTGACGCAAGGTTGGAAAGTGCAAAAAGCCTGTATGGAAGGGCCGAATTGTGACGCCTTGTATACCAGGCCTGGACAAGAGGGCTTGTGCTTGAAAGAAGGAAATAAGGCAGCCCAACCGAGATTGTAAGGAGGGCCAATATATGGAATACGGGATCTTCGTTGCCAGCGGGCTTCCAGCCGGGCGCAGGTGCAACCGGTAAAAAAGCCAGACTGGACAAAAGGAGTATGCCGTGCAGAAACGTCTGGGTCTTTGGCTTAAGATAGCGGACTAAGAAGTGTGCATAAATGTATCCTCCCAGCAGACCTGCCTGAAAAAAAAGCATGCAGGTTATCCAGACTGCAGCAGAGCCACCGAACCATGGCAGGGTCATCTTAGCAATCATCGGCTGCATCTGAAACAATAGAAAGGCGCTCAAAAATATCGTCGCTGCATATATCGCCATTATTTTATGCCCCGCCCAAAAATCCTGGATCCTATGGGAAAAATTCCGTTATTATATCAATAAGCCACAGGCTTATGGTATGCACTGCCAGATTAACAGCATTACTGCCGCGACTCAAGATAATATTCAGACGCAAGAAAATTTCTGATGCAGAAGTCAATATCTTTGAAACATTCTCTGTATTCCCGGAGACTGCAGCCATAAGGGTCGGATATTTTTTTGCGAATATTGGCAGGACTGGAGAATTCAGCAAGGTTTAAGGTCTTTAAATCCGCCGTTATATCAATTTCTAGTATATGTTCGATATGATAAGGTTCCATACATAAAATAATGCCGCTTGCCCTGATTATCTCTTCCCCGATCATTCGTGCCCTGTGCCCTGATATGTCTATCCCGTTCTCAGCTGCAGCGATAACCGCGTATTCCGTAGCCGGATTGCCTGTCAGGGCATGTGTGCCGGCGGAAGAAACATTTACCCCGTGCATTTCCTTTAACAGGGCTCGCAGGATACCCTCCGCCATCGGGCTCCTGCATATATTCCCGGTGCATACCACTAAAATATTCCTGGGTCTCGCAATGGATTTCATCAAAGGCTCACAATAATGTATTTACGGAAAATAGCATAACGGATACACTGTGCAATTTTCCAAACATCTGCAATCCTTCCATTTGTAAATGTAGCATAAGGGAAGTTATAATAACAAAAGCCAGAAAATTCCCATTTTTTTTTGCTTCGATGACCAATATTAATATATCCTCAGAGAAATTAGGCTCCGACGACAGTTTCAGCTTTAGTTGCAACTCCGACCTGGAATGTTTCAACATGTGCTGCAGAGATATAAACTTGTTTCTTACGCCTTATGACATACTGAGGATCAAGAGGCGTCTGAAGATGACTTCCGGCGAATTCCTCCAAATATATACTTTCCCCCTCTTCCCAAAGGAGATAGGGCATCCCGTCATTCTGCTTAAGATGGTCCCGGATGTAACAAAAAACTGTCCTTTTGTGGGTGAAAAAGGCTGCCTCATCTATGATGATAGGCCTTGGTCCTGCAGAAGTTTTCCACTTGAGCCGGTCGCAGACAGCCGGCCTCCTCAGTTCAGCATCGTCAAAAGAGACTTCTGTCTGGGCTTTGGCAAGGGCAGGACGACTCATACGATTAAGAAATGGCGTGACACGCAAAATGTTTCATTTTACGAAGAGATGAACGCAGAGTGGAAGATGGTGACTCACCATGAAAATTTCGGGACAAGGAATCTCCTGGAAGGACAAGATAGGGATATTTTTTTTCTCGGCAGCTATAACATTGACGCGTTCAGGGAGCTTGTCTTCAAAGGAGATTTTTTGAGATATTTCGATATTGAAAAACCTGCGCTTAAGAGTATTAAGTCAAGTGATACGGAACTCTTGCGGCTTGCCTTCAAGTGGCTTCGGTGTGTACTTTTCAACGAAGGGGTGCTGAAGAGAAAATAAGCAATGTTTTTGGGCAGAAGGTCGGGGTATTTTGTTATGATAAATAAATTAAGTTGTTTGTAAAATACTGCTCGCTGGATAAAATTATACGCGGGTTACAAATAGCTTTTGTTTGACAAAGTTTATTAAGGAGAAAGAGGATGGCACAGGTTATGGAAGATAAGGCAGTATGTCCGCATTGCGGACAGAAACTAAATAAATGGAGTACCCCGACATTTAATTTTTCGGACGGTCTCGGCTGGTGCACCAGTTTTCTCTATGTCTGTTTTAACGACGACTGCCGGCATTTTAAAAACAGCTGGAAGCATATGTATGAAACTTACGGCCAGGAAATGGGCTATCGTTATATGCTTCATCCGGATTCTGGCGAGGCATCGAGCCTGCCCTGCGGCAGCAAAGACGCAATGAAGGGCGACATTGTCGACGAGATACGAGAGGCACAGGAGTCGCGAGAGATAGAGGCAAGGAAAAAGGCCTTTCAGTCATTGACTGATTACTATATTGCCAAAGATGTGGAGTCAATCTTGAAGGTGCTGACTGACGAAGACGGTTTTGGAAGCGTCAGATTAAAGGCCGCGCAGCACCTTGGCGAGCTTGGCGACCTGCGTACCGTAGAACCCTTGGCGAACTACAGATTCACTAACGAGGTGATCCAGAAACAGGTCGACGAGTCGATCCAGAAGATACACAAAAAGAACTTCACGATGGAATGTCCTTACTGTGCCGAAATCATAAAGATACGGGCAAAGGTCTGCAAGCACTGCGGCAGGGAACTTACAGCGTGATTTAATATGTTTTCGGACAAAAGCTACGCGGTGTTCAAGTTTTTATAAAGCTTATTCACCGCGTCTTCTGCATCCTTTGCCGGAACAATACCCTTTATGTTCCAGGTTCTGATACCCACAACCGGCTTTTCCATCTGAAGAGCAAAGGCTATCTCCGACAGCGTTCCGTATTCCCCGCCAATTGCGATTACTGCATCAGCTGCGCGGGCGATAATAACATTTCTTCCGACGCCCAAGCCTGTAGCTATTGGGACATCGACAAAAGCGTTGGCTTTCCCTTTATGATCCTGGGGAAGAATTCCGACAGTAAGCCCGCCCTCGGCCCTCATTCCCCTGGAAGCGGCTTTCATAACTCCGCCAAGCCCGCCGCTGACAAGCACAGCACCGAGTGACCGCCCGACGTTTTTCATATTATCTTGATTTTCCGTGTGTCATCTTCTATATTCTTCCTAAGGTGTCTCCGGAACCCACTGCGGCTGTTAATGAAGTAATTTTAGCAAACTGAGGGATGTTTGGACATACTTGAGACCATAAAATCAAGAAGAAGCATTCGGAAATTCGAAAACGTTCAGGTTCCCGAAGAACTGCTTGAAAAGATTCTTGAGGCCGGCAGGTGGGCCCCCTCCGGGCTGAACAACCAGCCCTGGAGGTTCGCAGTTATTTCAGACGTGTCTATTAGAGAGATGTTTTCTCAACTCACTCATTATTCGCGAATCGTTGCGAGCTCACAAATTCTTATAGCTGTTTTTCTGGATACCGCAGTCTCTTATGACAGAACAAAAGACGTCCAGGCAGTAGGTGCATGCATTCAAAATATGCTGCTTGAGGCACATGCACTCGGCCTTGGTGGGGTATGGCTCGGGGAGATACTAAGGAGCAGTGAACAAATCAATAAGATTCTGGGGCTTAGCAATAACCTTGAGTTGATGGCTGTCATCGCTCTGGGATACCCGGCTGAAAGTCCAAAGAACAGCCAAAGAAAAGAATTAAAGAATCTGGTTATCTTTCGAAAATAGGGATGGAGCTCCACTCTTACTAGGCGGTGCTACGAGGGGTAACGGTAGCCTTATATTTCTTGCCTTGATACGCGCCTCTTGCTTCGAGATTTTTTTCTATATCGTTTAGGATTTGATGCCTGTTACGTCCCCATAGGGGCGCAATCAGAATATCGTCAGGGGCAGTGGCAAAAAGACGCTGAAGCACAATATCGGGAGAAAGTCTTTCGATAAAGTCCGCCAGAAAATCAAGATATTCCCTATATTCAAAGACATGAAAGGGATCTTTCATATAAAGTTCCGCCAAAGGGGTATCCTTGACAACCTGAAGCTGGTGAATCTTCAGGAATTCTATGGGCAACGAGGACAATTCCTCTGCCATCGCCAGCGTTTCTGTCTTTGTCTCTGTAGGAAAACCTGCAATGATATGGGCGCCTATATTAATCCCTCTGCCCCTCGTCATCTCCAGTGCGGTAAGGAAAGTCTGATAATCGTGTCCACGGTTGATAAACTTAAGACTTTTATCATATATAGATTGAAGGCCATACTCTATCAGAATAAAATACTTCGAAGCAAGCGCCTCAAGCATGTCGAGCTTTTCGCTGTCTATCGCATCGGGTCTGGTCCCGATAGCCAATCCCGCAACTGACGGTTCAGCAAGCGCCTCTTTGAATAACGCTTCAAGTTGCTCTACGGGGGCGTATGTGTTTGTATATGGCTGAAAATACACAAGAAACATATGGGCTCCGTATCTCTTTTCCACATGGGCAATGCCGGTTGCAACCTGATTGGAAACCGACAGGGTTGGCCGACACGAGTTAGGCCTAAAGCTGTCATTATTGCAGTATATGCAGCCCCTTACCCCCAGAGTGCCGTCCCTGTTGGGGCATGTAAAGCCGGCGTCCACGTTCACTTTATATACGGTAGCCCCAAATCTCTGCCTCATATATGCGCCAAATGATCTGAATCTTCCCATCTATAAATTATGCAACTTTTTGCCATTATTGTGTCAAATGCATTGCCGATGAGACCGAATATGCTTGACAGTTTTTTCTATCTCGGTTATGTTTTAAAGGACAAATCTTTAAAAAAAGAGGTGCATTATGCTTAGCAAACGCCGCTTTCTTTGCTTTTTGGTGGTCTTAGCCCTATTAATTCCGTCTGTTTCTTTTGCACAGACCGAGGAAATAAAGGATTATAAAGTTACCTCAGGGGATACCCTGTGGACAATTTCCGGCAAAGAACTGAGAGATCCTTTCTTATGGCCTAAGGTATGGCAGGAAAACCCGGATATTGCCAATCCGGACAAAATATATCCAGGCCAAAATATAAGAATACCGCTTCGGTATCTACAGAAAGAGGTGAGTCCTGAAACAGGCGCCGGGGAGATCACTCAAAAGAAAGAATTATTGAAGCCAAAGGAGGCTGGAGCAAAATTGCCGCCATCTGTTAGGCCTCGTCCCCTTATAGATAAAAATATTCTCATTGCAAGCGGCTTTGTCGCTGAGACTGTAGCAGGCGTAGGCAACATTGTGGGCGCACCTGATAGAATTATATTTGGCAATGATGATGTTGTCTTTGTAAATATTGACAATCCTGTAAAGATAGGGGAACGTTTTTACATAATTCGGGACGGTGGACTTGTCAGACATCCAGTCACGAATAAAAAAATCGGGCATGTAGTGGAGATTCTTGGCATAACCGAGATTTTCCGTTTCGAAGACGGCGATATATCGGCAAAAATCTCAAAAATGTTCAACGATATACATTCGGGAGACTTACTTTTGCCTTATTTTGAAATGAGCCCGCTTATGACAACAGGGGAATTCAGAAAACCGGAAATCAACGGAGGATATGTAATAGCATCACGCTACCAACATCTTGGCGATACGAAGTTCAATGTTGTTTACATCGATAAAGGTCTTAGAGACGGCCTGGAAATAGGCGATATCGTGAGGACTGTGGACCTTATCGACGGGCATAAGATCCCCACCGGCGCAATCCAGATGATCGGCTGCCAGGATACTACTTCGACAGCTCTGGTACTTGAGAACTATTCAGGTCCGATCACGGTAGGCAATTTGGTAACTAAACTGAAATAGAGGTGGGCACAGGCCTCCTGTTTTTGCCCTTGCCTGCACAGGGAATCAGGCTGTTGTAAGGACCTTCAGAGCGCGTAATCTGCTGGGGTGTTTTAATTTTCTGAGTGCCTTTGCCTCGATTTGACGTACCCGCTCACGCGTAATTGAGAGGTGCCTGCCGACTTCCTCGAGCGTATGATCTCTGTCAACCCCTATGCCAAATCTCATTCTTATCACTTTTTCCTCTTTCGGGGTCAGAGTCTTCAGTATCATGAGTATTTGTTCGGAGATCTCGTTCTTTTCCGCGTCTGAATATGGAGATGGACTGTTTTTGTCTCCAATGAAGTCTTCGAGTTCTGTATCTTCATCTCCCACCGGAGTCTGAAGCGCAATAGGGTCTTGTATCGCCCTGAAAACCTCCTCTACTTTTTTGGTAGGAACAACCAATTTCTTGGCGATTTCTTCATTGCTCGGTTCCCTGCCCAGCTGCTGAGTCAACTCCCTGGAGGCCTTTGTTACCCGGTTATAAAACTCCATCATATGAACAGGGACCCTTATTGTCTTAGTTTGATCAATCAGGGCACGGGTGATAGCCTGTCTTATCCACCAAGTTGCATATGTAGAAAATTTAAAGCCTTTTTCATACTTGAACTTATCAACCGCCTTCATCAATCCTATGTTGCCCTCCTGAATAAGATCAAGCAAGGGAAGGCCTCTGCCAACGTAATTCTTAGCGATATTGACTACAAGACGCAGGTTCCTTGTTATCAACTCATTCTTGGCCTCAGTAACAAGAGCCCTCGCCTTTGTAATTCTGTCCCACTTACCCCTCAGCTCATCGAGTCTTATCCCGGTTTCTGTTTCGACAGCTCGATAATCGTTATGAACATCTTTGGCAAGGGCGGACAATTTCATAGGATTAACGTCTTTTTTCTTCTTGTCGTATATTACCTTCTTGAGATCCTTCAATGTGCCGTGCCTCATGATCTTCCTGTCGGCGATCTCAACCTTCCTCATGAGGGTATCGAGGATCTTTAGACTGATAATCAAGGCCTCATCCGGCTTTTCTTCTTCTACCTCGGCGGGCTCTTCTTCCACAACTTCCAAACTCTCCTCTATTTTTTTATAAAGAGGCATTGCAGTAACAATTTCCTTGATAATCTCTCTGCCCTCTTCCAATCTCTTGGCAAGTTCAGTTTCCTCATCCTTGGTAAGTATGGAGATATCGCCCATCGAATGGAAGTACGCCTGAACAAGGTCTTCCGTCTTTTCGTATTCCCCTGCTTCCTCCTCCTCAGGACCCTCTTCCTCAGAAATGCCGGGCTCTTCATAATCAACGACCTTTACCCCCATATCCTGTAAGAGGTCCATAAGGTCTTCCAATTCATCCGGAGAGAAAAATTCCGACGGCAACGCATCATTTATTTCATCGTAGGTAAGCGTTCCCCTTCTCTTACCCATGTCTATGATTTCTTCGAAGATATCCCTTTCTCTCATATTACTCCTTCAGTTTGCACCATTCAGAACAAGAAAATACAAGAAAAGGGCCCTTAGGCGGCCCTCTCTATGATGGTATTTTTTTTATATTCTACTACTTTTTTTATTTTTGGCAAGTTTGTTTTTTTATATTTGACAACAGGAGGGAAATGAAATAAGGGTCAAGACACACGGTCAATTAGTACTGGTCAGCTGAATGCATTACTGCACTTACACCTCCAGCCTATCGACGTGGTAGTCTACCAC
>OUUY01000047.1 GCA_900302705.1 Candidatus Sulfobium mesophilum
TCAATCGACTGGGACTGCGACTTTAAGCCGGACGGGCTGTCGGGGTACGTGGATTCGCCGTGTGGATAAACCAGGACGCCCGGGGCGTTCAACTGGATAGTATATCCTTTATTGGATTCCATCCGTGTCAGGTCGCCGATGAGGCCGTTCCCTAATTTAACGGTTGATTGGGTCTGGCTCTTGGCCTGGATTAAAAGGGGCATGAGGGTATTTAAGGCGGCATCGACGTTTTGGGGCAGCACGGGTAAATAGGCGGCCCAATTCCAGCCGGTCACCATGGGTATGGGTTTGTTATAGGGCACGGTGGCGCCATCCAGGCTGAGGATGCAGGCCTGGGTGGTGTTGATTTTATACATGGCGCCGTCGGCTATGCCGTTCATATTGGCTAGATCACCGATCCAATTGCCGCCGGAATATACGGCGGCCTGGGTCTGGGTTTTGACCTGCGCGATTTTCCCGGCCAGGTTTCCGAAAATGGAATTCAGCGAAGTGTCGGGGGGAAGGGTGTTGAAGCCCAACCAGTTCCAACCACTTACCAACGAAATAACCTGGGGCCGTGCGCCGAAATGAAGGGGCAGCCCGGCATAGATGCTGTCGGCGATAAATTCGATGGTCTCATCGGCGTCCAGGGCCGGCCCGGTTGGGTACGGCCATAATTTAAAGGTGATGGTTTCAGCCGAGACGGCGTTGCTATTGATGGTTAAATAGAAGTTACCGTTGGTGCCGACGGCGGTGGCTCCCCGGCAGTCGGAAATTCCGCCGGGTCCGAAGGCGCCGAGCCAGTCGCCGGCCATGGCTTCGCTCATTCCATTATAGGCTTTGCCGTATACCACCATGTTATTTTGCAGGCCCTCCACGGGGATCCAATTGGCGAGGTTGGCGAAAATTGTGAACGCGGCATCGCTAACATCCGTCGGGAAGCCGTCCCCGGCTTCACTGATACGCACGAGGCTATTGGCGGAAGTGGCGGCGATATTAGGTACGGCCCAGTTGTAAATACCGGTGTTTTCGACGGAGGATACGATCTCTGTCCAGGAGCCGCCGTTATCGATGGAATATTCGAGCCGGACGTTTCCGACGGGGCCGTTATTGGTCCAGGTAATGGGATGGGATGATCCGGCGTTCCAGACTTCCCCGCCATTGGGAGAGACGACTTTCAAGGCATCGTTTTCCCCCAGTGTGATGATAACCAGGGTGGTTTTTCCTTCGTTTACGGTTACCAAATCGGCCTGGGCATGGCTGGCCTTGTTGTTATACCACTCGGGGGTAAGGTAGTTATTGCAGGAGATGTATAGTTTGTAACCGGCGGGGATCACGCCTTTGAATTCGAAGTACCCGTTTACATTACATGAAGCCTGCCCAAGCGAGCTTCTTGCACCATTTTTATCAAATAACTGGACGGCGGCATTTTTGAGCGCCGCGCCGTTTTTGTCACGCACATACCCGCAAATGGTTCCGCCGCCGGCGACCAATACGGCATCGATGCCGGTGGTGGTCTGGGTGGCGGTAACGGTAAAGGCATCCCCGGAGGCCAGGGTGGTTTTATCGTTGTAATACTCGGCTTTGTAATTGCCGCCGGCCGTCTCATAACTGGAAAAATAGGCCTTAAACTGACCGGGTCTTACCCGCAAAATGGTATAATTCCCGTAAAAATCGGTCAACGCGCTGTGCCTGGCAAAATAATCGCCACTGGCGGCATCGTACAAGCGCACCCGTATATCCCGGATGGGGTTGCCGTTTTGATCGGTGACCCGACCCGAGACATACCCCCCTACGGAAAGAACGGCATCGATGTTTTCCACGGCCTGGCCTTCGACGACATTCACCCAATCGGCTTCTATCGTCGGGTTCCCGGTCAACACTTTGTCGTTATACGCTTCATCCGAGTAATTTCCCTGGGCGGTGTTGGTAAGGAATAAGACATGGTAAGCCCCTGTGGGGATACCGGTCACCTGGTAATAACCGTTGGCGTCGGTAAATGCTTCCCAGCCGCTGTATTCAGACCACTCGGCGGTAACCCAGACGTCCACGTTGGGGACGCCGTCGCCGTTTTCATTGGTGACGCGGCCCCGGATGATGCCGCCGTCGGCGGTAAGCGCGGCGTTTATGCCGGGAATGGTTTGCCCGACGGTTATGGCCACGGCGTCGGCGAACTGGAAGGTTTTTTTGTTGTTGTACCACTGGTCGTTATAATTCCCACCGTAGTATTCATTATAATAATAGGAGTTATAATTGATTTTGAAAGTTCCCGTGGGCAGTCCTTTGATGGCATAATCGCCGTTTTCATCGGTATAGGCATA
Organism: Candidatus Sulfobium mesophilum; assembly: GCA_900302705.1. GTDB lineage: Bacteria > Nitrospirota > Thermodesulfovibrionia > Thermodesulfovibrionales > UBA6898 > Sulfobium > Sulfobium mesophilum. Next base: position 2,301 of record OUUY01000047.1, read on the forward strand.
ACAGCCGGTGATGCCCTTGTTCAGGTCCAGGGCATAGATTTCGATTTCCGGGATGGGGTCGCCGGTGGCGGCGTCGCTAATATGACCGGAAATGGTCCCGCCCGAAGTCAGCACCGCATCGATCCCGGATAGGCTCTGCCCGGGGATTACGTTTAATATGCCGGCGGTTAAGAAATCTTCTTTATTGTTATACCATTCGGGGATAT
>OUUY01000112.1 GCA_900302705.1 Candidatus Sulfobium mesophilum
CATCACCGGTCTGATCAAGGCCAACTTCCCTGCCAGAATATCATTCCAGGTCTTTTCCAAGATCGATTCACGCACTATACTCGACTCTCAGGGCGCAGAGCAGCTCCTGGGGAAAGGTGACATGCTGCTGATGCTGCCGGGTTCAAGGATAATTCGCGTACACGGCGCCCTCATCACGGAAGATGAAATAACAGCGGTCACTTCCTTCATCAAAACGCAGGGCAGTCCCGATTTTTCCATTTTCGAGGAGATTCCCTCTGAGGCGCCGTCTTCGGAAGGGATCACTGAGGAGAGGGACGAGATGTATTATAAGGCCGCAGAATTTGCTGAGTCAGTCGGTGAAGTGTCCATCTCCTCGCTGCAGCGACGCTTCAAAATAGGATATAATAGGGCCGCCAGAATGATGGAGATAATGGAGGACGACGGGTTGGTTGGACCTCCCAAAGGTGCAGGAAAACCGAGGGACTTTCTGAGGAGGCATTCGTGAAAAAACAGGATGAGGCAGTTTTCTCTTCTTATCATCTTGTTATTATTTTCTTTATGCTGGCGCATCTGCTGTTTCCCGCAGCAGCCTCAGCCAGCGACACCGAGCAGCATATAGCAAAGATCCAGAAGGCCTACGAAAACATTAAAGACCTGAAAGGCTCTTTTGTTCAGAAGAGCACCATCAGGGACCTCGACAAGACCGAGACATACAAGGGGAATTTTTTCATCAAGCCTCCGCTTAAGATGAAATGGGAGTACAAGGGAAAGACAGCACAGGACATTACGATCAACAACGACACGGTTCTGATTTATAAGAAAGGGGAGCGCCAGGCCTATAAGAGCAAATTTGACAGACAGACCTACGGGCAGACGCCCGTAGCGCTGCTGGGTGGCTTCGGAAATATCAAAGAGGAATTCTCCGCGTCAGCCAAAGATGATTCGATTATTCTGAAGCCGAAGAAGCCTATGGGCAGCGTCACTTCCATAAGGATCAGAATATCTGAAGATGCTTTTCCGATTCGTTCCTTTATCATCAATGACTCTTATTCAAACGTGATCGAAATCATGATAAGCGACGTGAAGATAAATACGGGGCTCAGGGATTCGCTCTTCGATCTGTCTCTTCCCAAAGAGGTGAATGTATTTGAGCAGTAACATCATGACCTTTATTTTGGTGAGGAGGTAGAATGCCTCTGTATGGCATCCCCGCAAAGGACTATCTCGACAGGGAGGACGAGCTGGCCTATCTTAAGCGCCTGGCCAGTCTGAGAAGAGATACGCTTGCTGACAATGTCCTTCTCATAGGACCTCGCGGCATAGGCAAAACCGAGTTCCTCAAACAGCTTTATCGTTCTCTTTTTTGGGATTCAAAGGACGTCGTGCCTTTCTATTATTCTTTTAAAACCGCGGCGTTGAAGAGCACCACCTTTGCGAGGGACTATTTCGCGCGGTTTGTCAAACAGTATGTCGCCTTCGTAAAGAAGGAACCTCTTCATGTCAACAACATGAGCATGCCCCTTCCGCGGCTTATTCCGTTGATTTCCACCCTCGGTCTTGACTGGTTGATCGACTGTATCGACGACTTTCAGCAGAACACCGATCAGGGCGATCTTTACGGACAGATTCTTTCTGCGATCTCCACTCCTGTCAACGCAGCAGTGCGGGGAGGCCGGCCCGTTCTTGTCATGCTCGACGATTTTACTGCTTCGGAAGAACTACATGAGACCAAACGCGGTGATGCGCCGGGTCTTACCAGCCTTTTCGAGGAATCAATGAAAAACAGTCTTTGCCCCCATATAATCACAGGCTCACCTTCCGCGAAACTGGAGGCCATTTTTTCAGATCCAGCGCTTCATAAGGGAACCGAAAGGATGCGCCTTTACCCGCTTCCCGAAGACACCGCGTATGCACTCTTCAGCTCCCTCCTTGCCAAGATGAAAATCTCCTTTGACCGGGAAGCGGCGCTTGACATCATCCGAAGAGTGAAGGGCAGCCCCCTCTATATCAGAAATATGGCAAGGGCGGCCTGGAAAATGAAGAAAAACAACCTTGATAAAAAAGACTTCAGCGAATGCTATAGTTTTGAGATCATTGACGGCGAGACTGCTTTCTACTGGTCCTCTGTCTTCAGTGAAAGCCTGCGTGATAAAGGCATCAGAAGGACGATCCTGGAACTTCTGATGCACCGCATAGCGCGCGGAGAAACAGGCGATCAGGAAAGACTTTCAAAGGTCCTCGGCGTACGTGAACCCCGGCTGTCTGAGGCATTGGATGCCCTTGAACTGAATGATTTCGGAGGGAGCGACGATCCGCTCCTTAAGGATTTCGTGCAGTCTCTGTACTTCAGGGAAGTCGAAGGCAAGACTGGCGCCGAGATACGGAAGCTCATCGAGGCTAAATACGACGTGCCGGCGGATTCATCGGTCTTTGAAATGGTAATACCTATGAGTGATCAGGCCGAGCTGGTTGCAGCCCGGGCAGTCGATCAGATAGGAAAGAATATAAATCTTGAACCGGAGCTTATGAATTATCTGCAGCTTGCGCTCGTGGAGAGCTGTATAAATGCCATGGAGCATAGCGGCAGCTATGAGAAGAAGATATATCTGAAATTCACCACTACCCCGCAACGGCTTGAGATTGCGATTGAAAGCCCCGGCAGACATTTCACGCTCGATTCGCTTAAAGAAAGCCCTACCGAAGAAAAGATGACAGCGGGACAGAAGAGAGGCTGGGGATTTACGCTTATGCGAAAGATCATGGATGAGGTGAGGGTCGAGAGAATAAGTGACAGGACGAGGGTAACGCTCATAAAAAACATAAAAAGAAATGAGGTGTTAAAGTGAATGCAGCTCCTTTCCAGGTAAAGTCGCGTATTGTGAATGACGTGGCAGTCATCTACCCCAAGGGGTATCTTAATAACCTGTCGGGAGAAGGCCTCGTCAGCGAGTGCGGCAGGTATATCGAGACAGGGATAAAGAAGATAATAGTAAATTTCAGTGAAACAGACCTCATTAATTCAATAGGCATCTCCCTCCTTCTGCATGTTATGGAAGAATTGCAGACCACAGGCGGCACTCTTTGTTTTACAGACATGGACAAGGTCCAGCTCGGCATCTTCGATATGCTTGGCCTCACCAAGTACTTTCGTTTTTTCCAGGATGAAAAAGGCGCGTTGCAGTTCCTGGGCGGCAGTGCAGAATAACCGATGGAGCTAAAGAGGGCGCTCTTCAATATCTCCTCGCTTGCGGACCTGGGGGAAGAGATTACCTCGGAAAAGAATTTCAGGGAGAAACTGCGTTCGCTGCTGTATGTTGTCATGGGGACCTTTCTGGCCAGTAAAGGGGCTATCACCTGCCAGGACAGAACCGGGAAAAAAATTATGTTTGCTGCCCGAAAAGGGTTCGAAAAACTTTCCCTTGAGGATATCGATTTTGAGTTCGTGCGCGAAGCAGAGAAGAACGAACCATACCATGCAGAAAACGACGCAGCCCTCAGGGCAGCAGGCGTTGAAATAATTACTCCCCTCTGGGTCAGGAGCGAATTCATCGGGACGATCATGCTCAGCAACAAATTCACCCGTGAGCCATATACCCGGGAAGACTTCGAGATACTAAAGGTAATCGCCCAGCAGATCGCCATTACGCTGAACAACAGGGCTCTCTTCATTAATCTGACCGAACAACTCGGCGACAACCGGAAGCTCTACGAGGAGATGCGCAAGATTTATCATGACACCCTTCAGGCTTTCGCAGCGGCTATCGACGCTAAAGACGTCTATACAAGACATCATTCACAGAGGGTCGCAAAATATTCGGCAGTTATTGCAAGGGAACTCGGCTGGAGCGATCACGACATCGAGGGCATCTATGTTGCAGGGTTCCTCCACGATGTCGGAAAGCTGGTCATAAGCAATGATATCCTGAATAAGAGAACTCCTTTCACCCAGAAGGAAATGGAAGAGGTAAAAAAGCATTCCCTTTTGTCGTACAAGATCATCTCTCATATCAAATTCCCCTGGAAGGACGTCGAGAACATAGTTAAGCACCATCATGAAAGGCCTGACGGCACAGGCTATCCGGATGCGCTGTCGCAAAGCGACCTGAGCGAAGGGGCGAAGATCCTTGCACTTGCGGATTCTTTCGACGCAATGACTTCGAAGAGGGCCTACAGGGACAAGATGGGTCTCAAGGAGGCGCTTTCGGAGCTAAACCGGTGCCTTAACAAACAGTTTGACGACAAGATTATGCTTGCCTTCTGCAGGGTCCTCGACAAAGAAATCAAGGGCGAACTGCCGGAACCTAATATACTCCCTCACCTTGACAAGAACTCCGACCTTTCGGTGATAACGGCGCTTCTTGAGGGCCTCATCGAAGAACTTTCCGGCAACGGAGAAGACTGAAATATCCTCGACGCCTTAAGATCATAATCCGGTTTGATTCTCTGAAAAGCAACCTTATATAATATTCGATGCTAGTCCTTGGTATAGATACCTCCTGCGATGATACATCAGCATCTGTAGTTGAGGATGGGAAAAAGATACTCTCCAATATAGTCTCAAACCAGTCAGAGATACATGCAAAATATGGCGGCATAGTCCCCGAGCTTGCCTCAAGGAGGCATATAGAGATGATTCAACCGGTGGTTGACGAGGCATTGCGTGCAGCAGGCGCACAGCTATCGGACATCTCTGCTGTTGCTGTATGCCACGGGCCCGGCCTTATAGGGTCTTTGCTTATCGGATGCTCCTTTGCCAAGGCGCTTTGTTATTCAAGGGGCATTCCGCTTGTGGCAGTCAACCACCTCGAAGGGCACATACTTTCTGTCTTTTTAGAAACTCCCTCGCCAAAGTTTCCTTTCCTCTCGCTCGTAGTATCAGGAGGTCATACCAGCCTTTACCTGGCCAGGGATTATGGCTTGTATAACGAATTGGGACGAACTCGCGATGACGCTGCAGGTGAAGCTTATGACAAAGTATCTAAACTGCTCGGTCTCGGCTATCCCGGCGGTCCCGTCATCGACAAACTTGCCCGTCAGGGCGACCCGCGCACAATTGATTTTCCGAGGGCCTATCTCCCCGAAACTCTGGATTTCAGTTTCAGCGGCATGAAAACAGCTGTGCTGAACTTTATGCGATCGTGTGCCGCCGGACGGGATACAAGGTTCGATGCCGGAGACGTGAAACTTGTTGAGAATATATCGGCATCTTTTCAGGCAGCGGTTATTGACGTGCTGGTCAGAAAAACAGAATGGGCTATCAGAAAAAAAAGGGTCGGTAACGTCACCTTATCCGGCGGGGTCGCGGCAAACAGCGCGTTAAGGGAAAGAATAAAGAAAATGGCCGAAGAACGAGGAGTTGAGGTCTTTGTTCCTCCGCCCGCCTTATGCACCGATAATGCTGCGATGATAGCGGTCGCCGGATATCATCGCTTCTTGAAAGGTGAAATAGCGGGGCTTGACCTTAACCCAAAGGCGTATCTGCCTCTTGGTTAAGGACTAATCGGAGAGCCCTGATGCCCTTTTTTGATAGAATTTTTCTCAACTTTTTCTTGTGTAAGAGGCCACCATTTACCAACACCGCTAAAAAATATTTTCCCCTTGACAACAGCCCTGTAGCGTCATACAGTGTAATCAACCCCTATAGTTATAACTTTAGGGTCCTGAAAGGAGGTGGAAATCATGCGAAAGCCGGTTATCTTAGCGGTTGTCGTATTGTTCTGCGCATCATTGGCCTTCGCGGGCACCTTCGGGAAGATGGATCTGAAGGTGGGCGATGAGGTCTATGCCTGTAACTGCGGCGAAAGCTGCCCATGCCAGACCATGTCGAGGGCGCCAGGCAAGTGTGCCTGCGGAAATGAAATGGTCAAGGCGAAAGTGGTGAAGGCAGAAGCGGACCAAGTAATGCTGAAGGCAGATGCATGGGAAAAAGAACGCCCCTTCAAAACCACCGGTAAATATGCATGTGCATGCGGGCCGGACTGCAAGTGCGACACCATTAGCCAGAACCCCGGCAAATGCGCCTGCGGCAACGAGATGAAGAAGGTCGAATAGGACAGGTGAAGGAGTAAGTCACGAAACTGGGCGGGGTTTTCCCCGCCTTTTTTATTCGCTGTTGCGGCCTCATGCCTTCCTCCTCCCTTGCCAAGCCTTATGCATTAGGGGAACCGCTTTCCTTTGATTTATATAAAGACAGCAATTTCTTCGTTGCAATGGGAAACAGGCCGAGAAGTATTAAAGAAAAAATCAGCCCTGGCGAAAGTATCCCCCCACAGACTCAATCTTTGCCAGTTCCTTGCCGGCATTGACATAGACTATCGTTCCAGCCAGCATTCCCGCCTGTGAGACCCAGTAAAACGTCCGCAGAGGCATTCTTGTTAGTCCCATGACAATGTTTATGAGCCAGAAAGGAAAGATGGGGATCAATCGAAGTGTGAAAAGATAAAATGCGCCTTCTCTTTCAATCCCCTCATTAACTGCTTTAAGCTTATCGCCAAATTTTTTCTGCACCCACTCACGCAGGACAAAACGCGATACAGCGCAGGCAAGGGTCATTATCACGGCTCCAGGCAAAGATAATGACGTCACAAGAATATATATCACCATATACGCGACGATCACCATAAGCCGGTGATCTGCATAAAGCGAGGAGAATCTCGCCTGCGAAGCCTTCATGTAGGCGAGGGTAAAGTACTGCCCGAGGCCGAGTATTTTGAAAACGGCAATAACCCCGACCACAATGGTAACGACCGTCAACTTCTTCAGTATCTTTTTGTTCGCCATGCCACCGCAGGGGAACCATCTGTCTTCATCCTGCCATATCCGTGAGAAAACCAATCCGGACATCCAATTTAAATAGCAAGGTCATTTTCCCCCTTTTGTTATCCACCGGCAGCAGTATGAAAGACAGGCGACAGCCCGCAGGCCGGGCATTTCTCCATATCCCCCAGCTTTTTCAGATACCGTTGCACCGTGATAATGAATGCGGCATGGCTCCAAGTGAGAGGAGAAACGGAAACGGGTTCGCCGGTGAAGGGGTTCACCTGCTCTGCGAGTGTCCCTGAGCGAAGGGCCCTTTCGGCAACCCAGTTCAAAAAGAAGACTGATTCCTGCAGTTCATCCCTGCTTTTCGCCTTCTCGATCAGGTACTGGGCATACCAGAGCGTACAAATAATCCAAGGGTTCCCTGGGATCATCGGACTCGGTTCAACCACGCTTTGGTATCTGTCGTTTTCATATCGGGCCATCCCGCCTATCCCCTCCCTGCACCAGAGTTTATCTTTCATTGCCTTCATGGTACTTACGATCTTTTCGTCCGATGCCGGGAAAATACCGAAAGCAAAGAAGGCACAAAGGCTGGCGTCGAGCCTATACTCCTTCGTGAATACGCCGAGACGCTCGGAGACAGAGCAGAGGAATCTTCCTGCGTCGCTGTCGTAGAGATATTCTGTCAAGGCATCCCGCATCTTATCAGCTGCCTTCAGGTACTTATCAGACAGATCAGCCTCCCCGAAGGCCGAAGTGAAATGGCCTGCTGCACGTAGTCCGGCGATGACTGCGGCTACTGTGAAGCTGTGCACCCCCGACTGCTCTTCCCACAAGTCGTATGATGGCAGAGGCAGGCCGGTTCTCTTGTCGATGAATTCGCACATGAAGTCCGCTGCGGACTTAATGACTCTCCTGTAAAGCGGCTTGATGAACTCAACGTCCTTGTATAGTTGAAAGTGCTCCCAGAGGGCCCACAACACAAGTCCGGTCTCATCCTCTTGTATCGGCAGATGGGGTTTTCCTTCAAGGACCCATGGATGCCATGAACTCGCGAGGGAGCCGTCAGGATTGTACTTGTGCAGGAAGTACCCGCTTCTCCCTATGATCTCTCCGCAGAATTCGAAGAACCTCCGGGCAGGGAGCGGAAATCCGGCGACGTCAAGCGCGTGCGCCACAAGGGCGCCGTCCCTGGGCCACATATAGCAGTAAGTGTCCCTTGAAAAGTGGAGGATGTCGGAATCGCATGCGGCTATGACAGCCCCGTTATTGTTTATGTGTGTCCTGAGGATCATGAGGCTTCTCGCATAAAGCCGTCCCACGGGTTCGGGAAGGTCGCCCAATTTCATCCGCTCCCGGTTGAGCCATAGCTTCCAGTAATCAGCCGTCCTTTGGATGAAGTACGCCGGAGTTCGCTGCACAACCAGGTCATTGAGGCGTTTCACCCCTTTCCAGTCAACGCATGCACCCATCCAGTAATACACCGTGGCTTTCTTGCCGGGGGGAATCTTCGAGTGCACCGCACAGATCGAATCTACAGAACCCTGGGCCACAGTATTGCCCGAAAGGATGCCGTCTGCCGCGTCTACCCAGGTCCCTTCGAGTCCCTTTACTTCCTTCACACCCACCGCAAACTGGCTAAGACCGACGCCGTCGCCGGTCAGCGCATTCACAAAAAAGTACCTTCGCCCCTTGTAATGGAGAAGTCCCTTCTCCTCAGGTTTATAGCATGCCGTATCGCCGATTTCGGATCCATATATATGAAAATCATTGTGGAAAAAGAGCCTCAGCTCAGCGAACTTCGAAGAAAGATTCCCGGCGGTTACCTCCCTGACATAGATGTTTTCATGGAAGTCGACGGCATCCCTCATGATGATCTCGATCCCGAGGGCCTTATTGATGAGCTGGATCCTTGCCACGAGGGTATCATCTTCGTAATCGAGGGTGCGCTCCCAGCCATTTTCGTCAATCCAGCTGAAAACACCGTTCAGCCACACGCCCACCCTGAAAACATGTCCCTGCGCATGGTTCTCACTTCCCACACTCGGAAAGTAAAGGTCCCGAACTAGTCCTGTCCTGTCATATAGTATGAGCAATGAACCATTGCCTATCGGTATGTCACGCGGCATAACATGTCTCCTTCTTTACAATTTACTAAGCCATGCATAGGTGCCTCTTTTTGCCTTGCCGGCACGACCCCTTTAATTGCAGGGCATAATCATTTCTGTGCAAGCGAGCAGACTTTCATTCTTGCAGTCGTTATCCTTTTTTTTCAGCCTTTACATTTACTGAATGAAGGCCCTTCGCGCCATCGGGGAACGACCGGAATAATTTTGCAAGCAGAGATGGCGATTCCTGAACTTTATCCGCCCTGTCGATACCCCGAACGGTTATCGTATATTCCCCAGCCTTCGAGGGTTTCCAGTCGAAACTCCAGAGAGTCCAGGACCACTTCGAAAGAGGCGGCTTAATTGCCGCATCATGCCAGGTCTTCTTTTTGTCGAGCGATACTTGCACCTTGCTGATTCCGTATCCTCCGGCAAATGCCACACCGCCGATAACGTAATTTCCAAGCGGTATCGTCTTTCCTTCCATGGGCATCAGGATTTGCGCCTTGTCAGGGATAATAGCCTCATCCGACCATCCCTTCTTCTCCCAGTATCCCTTGAAATCGTAATTAACGAGCTCAATCTTTGAAAGCCATTTGACGTGTTTCATTCCATAAATGCCCGGGACAACTGCCCTCAAGGGATAGCCGTGCTTCCTTGGCAAAGGCTCGCCGTTCATCCTGAATGCAAGAAACACGTCTTCTGAAAGCGACAAAGGATAAGGAATACTGTCGCTGTAGCCATCCTCTGCAAAAAAAGCGGTCTTCACGATCCCCGTCCGGGGGACCGCCTTCTCTATGACTTTTTTCAGGGTCACACCGTCCCAAAGTGCATTGCTGATGGAATCTCCTCCGACGGGATTGCCGATACATTCAAGTGTGACAAATTCGGTCTTGTCCTTCATCCCTTCAAGTTCTTTCAGGGTGAGCCTATACGGCTTTTCGACAAACCCCTCGATTCGCAAACTGAATTTGTTAAGGTCGATAGCCGGCACTGTATCGGAATAAGTAGTTATGTAGAACTCATCATTTGGAGTGATCTCCTTTACCATGAACCCCATAAAATTTACAGTCCCTTTCATCAGGAGAGCATGTTTTTCCTCTTCTGTAAGCGCCTCGGCATATTGATATATCCCGTTGAAGAGGGAAACCCCGAACCCCAGCCCTATTGCCCCCGCTCCGGCCCTCCTAAAGAAATCTCTTCTGCTCAGTGACTTTTTCATGGTATATCTTCCTCTCCAGGGCTAATGAAATCATGGATTACCCCTATATAATCGCTTTCCCCTGCGTACCGGCTAACTGATCTCTTCCTTTAAAGGAAGTATATCAAACGCTTAAGAAATCGCAACTCGGCCTTAAGTATCAAACCCGAGTCGCTGGAACGACGCTCTGACGTAGCTCAAGAAAAAGACGCGCAGTAAGCCAGCTGAAATGTTCTTATTTAAGACTGTATTCTCAAAAATCCTTGGTCGAAGGAAAAGATTAAAAACGTCCTGAACACCAATTGTCATGTCAGATCATGCAGGCGAGATGGGAGCTCAGGATGAAAAGAGCCCGTGATATGAGGCGTCGATGGTAAGGCACTTTAATTTTATTTAATGCAGGCTATCAATTTCTGCTTTCGGTTCTTTTTTGCCAGATGACCGAAGTTGGCTTTGCTTTAGTTCCACTGCCTTCACAACCTGAAACCCTCCCGATGAGCGGAAGACGATAAGTTCGCTCCCCTTTCGCTTCTTCATGGCTTCCGCCACTTCAGGGTTGAGCTCCCACTCCTCGAACCGCCCAAGCTCTCCGTTATTGAAAGCTACCAGAGGGTCTACAGAATAGGCCGAGGCAAGACCTGAAAATGCCTCCCCTGCCCCATGCCTCTTTACCACAGCCTGGGCCTCGGCTGCCGACCGGACTGTTATTTGACTCAGATAATATGCTCTTGGCTTATCCGGCCACATTTCCGTCAACCTCTCTATCCTTGCGGTGATTGACGGGTGGCTGTCTAGCAAGCCTCCCTGCTCACGACCACCTGTCTTCTCCACATATGCCCGCAATTTGCCGAATGCTGAGATGCAGGCATAGGGAGAGATTTTCATCCGGTCGTTGAGAGTTTTTGCCGCCTCGTCATCTGCCTCCTCTTCCTGCACCCGTGTGAAGCTCTTTTTTGCGATAGGATTTATGATGAACGATGCGATCATGCCCACAGGTGTGGCCATTGCAATAATGGCCGAAATGGTATCGATCGTCTCTTCTTTCTGAAGTTTTTCCCCATAATGCCCTTTGGTTACGTGAGCCCACTCATGGGCAAAGACGCAGAGGAGTTCCCGGTCATTGAGTCGGCTCATCAATCCTTTAGTAACATATATATTCTTGTTTTTCGTATCAACCATGGCGTTCATGACATCCGCATCAAGGATTCCGTATCTGAAGCCGGCTGACGGCGCATCCATCGCCTCAGCAGCCTTCGCGCCCAGGTTGATTACCCTGCGGTAAGTAGGGGCGTCCTGCTCCGCACGCTCTAATTTCACATTCCTCGTCCAGGCGGTTTGAGAGGCGCACCCAATGCAGAAGACTGCGACGAATATCCATAAAAGCGCTGCCGGAGCGACTGCCGTTGATCTGCGCATATTCATAACGCCATCTTGTTAGCGAGAAATATAATTTCTTCTGCCCATAGGAGCAATATACCATGAAGTGATTGCTCGAAGAAAGAACTTGTAAAAAAAGGTCTTCATTTACCGACGTTTCACTAACCCACAAGTTTTTTCAAGAATAACTCACTAGGTCCTCCGGCCCGGGTGTACTCATGTTGATAGTCCCGATTGCCGGAAAGGGTGACATAGACAGCGTGACAAGAGTTAATTGGCGGCATCCTCTCCGGTCAGAATAAGATCTTTAAGCGTGCGGTTTTCGAGGGAGGCGTAAATGGCATCCTCGATATGTTTCATGACTCCCTCAACCGCGGGTATTAAGACCGGTGTTCTGTCTGAGACATTGGTGCCATCTCCGGCAACTCTCACAGCGCCGACTATCTCGTTAAGAGTGATAGTCTCAAGGTCCTTAGCAGGCAGATATGCCGGAGGCTCGCCGTGTATCGGCACTATCAGGCCTTTTACCTCAAGAACATTAAGGACCTCCAAAACAATCTCCGATGGCATGCCAAGCTTTTGGGACAGGGAAACAAATTCCCAGTGCGGCCTGTTGGCATGGAAGCTATGCCCTATAAGGAACATTATAGCAAGGGCAAGTTTTTCCTTAAGCACATCGCTGAGGGCAATGTTGCCGCCTGGCTCAAGCAGTTGTGGATGCTGAGCGTAGTACGAGACCCGCGCGCCTATGAGCAGGGTAAGGTAGTTCCAGTAGAGCCAGATGAGGAAGAGGATAAGCGCTGCAAAACTTGAGTAAATGGCAGAATACTGGCTTGATGAGGCTATGAACAACTCGAATATCCAGCCGATAGTCTGCCACAGCACTGCAGCTGCAATACCCCCTGAGAGAGCAGCCCTGAAGCGCACCTTTGTGTTCGGCAGGAATATGTAGATCAGGGTGAACGCCGCGGAAATAAGAACATAGGGGGCAAGCCGGCTGACCAGGTAGAAGGTGAAGCCAAAAAAATGGATTGCAGTAAGTTTCTTCACAGGGGCGCTGCTCATCATGGAAGTCGTAAGGCCAATCGCAGAGAACATGAGTACTGGCCCCACAAGCAGGACGCTCATATAGTTGCTGAAGCGCTGGGAGAAGCCCCGCGTTCCTTTTACGTTCCAGATGTAGTTGAGAGCGCGCTCGATCTTCTGTAGCGTAGAGATAACCGTAAATATAAGCATGGAAATGCCGATTGAGCCAAGGACGCTTACCTTCACATTCTCGACAAACCCTATGATCTTCATCGAAAGGTCTACGCCGCTGTCACCGAGGGGTTCAAGAAAATAATAAAGAAATATCAGGAATCGGGTGTGTACGCCGAATGCCTTCAGAACTGAAAAGCTCACTGCGAGAAGCGGGACAAAGGTGAGGAGGGTGGTATATACAAGGCTCATCGCCCTTAATATAAGCTGTTCTTCCGAAAAGCCCTTTACGATCACGTATATGAGGCGCAGTGCTTTTATCCGAAGAGACTTTGCCCTGCTGGCTGAAGCCAAATCAGCTTCCCAGAGTTTCCCGACAAAGAGCGAGTCTATCTTGTCTTTAAAGCTGGACATCGCTTACATCTTATCATACCTTCTGCAGGCTGTATCCCGAAAAAAAAGACGATGCACATGACACGCCGCCTTTACTAATAAGTAAGCAAGCTACAACCGGGAACTGATTACCTCATATGCCTGACTATCTCAAATTTTGTGAGAATCGACAGTAATCTTAAGACAGCCACATAACTTTGCCAGGCCATTTACTATCGGGGTTGAAGAGGCTTTCCGGGCCTAACTCTTTGATATTAACTGAAAGGCATGGCGGAGAGAGTGGGAGCCGAACCCACGGTGATCCGCGTCATTGCTTGCTCTCCGGGCCATGTGCGGTAGTTGTGCGGTAGTCCGCCATATCCACGACCGCCTTTTTCTTCTCTTCAATCTGCCGGAAGGCGTCAACGACCTTCACCTTGCATAGCGCCGGGTCATTTCGCTCTTGGCATGACCGAACCACTCCCCAAGAAGATTTTCAGGGACACCGTCATTGATTCGCCGCGTGCCGAAAGAATGCTTTGTAGCCTCGTACAATTCTATTTTAAGCCCTAACTGGCTTATTGCCACATTGTATATCTTGCCAAGGTAATTATGGCTGTAGTGTCGCTTCACGTCTTTACCATGAGTCAAAACAAAGTCTTCAGGGAACCGCCTCTGAGGTAATGCCTGCAGCGTTTCATTGAAAAGCAAATTGTGGCGGATGCGCTTATTCTTAGTCTGCTTTCTGAGGACTTCCCCGGACCATGTGCGCCGGATTGTCACGGTATCCCCGTTTATGTCCTTCCACTTTAATGCCCTTGCCTCAGAAGGCCGGACACCCTGGTTAAACGGAAAAGTGAAAATAGGCTTATGCTTTGCAGAGATAAGGTCTAAGATCTTCCTTTGTGTATCTTGAGATATGAGCGTAGGTTCATATTCCTGCATTGCAATAAACTTGGAGACAGGGACATCGTCGATCAGCCTGTCTTCCTTCAACGTGCGGAATAAATTCATCAGGGCATCGACTATATTCTTCTGACATTTCGGCGCAAGCGAGCCGGGGAGTTGCTTGATGAATGTTTCCAAGCGAATTTCCTGGACATCGGTATTCCCGAAGAATGGACCTTTCCCCCGAAAAATGTGCCACTTGTGAGCAGAGTGCGGCATTGCATGGACATGCCCCCAAAACTGGTCCAGCAAAATGCTAGTTTCCGGCATATTTTCTTAGGCTGCCTCTCTTGTTTTTTCATCAACACCCATGCTTGCAGAATCTTCCGGTGTCATGTTATTAACCATGCGGCCTCCCATTATACTCCCTTCTCCATGCTTCAATCTTCTCCTTGGCATCATCTTAGCGACAAGAACCAGTTTACGTTAGGGCACTCGTCTCTGAAACTTCCATTAAATGACTCTACCGTTGCATGTCCTGTGGCTTTCCGGGCCGCGAGAAATCCAGTATTACCTTATTTTCATAAGCCTAGTGGTCAAGTTCCTTAGAAACGAACTCAGGACCGTTGTGCAGAAATATCCTTCTAGGCGCTCCCCTGGTGAACTTCAGCCTGTTGTAGTCGACCGATGACGGTGACTAGAACGATGAAACTGTAGCACCGCATATGTGCACCGTTCACTCACCCCATGTCTGTTCTTAAGATTTTCAACCAGGGAGCTCGCTTCTGGACAGGCGTTAAAACTTTTTTTGACAGCACATCCTGCAGCATCTACTTGTCAAGACTCAGATCAGCCACCATATGCTTATGCTTTCGGTTCTCCTCCCGAAGCTGTTTCAATTCCCTGAGCTCTCCCACCCCAAGTCCACCATACTTCCTCTTCCAGCGATAAAATGTCTGCTCAGTTATCCCCATCTTACGGATTACCTCGCTCGCCGCAGTACCAGTCTTTACTTGCCTCAGTGCAAAGGCGATCTGCTCTTCCGTTAACTCGTCTTCCTCATGGCAAGATCCTCCCTTTAGCAGGTATTTAATTTTGCCAGAAAACTAACATTTCCCGCGGATCAGTTCTCGGGTGAAGGTCCATGGCATAGCAGTCCCGTTTTCAAAGTTTTTAGCGACGGTTTGTATTGTCGGCTCCAGTTTCGCTTTTAAATCTTTTATGTGAAAGGATCAAAGATAATACAAACCGCTAACGCGACCTTCATCTTGATTTCGGGAGCAAAAAGCGGTAAATATAAAATTGAAAGTAGAGATATCCTCACAGTTATTCTTCGGACAATGAATACATCTGTCCGAGATTATTGTGCAGGTACAAAAATCTTGCAAATCTAATTTGAAAGGAGCTTTACATGAAAGCAAAGTCGGCGTTGTTTCCAGTATTTATGATCCTCTCTTTAGTCTTGTGCCTTGTGGTATCACCAAAGCAGTCATATGCAGGAACGCCTGAAGGGACTATCTGTTTTCAGGACAGTCTCGGAGATTTGTGGTTTTTGGATTATGGAAACTTTTTGTCGGGGCTGAACTTCGATGTACATGGATTCCTGATACATAGTGAGGTTTTTTGTAATGGCTCATTTGTCGAACCTGTCTCAGGCACAGCAACGATTGACGGCGACACAGTCGTTCTCGGGGTGTGGTCGATAGCGAACGGCCCCGGCGCCGGCTGCGAGAGCATATCCTGGCATGTTGTCATTGACCTGTCAACATTCCAGAGCATTAGCGGCTCTTTCGCGACACAATCAGGGTTTACAGATGTTTTCAGCCTTTCGGAGATTGATTGCTCTTCCCTCCTTCCTTAGTGAGGCGAAACGACATCAAGTGGGTTTATTTGCAACCGATCTGATTTTCGCATGGGCTCCGGATTCCACGGGGCCCACCAGTGTAATATCAAATATTAGAACTAATTTTAGTCGTAACCCATTGATATTTAAAGCAAGGAATGGCGGAGAGAGTGGGAGTCGAACCCACGGTGCGGGATTAGCGCACACACGATTTCCAGTCGTGCACCTTCGGC
>OUUY01000060.1 GCA_900302705.1 Candidatus Sulfobium mesophilum
ACCACAGCTGCCTTCTCCGAGGTCTATGCGAATTGAATAGGTGCCGTTGGCTAAGCCAGTAACATCCCAGTTAAAAATATACTGATCCGCAGACGGATCGTAACGCATAGTGTTACCAGGCTCACTATTTTTGGCAGTTGCGGGCTGCTCTGTGCTGGTCCCTACTATGGCTGAAGAGATAAATGTAAAGTATACATGAGCGTCAGCATCTGTCACCGGAGTACCGTTGGCGTCCGCAATTTTAATTTTCACAGGTATGTCGCTTCCCTTGAACACACGTGAGCCGTCGGCATTGATTGGCTGCTGGAACCCAAGAAACATGTAAGTAACTCCAAGCGTCTTGGAATCTGAGCTGCCATTATAAAGGCACTCCTGACCCTCGAAGCTTGCAACAACAGTGTGATCTCCCACTGCGAGCGATGCCGGATAATACGTCGTAGAAGCTATACCATCACTACCGGTCCCTACGCTGCCTGCATTGTTGCTGTCGACCGTAAAATCAATTATTTGACCGGAGACCGGAGCCCCGCCGGAAGTCAACGCTGCGGACAATGTAACATTACTTGTTGAATGATAAAGAATACATGCCGGGGTTACCGTTAGGGAAAGTGAAGTATCGTCCGGAGAACAGCTGTCTGCCACCGTAAAATGTACCAAAATTCCACTTTCTCCCGACAATCCGCTTCCTCCGCCGACACCGTTGATGGGGGCAATCTTTACGTGATAGGCCCCTGGAACAGAAGGAGCTACAATGGTCACTTGGGTAGTGAAAGAGGATGATGCGCTTGAAAAAGTAAAAAATGAAGGATTTAATGTGACCGCTGGATCTCCGTTACTGTTCTGCACGCCGAATTCCACTGGTCGAGGAAATGTGGACGTATTACCCTTACCAATGATGGAAAAAGTTAAATCAAAGGTAATAGTGTCTCCCGGGTTGACTGGCTCAGTAATCTGATAATTGCCTGAAGAACCGGAAAATTGATATGGAGCACTGATATTTGCTGCAAGGTAATCGATGGAATACGCAAAAACCGCAGGCGCAAAAATAAGTACAGCAGCGATTGCCATAAATACGCCTAGAATCATGTTCCTTTTCATAAGCCCTCCTGATTTGTTGAAGTCATTTCCCTTCTGATTAGTTCTTTCCACTTTCAATGGATTTCCTCCTTTTTTGCTCTGGAGCGTTTGGCCTCCTCAGCGTTGTTTTCCATAATGGCAGCGAAACAAATTGACCTTGAAGCACTGCTCCCATTTAATATCCCAAATAGACTTCGCCAACAATATACTCTATATCTGCTTCCGCTAAAGGCTTGCAAGTCTTCAAGGCATGATTTATTACTTCCTGCTTTTCTTTTTCTGTGAGCGGCGCCCACAGGTTGGATTCTTTTAATATTTCTATAACCTCTTTCGCAGTCATACATATCTCATCATCGTTAAAGTTATCCCTTGAATAGAGATTAAGAAATCTTAGCGTCCATGTACATACCCCAAAAGGGGCATCCCCGGATGAGGCCACCCAAAAGTAGGGAAGAAACCCCTCTCTAACCGAGAATTGCGTAGTTTAATAGTCCTTTGTAGCAGCCTACTCAAAAAAATAGGCCTCGGGGTTACCGGGGCCTTATACAGAAGGGTAGGTAGGCCTAGGATATATCACCCTTCTGGATATAAACTCTGCCAGCTATTTCTTGAACCTCCTCCTCAGTATCCCCACTCCAGCAAGCCCTGCACCAAGAAGGAGTACGGTTGAGGGTTCAGGAACCGTAGAATAGATTGCATTTGCTGAACCAGATGCATATGTATATACAGTGACGGTGTGCTCGCCTGCTAAAGTGGCAGTGAAGCTATTATCGGAATCAAACAATGAACCTAATATAGTTATGCCGTCCAAAAGAACGTCACCGTCGGCGGTGGCAGAGGCAAATTCTCCATTCAGTGTTGCAGTGGCGTCAGTAGAAGAAGTGCTATCAAGACGGGTTATTGTGAAAGGGGTGCTTGTTGTGCCGAGATCGAATACAATGGACTGTTGACCCACGGCAGTTGCTTGTGATGTTCAACTAAGGGTGCCAGTCGCATCTCCCGCCTGACCACTCACGTTACTAGATTGTGAAAATATGGGATTACTGATGGTTTCAATTATGAGAGCATTTTCAGCATGTTCGCCGGTGCCGCTTTCTGATGTGCCAGCAATGCTAATAGGAGCAAGTGGGGTAAGCCAATGTTGACTAAATTGCAGATCAAAAAAAGCAGTAGCATCATATGTCGCCGTAGCATTTGCCTGCCCAACAAAAACTATACATATTGCCAAGGAAATAATCATTAAGAATGTAAGAAAAAATACTGACCTCTTCATTTTGTCCTGCTCCCTCGTTTTACGACAAGGCATCAAGGGGTGTTTAGTTAAAAAGAGTTTATCGGAGGATTACTCATATTATCTTAAAATCACGCATATTCAATGCCTTCTTATAAGTATCTAATTTACAAAGATTTCGATGTGATCAGTTATATGGGCAGCTTTCTTTGTAAAGTCTTCCGACAGAATTTTAAGGGAACATTTTACAGTTGAAAATTGACGAAATATTGAGGTAGAAAGGCAGTGTCTTAGACTAGGAAAAAGGGCAGTTGTTCCTGTTGACTACCAATTGACCTTTCCCCGAATTGATGGACACACCTAAAGATTTGTAAGATGGAAAAGGAGGTGTGCGTATGGGGAAAGAGGATAAGCGTCGTCATTTCACCCGGGAGTTCAAGAGGAATGCGGCAGAATTGGTCACAGAGAAGGGGATGCCGGTAGGCAAAGTAGCCCGGGAGCTTGATGTTCATCCTAATTTACTTCATCTGTGGAGAAGGAGCTTGTTGAAAGAGGGAGACAAGGCTTTTGTGGGGAAAGGCCATGCGAGGCCAGAGGGAGCGGAAATAAAGCGGCACCGGAAGGAACTAGAAAAGGTGAAGGAAGAGAGGGATATTTTAAAAAAAGCCCTGGCCTTCTTTCCCAGGCAAAGCAAATGAGACACGCATTCATGCGGAAGCACCGGGATCGGTTCAGGCTGCAGAGCATGTGTGAGGTGTTGAATGTATCCAGGAGCGGGTATTATGCGTGGCGCAAGCGTCCGTTCAGCGCGCGGGGAAAAGGCAATCGGGAGTTGCTGGGGCAGATACGAGAGGTCCACACTCAAAGCAGAAAGCTCTACGGGAGTCCACGAATCACGGTTGAACTGAATGAACGGGGGTTCAAGTGTGGGAAGAACCGGGTAGCCAGGATCATGAAAGAGCATTCAATATGTGGGGAAGTAAAAAAGAGGAGATTCAGACGGACCATCGATTCACGGCATGAGTATGCCTTGGCTGCAAACCTGCTGATTGGCAAGAGACAGACAGAGGGGGTGTGGGCATCAGATATTACGTTTGTCCCCACCTCTGAGGGCTGGCTCTATGTGGCAGCAGTGATGAATGTGAAAAGCAGAAGGGTTATTGGGCTGTCCATGAGTGATAAGCTCTCTCAGGAGCTGGCCTCTGCTGCGCTGAAGGCGGCAGCGGGCAGGCAAAGCCCTCCCGAGGGACTAATCCACCATTCTGATCGGGGCAGGCAGTACGCAAGCTATGCATATCAGGAGCTTCTCAGGGAATACGGCATTACGCCTAGTATGAGCAGGAGTGGCAATTGTTATGATAATGCCCATGTGGAGTCGTCCTTTGGTACGCTCAAGACGGAATTGGTTCATGGCGAGCGGTACCGATCAAGGATGGAGGCAAGGCTCAGTATATTTGAGTACGTAGAAGTGTTTTATAATCGACAGAGAAGACATTCGGCATTGGGGTATAGGAGCCCAGAGCAATATGAAAAGCTCCTTGATGAAACTTAATCCTGTGTCCACTTTTTCGTGGGAAGGTCATCCAAGTAGCACTAATACTTGGGGTGCTCCCAGCAATACAATTTAAGCTCATACTGCAAAATCTGCGCTCTCACGTAGAGCAGCAATACCAACGCCTACTGCACAAACCCCCAGCAACGACAATCCCAGAAGAAAAATGAACTCGGCAATCTGTTCATAATAAATCTCTTTTTTTGTGGACCTCATAGAGGCATACGAGACAATTGCCGAAAAAAGAAATAGAACAATGGCCGCGACGAGGAATTCATCTATAACTGTCTTGTCTGCCACTCCTGTTACTTCTATGAAACTGAGTATCGCAAAGCAGAGCCCAAGAAGATTTCCGGATGTCGGTAAAATATGTTTTGCCATACTTCTTCGATCATTTTTCTCCGCTGTCATAGTCTCTCTCCTGATTAATATTGACTGAGACAAGCATCACATGCCTGTTTATGTGATAAAACTATATCACCTGTCTTTGAATGGATTGTGAAGAACATCGTCCAACGATTTTTCGTTCAGTTAATGATATTGCCATAAGTTATTGTTTGTATTATTCACTCAGGTACAAGAGAAACGGGCGGGTTCACAACTTTTGTCCTATAATGTTATTCTTGCCGTCGAGGGATCAGGAAGTGCCAGTAGGGTATAGTAATTGTTAGCCAGCAAAAAGGAGAAAAAAGAAACCCATGAATCCGAAGATCGTAATCAGGAGCGAAACTGACGCCGATGTGAGCGCAATAACCAAGGTGACTGTAGCCGCATTTAAGACCCTGGAGATCAGCAATCACACTGAGCAGTTCATCATCGCGGCGCTACGCGCCGCCAAGGCCCTCACGATTTCGCTCGTCGCAGAAGTGGATGGCCGTGTGGTAGGGCATATTGCCTTCTCTCCTGTGACCATTTCGGACGGCACGCAGAACTGGTATGGCCTTGGACCTGTTTCGGTATTGCCCGACTACCAGCGGCAGGGCATTGGCAAAGCCCTGATACAGGAAGGGCTGTCACGGCTGAAAGATATGAATGCTCAAGGATGTTGTCTTGTTGGACATCCAGGTTACTACAGGAAATTCGGATTCAAAAATATGCCGGGACTTGTGCATGAGGGAGTACCACAGGAGGTCTTCTTCGCTCTGTCTTTCGACGGGCATACTCCGCAGGGCACCGTCACTTTCCACGACGGATTCACGGCGGATGGCTAACAAGTGGGTACAGGCGACGCTTCACAGCGCGCCTGACCCTCGGCGTTAGGACTGCCAGTTTCTTCCGTAAAGTTGCAATAATGGGAATTCGCCATGCCTGTTGACTCATATGTGGGGGAGGCGAACCAGCCGGATCAACAGGACTATGCCGGTGGTCACCGAGACGGCAGTGATCTTTCTCCAGCCTCGGCAAGAGTATTTTACTTATTGGCGGATATGATTGTGATTATACGCGTAACGATCTTACTTCTATTATTGATGGCTCTTTAATAATCGAATCTGGAACATTGATCAGTCCTAAGATTCGGATGTTTCCGCTTGCGATGCTTCTCGTACATCTCTAGAAAGTAATTTTTAGCCCCGACCGTCTCTTCATTGACAATGTTAGTATGAAGGTATTTATCGAATGGCATAGGTGCCGTTGTCATTCTCGCCTCCGGTTTTTGCTGTTCCGTTTCCGGCATATCCCGTTCCTTTTTAAATATCGTTACTTTCCAGTTCCAATCACAGATCCCTTAACTTTTACAGCATTAATTGCCATCAGCTCGAACTAATAGCCAAATATCTGTATTAGGAAATTCATGCCTTAACTGTTGCATGCCATATTTGAATTCTGTTGGAAATCAGCGGAACATTTGTATGTTACCGCAAACTGATAATGTCCTCTAGCAGCAAAATGAAAATGTTCGGTCCGAAAAGCCCCTCAGAAAGTGGTGGCATAGAATCGGACATTTTCATTTTGCAGAAAACCGGACATTTCTATTTGGCGTTGACACAATTATATCCTCGTGGTTGACAGAACGCGAGCACATGGTACACTTAGGGACAAATGACTTAGAAGCCCGCGGAGAGCGAGTCACCGATTGGGAAGCCTGTCATATCGATTTTGCATTGAGTTTTGAATAAGCATAATGCCTTTATGAAAAAGAGTACATTTTTTATTAGAGGAACAGCGCATATGACGTCCAGGCTCTGAGTTATGGGAGGAAAAAAGCAGTTTTTGGATGAGTTCAAATGGCAGTACTTAAGTTATAGGAAGAGCAAGAGAATCAGATCTGATTATTGACTTTAGATACGCAAAAGACAATGCGAAATTGTGGACAAATATCAATAAGCAAAGCCTGAGACCTGACCACTATGAATAAAAACTTTTATCCACCTATAAGTCATTATGGATACATCGGTGATTGCCACTCCTCTGCACTGGTGTCGATTTCCGGCTCGATTGACTGGTGCTGTATGCCCAGATTAGACTCGGGAAGCTGCTTCGGCCGCCTCCTTGACTGGACGAAGGGGGGGTATTGCCAAATCGTCCCATCCAGACCTTATGAGAATTCCCGGCGTTACCTCGAAGGCACGCTCGTTTTAGAAACCACGTTTCGAACTAAGCATGGCGAAGCCCGTCTTCTTGACTGCTTCACCATGCGCAAGGGAGGAAGACACGATCCCCACCAGCAGATTCTGCGGGTGATCGAAGGGATCAGGGGCAGGATGGACTTCATTCTCCAAATCGTCCCCCGTTTTGACTACGGTACCACTAAAGCCTGGATTCGTCTTACAAAAGGGGATCACTACATCGCCATCGGAGGGAACGACGGCCTCCTTATCTCAACTGATTTTCATTGTAGGATGATGGACCGCCACTCAGTCTCCGGGTCCTGCACGGTCAAGCAGGGAGAGCGGACTCATCTTTCCATTCTTTACCGCCGCCCGGAGGATCTTGCCGAAGGCCATGTGGATGTTCCTTCCATCAGAGAACTGGACGGGCGGTTGGACGAGACCGTGGCCTGGTGGCGTGCCTGGTCTTCCAGAAGCACGATGAAGGGACCTTATGCCGGATACGGACAGCGTTCGGCCATCGTCCTTAAAGGCCTCTCAAATGCCCCCACGGGTGCCATCGTTGCTGCACCGACCACATCTCTTCCCGAATCTCTCCGGGGCAAACGAAACTGGGATTATCGTTATACCTGGATCCGAGATTCTTATCTCACCGTTCGCTCATTAGCAGAAGTCGGTCATGTCCTTGAGGCCGACGGATTCCGCCGCTTTATCGAACGGACCGCCGCCGGCAGCGCAGAGGAGCTCCAGATTGTCTTCGGCGTGGGAGGCGAACGACGGCTCCACGAGTATGAGATAGAAGAATTGGAGGGCTATCGGAAGATAAAGCCCGTTCGCGTGGGGAATGCCGCCGAAGGACAGACACAGTTAGATATGTACGGATATCTTCTCGATCTGGCATGGAACTGGCATAATCGAGGTCAATCCCCGGATGACGATTATTGGGAGTTCCTGGTCGGGCTGATCAATGCTGCTGCTGAAAATTGGAGAAATCCCGATCATGGCATTTGGGAGATGCGCTGCAAACCGCGCCATTTTGTGCACTCCAAGGCAATGTGCTGGGCGGCCCTTGACCGGGGGATCAAACTGGCAGAAGACCTCAAGCGTAGGGGGCCCATTAAACATTGGAAGAAGGCACGACGTGAAGTGCGCCGAGCGATTGAGGAGAAAGGCTACAACGCCAGGCACGGTGTTTTTATACAGGCCTTCAACTGGCCGGTGATGGATGCGGCTCTGCTGCTCCTGCCCACTGTGGGATTTGTGGACTATGATGACGAGCGCATGATCAGCACAGCGGATGCCATCCGGGCAGACCTCGAAGAAGACGGGCTTCTGCGCCGTTACCGCACAGGAAATGATGGAACCAAGGACAAGGAAGGTGCTTTCCTTGCATGTTCACTATGGCTTGTCGAGTGCCTGGCACGTCAGGGTCGCCTTAAAGAGGCTCAGCAGGTCTTCAACCGTGTCCTGTCGACAGGCAATGATCTCGGTCTCTTATCAGAAGAGTATGATCCTCGGAACCACGAGATGCTGGGGAATTTTCCGCAGGGCCTCACTCACCTCTCTCTCATCACCGCGGCTGCGGCACTGACCGAGATAGAGACATCCCTGACCTGAATTCATTTCTTCGATTATCATTCTTCAGAAACAGAAAGTCGGGATGATCGTGAGAAAACATAATTCCAATTTTAAGTGTCCTAGCTTTTGCAAGAATAAAAGCCCTATTCTTTTTTGGCTGACTCATTCAGCATTATCTGCTCAATCTTCATGACGAATCTCAAGGAACAGCTTGACAGACAGCTGCCCTTATGAGATAGTTAGCGACAGTATGGGAATCATGTTTCGATTTGAACCGTAATGTAGAAGGGAGCATATCTATGAGATCTGCGCCATGGTTTAACAACTTCGCAAAATGGTCGGCCTATGCATCGGGACATTCAGTGACGTTTATAATCGCCATATCGGTTATCATAATCTGGGTGATTACCGGTCCTATCTTCAGATTCAGCGATGCGTGGCAACTCGTGATAAATACCGGCACGACAATAGTAACTTTTTTCATGGTATTTCTCATCCAGAACACCCAAAACCGGAATACCAATGCGATACAAATAAAACTGGACGAGTTGATTCGTGCTGTAGAGGGTGCCCATAATGCTCTGTTGGATCTCGAAGAACTGGATGATACAGAGCTCGAACTCATTAAAACGAATTACGAAAAACTCGCCGCCCGTGCCAGGGAAGCCCTGAGGAAGGGCAAGAAGGATACCAAAACGCCGGATGTGACGCATGCAAAACAGTAACTAAGCCTTCTTGATCACTCGCAAAAGGAACAGCAAGACCACGGCTGAGCCGATTTTTGCACTTTGCAGAGAAATTTCCCAAGCGTCATTATTATCAGAAAGGGCATATCAGGTCCTATGTCAAATACTTCTTTATCTCCACCTTCACTTCTCTCAGCTCCGTATATAAAACGGCATTGAGCCCCTCACCTGCTGCCCGTCTGACGTTATCGATGTTGTCGTCCACAAACACTGTCTCTCCTGGCTTAAGCCCCATCTTAAGGCAGACATCCGCAAACACCGAAGGGTCCTGTTTGCCCTTTCCTATCCTGAAGGAATTATAGACGTGATCGAAATGATGGAAGAATAAGTCTTTCCCGTTCAGCTTATCCAGCCAGTTGGTCTGGTCGCTCAGTATCGCCGTAACAAGACCTTCGGCCCTCAGTTCTTCAACATACCCGATGACATCAAGTCTCAAGACAAACCTCTTTAGTATCTCATCCCTGATCATCTCGTTGCTTTCCCTGATCCCTGTCTCTTCTCTTAATCTGTTCAGGTACGCTGCCTCACCGGCCGCCCCCGTCACGTATCCTGTTTCATATATGAGATTGGCCGCAATCCTGAAAAACGCTTCCGGATCGAGCTGGTTATTTTCGGCGATCACCTTCAGCCCTTCCCTGAAACCTTCCTCCGCGAGGACTCCTCCGAAATCGAAAATAACTGCCTTAACCATTTATGGATTATACCCTGCCTATACTTTTTTCCCACCTCATATGCCTGGGGCATCGCCTTGCTTCCTTTAATGTCTCCTATTTTCCATGCGCCGGTGCCATTGATAATCCCCTTTTCTTTTGCCCGGCTCAGACAGGATGTGAATGCCCTGAAGCCTTCCAAGGTAAAACGAGAGGCCCCTGCAGAGCACCATCAATGCGCATTTCATCGATTGGCCTAATCAGTGTCCAGGGAAAATAACCTGCATCAGATCAATCATGACGAATTGTAGCAACCCATGCCGCAAAAGCTTGCATAAACTTTACCGCAAATTCCCGGGTTGACTCATTTACCAGATGGCCATTCTCATCGAAGAGATTCGCTGCATTTCCGATGTAAGCTTCAGGCTGCTGCATGACTGGAATATTAAGGAACACCATCGATTGCCTAAGGTGATGGTTTGAGCCGAATCCGCCGATAGCGCCGGGTGAGACGCTCACCACCGCGCCTGGTTTGCCATCCCAGACGCTTTTTCCGTAGGGGCGGGAGCCCACATCAATAGCGTTTTTGAGTACCCCGGGAACAGAACGATTATATTCAGGCGTGACAAACAGAACCCCGTCAAATTTCCTTATGTGCTCACGAAACCCGGTCCAGGCAACCGGCGGATTGTCATCGAGATCCTGATTGTAAAACGGAAGCCCTCCGATTTCGACAATTTCGAGCCTTAAGGTATCTGGTGCAAGCTTTATCAGCGCCTTCGCCATCTTACGATTGAATGATTCCCTGCGAAGGCTCCCCACAAAAACGCCAATCCTTTTCTGCGTCATCGTCCCTCAGCCTTTACTGGCCACAAAAATCGTTGCGATGCCGAATGTCATAGAATGAACATGCACATCCCGAAACCCGCAGGTCTCCAACGTATGGGCGAATTCCTGAGAGGAGGGAAACGACTTAATTGACCTCGGCAGATAATTGTAGGGCACCTCTGTTTTAAGCACCTTCATCGCTATGAAAGGCATGATCTTAAAGCAATACAAATTATAAAGCGGCTTGACCCAACGATTCTCCGGAGGAGTGAGTTCGAGGCAGCAGAACCTTCCCCCGGACTTAAGCACCCTGAAAGCCTCCTGCAAGGCAGCAGCAGTGTCGGGGATATTTCTCATACCGAAAGAAACCGTCACAACGTCAAAAGAATTTCCGGAGAAATTGAGTTTTTTTGCGTCCGAGAGAGAAAAACTGATTCCAGGCCTGCCACGAGAGAGCTTTTTCTGCGCCTCACAAAGCATCTCTTTGCTAAAGTCAACACCGTGAACCGACCCTTTATTGCCCACCTTTCTTGAAAGCAGCAAAGCCAGTTTGCCTGTACCGGTGCATACATCCAGTACCTGCTCCCCTCCCCTCAGCCCGAGCATGGAAACAAGCCGCCTTCGCCATCCCCGATCGAGACCGAAGCTGAAAAATGAACTCAAAAAATCGATTTGCGACGCTATAGAGGCAAAAATGGCCTTTATGAAGGTGTCCCTGTCACTTTGAGAAGTATTCTTAACCGCGTCTTCCTTCTCAGCATCTCCTGAAGAAAGCAAATTTCGATATCCGCAGGGATTCGGCTGTTCGAGAGGATTGTCATTTGCCGCCATTGCGCGTCTCCTTCCTTAGCTGCCTTTATTAGTCTATTAGCAATATTAATGATATTGTCTCACGAAACGCGTATTTTTTCATCTACTTTTTTGATCTAGGCGAAGCCTGTCCTTCGTGGATAAACAACTCCGAAGAGACCCTTACTTTCGCCGCCGGAGATATGCTATATTTAATCATCGGGAAACGCGCACATCTGACTTTTGTGCGGCTCAAAGACAGTGGCGCGCCAGTAGAAGGACGGCAATGCTTCGTGGCTGAAAAACTACTCATAGTGGAAGATGAAGATACCCTCTGTGAGTCTCTGCAGAGAGTATTCATAAGGGAAGGCTATGAGGTGGATATAGCGGGCAGCGCCGAGTCAGCCTTTGAACTCCTCGATGTAAAATCATACGACCTCATAATAACAGATATCATCCTCCCGGGCATTAGCGGAATTGAACTGCTTGCGAAATACAAAAAGCAAAACCCGGCCCAAAAGGTAATAGTCATAACCGCCTATGCATCCCTCATGACGGCTGTCGAGGCCATCAAGGCCGGAGCTTGCGATTTCATCATTAAGCCTCTCATGCATGATGAGATGAAACGATTAGTCAGAATCGCCCTTGACAGGCCGGATGGCTAACAGCCGGTAGGGAACGGTCCGTGAAATGATCACTAAAGGCGCTTTCACCCTCTTAAAAAAAACCCTTCCCTTCAGCCTCCTCGATGAAGCAACCCTCAGGACTATTGCCAAGGAAATATCGCTGGAGTACTACCCGAAAGGGCATGCCATACACTACCAGGACGGTCCGGCAGCGGAGTACCTAAGCATAATAAAAAGCGGGGCGGTGAAGGTCTCTCTGAAGACAGCTGCCAGTGAAGAGTTACTCATAGATTATATGACAGTCGGCGATTTCTTCGGAATGCGTTCTTTTGTCTGCGGCGACATATCCCGGGATAATATCGTCGCTGTGGAAGACACGTCTTGCTACCTCATAAAAAAAGCGACTGTACTGGAGCTGATGAAGACAAACGCGGAATTCTCTGCTTTTTGCGTCAGGTCATGGCTGAAAAAGCTCATGGACATGACTTACAGGGAGATACACGACCGCACCCTGCTTCACGGAGCCGGAGACAAGCTCCTTTTTACCCACACTCTAAACGATCTTGCCACAAAGAAGGTGATTACAGCCTCCGAAGATATCTCGATAAAAGATGCTGCAGAGATAATGGCTAATAATAAGATCAGTTCGCTCATCCTGCTTGACCCCGGCGGGTTGCCTTCCGGGATGATTACAGACCGGGACTTCAGGAACAGGGTGATTTCAAAAGGCAGAGACCTTTCAGGGAGAGTGGGCGATATCATGAGCGTTACCATCATAAAGTCAGAAGCCGGAGATTACTGCTTCGAGGCGCTGTTAAAAATGATACGCTACAACATACACCATCTGCTTGTTGTCGATAACGGGGAACTGAGAGGAATAATCACAAGCCACGACCTTATGCTTCTACAGGGAAGTTCGCCTCTGTCCATTGCAAAGGAGATAGAGGACCAAACCACCATAGACGGTCTTTTGCCTGCATCCGGAAAAATAAACAGGATAATAATCAATCTCATAAAGGAAGGTGCAAGAGCGGGAGACATAACGAGGCTGATCACGGAAGTAAACGACAGACTACTGAAGAAAATCCTCGAAGTCACTGAATCCAGGCTGGGTCCGCCGCCCCTTCGTTATTGCTGGATTGTTTACGGCAGTGAAGGCCGGAAAGAACAGACTTTCAAGACGGATCAGGACAATGCGATAATATATGAGGACCCGCAAGGCAGCGATGAAGCCGCGCGGGCCTATTTTTCTGATCTTGCGGAGCAGATGAATAATGCCCTCGCGAAGTGCGGCTTCCCTCCGTGTAGTGCCGGCTATATGGCCAGTAATCCTAAATGGCGTCAGCCCTTGAGCGCATGGAAGACCTATTTCTCCGATTGGATTAACACCCCGATTCCGGAGGCGATTCTTCGCTCACTTATATTCTTTGACTTCAGGGCCATCCACGGTGACTTGCTGCTTGCAGAAAGACTCAGGGCCTTTCTAGGCCACGAGATCAGGGGAAAAAACCTTTTTCTCGCCCACATGGCGGCAATAGTAGCGCAAAACAGGCCGCCCCTTGATTTGTTCGGCAAATTCATCTGCGAAAAAAAAGGTCCTCACAAGGGCAAATTCAATATCAAGATAAACGGCATCTGTCCCATCATAGATGCAGCCAGACTTTCTGCACTCGAAATAAGGCTGTATCATACATCCACAATTGAGAGGCTCAGAGGGTTAAAAAACAGGCCGGCTTCAGCTGGAGAATTCTCAGAAGAGCTTGGAGATGCATTTGAATTTCTTATGTCACTTAGGCTCAGGCATCAGTTTCAGCAGATGCAGGACGGCGTCGAACCGGATAACTTTATAGATCCGGATCATCTTAGGCCCATGGAGAAGACTTTGCTGAAGGAGACCTTCAAACTCATCCTGGCTGTTCAGGAAAAAACAATGAAGAAATACAACTCCTGGATGATCAAGTAATTCAGTGCTTTCGGTGTTATACTGGCAATGATTGCCATGTTTACTGACAGACTGTTTGGGAAGCACTCGCCGAGACTTGGCGGGCTCGATATTCTCAAATTTATCGGACCTGGGTTTCTCGTGACAGTGGGGTTTATTGACCCCGGCAACTGGGCCACAAACATTGCGGCAGGCTCCTACCATGGTTATGCTCTCCTGTGGGTAGTTACTCTCTCCACTCTCATGCTTATCATACTGCAGCATAACGCCGCCCACCTGGGGATAGTCACCGGACTTTGTCTGGCAGAATCATCCACGAAGTTC
The DNA here is from genome assembly GCA_900302705.1 of Candidatus Sulfobium mesophilum. GTDB lineage: Bacteria > Nitrospirota > Thermodesulfovibrionia > Thermodesulfovibrionales > UBA6898 > Sulfobium > Sulfobium mesophilum. The sequence continues at coordinate 13,893 of OUUY01000060.1, forward strand.
TTTGGAAGAATGACGAGCAGGCTTTTTCTTTCAAGCGCCCTCGCTGCAGCTGTATCGACGGCTCTTGCGGAAATACTGGGCGCGGCTATAGGACTCAATATGCTTCTTCATATCCCTATCAGGACCGGCGCACTGATGACTGCACTGGCCGCTGGATATCTGCTTTTTTCCAATAACTACAAGAAGCTGGAAAGGTGGATCATAGCCATAGTATCGGTTATAGGATTTTCATTTCTATTTGAACTGAGCCTGGTGAACGTCGGCTGGAAAGAGGCTGCAGGCGGCTGGGTCATGCCCTCGATCCCGAAGCGCTCGCTTCCTCTGGTGATGAGCATACTTGGCGCTGTGGTGATGCCGCATAATCTCTTCCTGCACTCAGAGATAATTCAGTCCAGGCAGATGAATATCAGAGGCGATGCAGCTATAGAAAAACAACTCAAATATGAATTTACCGACACACTCTTTGCGATGCTTATAGGATGGGGGATAAACAGCGCCATCATCATCATGGCCGCCTCGGTCTTCTTTGACCGGGGGATACTCGTTACAGACCTGATGCAGGCTGATGCAACCCTGAAGCCGCTGCTTGGCGGAGCAGCGGGCATAATCTTTGGTCTGGCGCTTCTCCTCTCAGGGTTCTCCTCTTCAGTAACAGCTGCAATGGCAGGCGGAAGCATCTTCTCCGGGATGTTTGGTGAACCCTTCGACATTTCCGACTCACACTCCCGGACGGGCGCCGCCATAACGCTCACAGGAGCAGTGGCCGCCGCCTTTCTTCTGAACGACTTTTTCCAGGGGATCATCTGGAGTCAGATCATACTGAGCATCCAGTTGCCGTGGTCGATCTTTTTTCTTGTCAGACTGACCTCGTCTTCACGGGCAATGGGAAAGTTCTCGAATTCTTTAGCAGACAATCTGCTTTTGTGGTCGACCGCGATTATCGTCTCGGGATTAAATGTCGTACTCTTTGCAAGTATGATATAACCTGCCAAACAGGAAATACGGACCGGTTCAGCATAGCGTATACGAAAAAGAACAACGTATGCCTCTTTTAACCCTGATCATCCCTTGGCTCCATCAGTAAAGAAATGCACAAGAACTTCTGCGTCCTTTGGCGAAAGATCAAATTTCAAACATGCATTCTCAACCAGCTTAAACAAACTCGTCTCCGGATTATCCTGACGCTCCTGCGATATCCATTTTATCGCCCTTCTCATTTGCTCACCTTCGGGAAGAATACTCATAATTTTTACCTCCAAGAAATACGATTATTTTTCTGCCTTTTCTTAAGCCTCGGGAAGTATCTGGGCACCCTCTTTTTATATCTGACATAGTCATCACCGAAGCGGACAAGAAGCTCTCTTTCTTCCAGTGGTATCACTATCGCGTTTATAACAGCGAAATCAAGCAGCGTTATGATACCAATGGCTACCACCCCTGTAAATAAAAAAATGCCGCCCAGCATCAGTGTGTGGGCAAGATAAGTCGGATGCCTGACAAAAGAAAAAGCTCCATCGGTCGCGAGCCAGCTTGTTGACTTCGCGGACACCTCCGGAACACCCATGAGTCCCCAAAGAGTAAGCAGCCTCCCTGTCCAGATTTGTAGTACAGTGCCTGCTGTCAGTATAATCAGTCCGGCAATGCGAACCAAGTTATGCATATCAAGCCTGTAATAGAGGAGAAAGGTCCGGTTGAGATAAATAAGATATGCAACAGGCGGCCAGATAAGAAACGGCATTACATATGTCATTACGCCGATCTTTTTAAAAAACCCTGCAAAGCAGTGAACAGGTATCCAAAACAGCGGTATGACAGGCCATATGATAATAGTGAGAAGCGCGATAAGTTCGGTCAAGTTCCTTCCCCGATAAAACATTGCGGGTCATCGGCAAGAAAGTCGGCATCGCCTTTCACAAGTGAATACGCATATGCTATAGCCCTGCATCCCCTGCATCCCGACCATCTGCTACATCTGCCACATCGGCCTTTGTATCTTCTTTTATCTCTGAGCGCCTCAAGAACAGGAGATGAGGCCCATACTTCACGAATCCTGTCCGTCCTTATATTCCCGATCGGAACAAATAACCGCCTGCAGGGTACTATCGTGCCATCGGGGAGGAACGTTAGCCCCGAAATGCCGGCAGCGCACCCGCTCGTTGCCACGGCGCCTCCTCCTGCAGGGCATCTCATCTGTGATGCCACCGGGTCTCCTGTTACGATCTCAAGACCTTCCGTCTTAATCGAAAAAATCTCTTCGTATATCTTCCTCACCTTCTCACTGCCGATCATCTTATCAAGAAGTCCCAATCCCCTTCCTGAAGGCACCAGTCTGGAAAAGCCGAGTCTCTGCACACCGAGAGACTTTGCCAGGTCTACCAAGCCCGGCAGGTCGCCGACGTTAACTTCAGAGAGCGTGGCATTCACCGTAACGCTCATGCCCGCATTCAAAAGATTTCCAATTCCCTCAACTGCCGCTGCAAAGCTGCCTTTTCCCCTTATCGAATCATGGATCTTTTCGAGCCCCTCCATGCTGACCTGCACACCCTTTAAGCCAAGATGGGCAAGCGCAGCCGCCTTTTCCTTGCTGATAAGCGTGCCGTTTGAAAGAAGGTATGTGTCAAAACCACGAGCTCCGATCATCTCAATAATCTCAAATATGTCCGTCCTCAGAATCGGTTCTCCGCCGGTGATATTAAAACTGGGAGAAAAAGTGATATCAAAGGCTTCCGACCACGCCTTAAGTGTCTCCTCTACCTCTGTGACAACAGCGTTTATCTCCTCAGCGGTGAGTTCTTCATTTCTGCCGCCCGACTGATAACAATGGGTGCACTTCAAATTACACCTTTCTGTAAGGTGCCACTGGATAAAAAATTCGTGCGCGTTTGTTATGGACATAAGGAAAAAATTCCTCCGATCTATTACCTATTATACTAACAGGTTCAAAGAAATTCCTGAGCCGTATCCGGGAAATCGAAATCTGACTCTCCACAAAAAAAACGGATATGGTCTAAGCACCATATCCGTTTTATGAAATTTCGTTGCCGACCGGCAACTTCAGCTCTTTCAGCCCTTTCACTTGTGGCATATCTTGCCAGGATTCTCCAGAGTAGCCTTCTTCATTGCCGTCCAAAAAGCAGCCTCCTTGACAAGCGCCTCTTTGCTCACTGTCTTTTTCACCTGTATCACCTCCTCCTCCGTACTGGCTGATATGAACTCATGCATTCAGTCCAGATGTAACCCTTATGTTCAAATAATATCTCACTCACAAGGAAAAGCAAGCTCGAAAACGCTTCTAAGGCTGCTCAAGAAATATTTTAAGCTCCTCTGCGCCGCTAATCGGTTCGAGGCATACCCCCGAGGCAAGGCAAGGAGTCACATCCCCCTTTTCGCCGAAATAGAGGACCGTCTTATAAGGACGGAAGATATTTACCGCCGTCGCCGCAAGGCCACTGTCGGCAGGCGCGCCGATAGTCAGTTTTACCATATTAAAACAGGCGTCCATCGCACAAAAATAATATCCTGCGTGGATGCTCAGGCCTGAAACGTCGCCCGAAAAGATCCTCAGCCCTTCTTCTGCAAGCCGGTAGTATTCCCCTTTTCCTGAAATAAAGTGAAGTCTCAGCAACTGCATTATCGCAAGGGAATTAGCTGAAGGATGTGGTATATCCTCTACGGTTTTTAGCCTGATTCCCAGAACCTCTTCATCAGTATCGAAGAACCCGGCAGAGCCTTCATCCCAGAATTTTTTTATACAGAGATCCGCAATGGTTTCAGCTCGCTTCAGATACTGCGGCTGCGCCTCCACCTCATAGGCATCAATCATCGCCTCCATGATATGCACGTAGTCGTCAAGAACGCCCCTAACACCTTCGGAGTGAAGAAGTTCGCCTTCCCTGAAAAGATCATGCCAGATCCTATCAAGGCTCTTAAGTGCAAATTCCTTCACTTCAGGGTTTCCAAGGACCCTGTATGCTGCCAGATAAGCCGCGATGAACATCCCGTTTAGTCCTGAATAAAGCGTTCTATCAGTAAACGGGGCAGTTCTTTGCCCCCTCGCCCTCATCAATTTATCCCTGGCTGAAGAGATGATTTTCAGGATCCTTTCGGTGTCATACCCTAATGAAGTGGCGATGTCTTCAGGTTCCATCGCCACGAAAAGCACTTTTTTTGATTTATCGTGATGCATCATCCCTCTTTCATGAAAAAGGTGCATCTTCATCACTTTGAATTCTTCGTCGTTGAGAAGACTCCTAAAGTCCTCCTCAGTCCACGTAAAATATCCCCCTTCGTCTTCGACTGTCACATCGGCATCCTGGCTTGCATAAAAACCGCCCTCCGGATCGGAAAGCACCTGCCGCGAGAAATTTATTATGCCCTCCGCTACGGACCTGAAGTATTCGTCCCTGAACACAGCATATCCGTGTGAATAATTTCTAAGAAGAAAGGCGTTATCGTCCGCCATTTTTTCAAAGTGGGGGACTATCCATGCCTGGTCAGTCGAGTACCTGTGAAATCCGCCGCCGAGTTGGTCATGAAAGCCGCCCTTCGCCATGGAGTCGAGGGTTTTCCTGACCACATATCCGACCTTTTCGTCCCTCGTAAAAAAAAATCTGTTAATGAGGAACTCAATAGCGCCCGGTGACGGGAATTTGGGGGCTGTTCCGAAACCACCGTGCTCAGGGTCAAAGAGCGACAATATAGATGCTTCGGCATTTTGAAGAAGAGACTTGTCTATTTTCCGTGAAGGGGAGCCCTCCCCTTTTAGCGCATCCAGCAGCCTGTCGGCATATTCATCGATCTCGCCGCGTCTCCTCCTGTAAAACTCTAGTACGGCCTTAAGCACCTTTCTGAATCCGGGCCTGCCCTGCCTGTCTTCAGGTGGGAAATAGGTGCCGCCAAAGAAGGGTTTTCTTTCCGGGGTGAGAAAAACAGAAAGAGGCCAGCCGCCGCCACTTCCCATCGCTGATACCGCCAGTTGATAACGTCTGTCAATGTCCGGTCTCTCGTCCCTGTCAAGCTTTATACTGACAAAAGCCTCGTTGAGAATGCCGGCAACGACTTCATCAGCAAAGCATTCCGCTGCCATGACATGGCACCAGTGACACCATACAGCCCCCGTACTCAAAAAAACGGGTCTATCTTCTTCAGCTGCTTTTTCGAATGCCTCATCGCACCACGGATACCAATCTATTAGCTGGTCGGCCGCGTGCCGCAGGTAGGGGGATTTCTCATTGGAAAGCCTGTTCATTAAAAAGCCTGCCGGGGCATGTGACGAAAGGTCATCGCCTCCTGATCATCTTCATTGTCTCGCGCATAAAAGCAGGCAGGTCTGACGGCTGCCTGGAGGTGACGAGGGTTCCGTCAACGACGACCTCTTTGTCTTCATAGAGAGCACCGGCTTCTTTCATCTCAGGGGCGACCGATCTGTAACAGGTCACATGCCTGCCCTTAAGAAAACCGGCTGTTATCAATACTTGAGGTCCGTGGCAGATCGCTGAGACAGGCCTGCTTTCTCTAACAAAGAATCCCGCTATCCGGACAGCCGCCGGGGCCTTCCTCACTGCCTCGGGTGCCTTTCCGCCTGGAATTATAAGGATTCCGTAGTCTTTAGGCTCAATCTCGTCAAAGGTCCTGGTTGCCTCAATCTCGTAGCCGTGTTTCCCCTTTATTCTGCCTCGTTTAATTGAAGCGACATCCACCTCAATCCCCTCTTCCCTGAGCCGGTAAAAAGGGACATAGAGTTCCATATCCTCGAAATTGTCTGCACTGATAATCAATGCCTTCATAAACTCCTCTTTGCTTATACTGGTGTTGATTAAAGCGTAGCAAAGAGCGCAGGATTGTCAAGCACAGGAGACATTCAGCGCCACATATTGCGTATTTTTCCATTACTCCCCGCAAAAAAGCAGGTGAGACTTAATGGTTGCTTTTCGCACGATTGGTTTAAGGTGATATAATTTTCTATCGGCATTTATTTTGCGCGTTGAAGATGAACAAAAATAAAATATACGACTGCATTGTAATTGGAGCAGGCCCCGGCGGCCTGCAGGCAGCAATCTATCTTGGACGGTTCAACCGCGAAGTACTTCTGGTAGACAGAGGGGGCGGCAGAACCTGGCATGCAAGGCATATCGAAAATTTTCTCACACAGAAGGTCATTTCCGGCCCCGAAATGATACGTGCCGGCATTGAGCAGGCTGTTGGTTTCAACGTGAAGATTGAAAAAGGGCAGGTTGTCGATATCCAAAAGAATGAATATTTCACAGTGCGCACAAAAGAAAAACAGCATATCGGGAAATTCATTGTAGTGGCCACCGGGGCCAATGACAACCTACCCCCTGTAGCGAACATCGAAAAGTTTTTGGGCATGTATTTGTTCACGTGCATCGATTGCGACGGCTACAGGACTACCGGAAGGAAGCTAATCGTTCTCGGCAACTCACTGAAGACAGTACACCTAGCTATCGCTATGAAAGAGATGTTTACAAAAGACATCACGCTTGTTCTATTTTTTCTGATTCCTCCCGACGGCTATGCAGAAGTGCTTACGGAAGAGAATATTCGCCTGATCATAGGCCGTCCCGCAAGAGTATTAGGGGATAAGAAGATCGAAGCCCTCGAAATGCATGACGGAAGACTCATCGAATGCGAGGTAATAATGTCCAACTTCGGATACAAGCTGAACGATTCCTTTCTGACCGGACTGGGGCTGAAGAGGGACAGGGACAATTTCAAATATATAACCAGCCGCGATTACGAGTCTTCACTCAGCGGCCTCTTTATTCTCGGCCCCCTAACGGGCAACGACCAGGCGATCATTGCCGCAGGCGAGGGGGCCACGGCTGCAATAGCCATCAATAAGAGGCTCCTTGAGCATTAAGCAGCCCAAGACTCTCAGTGCAGGAATGGTATGCTGAAAATAAGCAAATAGCCGTTGAGCGAAAGCACGCTGCCTATGGCAGTAGAAATCATGGACATGGCAAAAACACCACGAGAGGAAGAAAGAATAGCTATAGACGATAGGACAATTGCGATTTGCAGAAGTACTTCTGCATAGTCGAAATAGGGATCTTTGCTCCTGTTAATCTCACGTTCTGCCTCCAGCTTTTTTGCCTCATGTTCTATCGGCAGTTTCTCCCTGTTGTAACGCTCCTCTTCTTCTCCGATCTTCTTTATCTTGTCTTCATAATGCCTGCGCGCCTCCGGTGTCATTGAACTGCCGCGCTCGATAAGACCCGCCTCCAGCTGCACCTTTTGTGTTCTGTAAAGATGCTCCCTCATAACTTTGGACTGATAAAATGCCCATTGATCAGACGACTGCTGCTGGGCCAGAAGCATCTCCTTCATGGCGTTGTTGCCTCCCAAAGACGTGATGGCAAGCAAAACGGCATATAAGGCGGTCGTAAGTGCCACCCGCCTCGTAAATTTCTTTTCCTTAAGCTCCTCGAGTTCATCGGTATCAGGAAGTTCCACTTCAGCCATCTGTTTTTTCCTCCACTTTCTCACTGGATATCCCCGCATCAGCAACGCAGTATTTTATCACATCAAACTGCAATTTCTCAGATCTTCTAAAATCACTTCGGGCATGCGCTCCGCAGTTAATTTATCACAGGGCTTCTATCACAGGGCTTCTGTTGACAGAAGCATAAATGTGCAGGAAAATAAACTGGATTTTAAAAAAATGTTTGCAGTTTTGCTTGATTTCACGTGGAATCATTGTTTGGAAAACTGCCGGACGTCCGTTTCTTCTTCTACGAACCAGATCAAAAACATTTTCAGCATCCTGTCAGGAAAAAAGGGTGGATATAGAATTTTGTATCAGATCTTTCTTAAGTTTTTTTTGAAGCATTAAAAAATTATTGATAATCAGAGGAGGAAGTTATGAAAAAAGGATTATTGTTTCTGTTTTCTTTAGTGTTAATCGAGACATTTGCCTCATTCCCATCCGTCGCGGCAGCTCTGGCAGATCCATGTGCAGAGGCAACAGTCATAGTTGATGTAGTCAATATTGCCGAAGATAATCCACTGTCTTCTCCGGAGAATCTTACTGAAGTGGCAAGCTATGATCTGGAAAGTAGCGGTGCAGTTGTTGGTCGCGGCATCTCAAAATACACAAGCCAGTCATTCGGGGCACTCACTTTCGTGGCATCGGAGGAAACCGTTATCGTGGTCGCCTTATCATTGACAGTGTTTGGTCAATCCTCAAATACGGTCGTCGGAATCACGGGGGCCAGGGGGTTATTACCGGTGCGATAACATTTGACGGACAAAAAAGAAACGACATTACAGGGACATACATTTTTTCCGACTTTATCGGGATTTTGCAAATCTGCTTTTTTCTGGAGCCTTAACAATATTTTTTGAACCATAAACGGCGGGGCCTGTCCAAAAGGACCCGGGCTTCGCCTTCTCCATCACAGGAATGCCCTCTGTGCCCATGCACTTGCAGATGTCCGGATTACTGTTATACTTAGAAATGATCAGGAGGCCTTATGGCTGCAAAAGAAACAGAAAAGCTGCTTGAGATCATAAAAAGGCTAAAAAAGGAATATCCGAAAGTGGTTACAGCCCTTAGGTTTAAGACGCCGTTTGAGCTTCTGGTAGCCACCATACTCTCAGCACAGACAACGGATGTGCACGTAAACAGGGTTACGAAGGCCTTGTTCCGGAAATATAAAACGATAAGAGATTATGCTGACATTTCGCTTGAGACCCTTCAGAAGGATTTAAGTTCAATAAATTTTTACAACAATAAGGCAAAGAACATCCAGGCCTCTGCCAGGATTATTATTGAAAAGTTCCATTCGAACGTGCCAAGGACCATGGAGGAACTCACGACTCTTCCCGGCGTAGCGCGGAAGACTGCCAATATTGTACTTTCAGATGCTTATGGAATAAACGAAGGCATCGCGGTAGACACGCATGTTAAGAGACTTGCCGGTCGGCTGGGTCTGACGAAATATGAAGACCCCGTTAAGATAGAGAAAGACCTGATGGCTATAACGCCGAAGGAGGATTGGGGCAACTTATCCCATCTTCTGATCTTTCACGGCAGGAATATATGCCAGGCGAAGAAGCCTAAACACAAAGAGTGCGTCCTTTATTCTCTCTGTCCGTCCAGGGACAAATAGGATACAGCCTGTGATATTTCACTTCCACCCCCTTGCCACTATATCGCTTGACCTTTCATATGGAAACTTCCTGATTAGCTCCGTAACAGCTAATTTCTGATCGCCTTCTCTCATAAAATGTACCAGTGTGACGGCAGCCCAGTAGTCCTTATAGTATCCGCTGTCTTTCAACTGAACGGGAACTCCTTTTGAGTTGGTTCTGTGACACGCCCCGCAGGTAACAGGCCCGGCATACTTCCCGTCGGGACTGAACTGCAAGGCCTGTTCATGTGTTGTCAGATCGACTGTGCCTTTTGACCCTTCATATCTCACCGGGTACAACCCGTGGATTGATTCGTGACATGACTGACACGCGATGTTTCCGTGAGCCTTGGAATAACGATAAAGCGAGTACTTGTTCGGCTGGTCAATGGGAAAATACTTGCCTCCTTCACTCTCCACAAACGGCGCAATATGGCAGTCGGCGCAGTGAGGCTCGCTGCCGGACAACCACCAGTCTTTGCCGGCTGAGACAGCGTCATAGGAGACTGCCTCTCCTTCTCCGGCGTTCCAGGGCAGCAGTTTGAGTTTGCCTCCCTTCCCCTTGATCGCCCTTACTAGCGCCACTCCCGTGTGTTTAGAGTAATAAGTAAGAAGTGCTCCGTCGTCCGTATCGACGATTGGATCAGCAAAACTTTCCTTAAATTTCTTTATATCGCCCCATGTAGTAGCCTTAATTATCTCGGCCATGGGCCTGTTCGTCAGAGTAACACCAGTTTGCGAGGCGGCGTCCGAGAGATTATCCTGTCTATACAGCTCCTGGGAAAGAGGGCTGTGGCAGTTGGAACAATACATGCCTCTCATTTCAGGCACCGCCCTCCCCGTTTCGTCCTTCATACTGACTTCTTTGAGATACCACTTCCCAATCTCATTGAGGAAGAAAGGAGGCTTAACGCCCGGGTTTGTATGCGCGTCCCTGCGAAGATAACACCCTCCCCCGGAAGTCCTTACATCGCTGTCAGAGAACCTCGGGTTTCCTTCTTCGTCGACGACTCCAAAAGGATTACTTGCGGGATCATTCATCTCTTGAATCTGCCAGTGCGAGGGATGGCATGCCTGACAGTTTTGCGGTCGTCCGGCCTTGTCAGGCATCGGGACCACCCGGTGATGGACCTCGTGTATAACTTCGCTTAACTGCCGCGCTCTGACTACTTTATAGCCGGTTGCCCCCGGCCTCGGAGATTGAAGGTTGCCGGAGATATTATCGCCATGGCAGTCTGCGCAGTAAACTGATCCGACCGACCCGAGTCTGTTGGATGAAGCATCCTGATTATACTCTTTGAGAAAGGTCGTCCCGGTGCGCCTGTCATGCAGATCAAGGATGCCGATTGTCGTCTGAGACTGCCTCGCCATGAAATCTGATATGTCAGGATAATTCTTCTTCCAATACCCGTATTCTTTATCGAGATACGTCAGACCTTCCTTGCGTGAAAGCTTCGCGGCCCTGCCGTTGCCCGAGTGACAGACATGGCAGTTTGGAAAATCGACCGGGTTTGTCCCGAAAAAAGCGACCTTTTTTCCGCCAGCAATTACGGGGCTTCCGGTCCTGTCACGAAGTTCCACAACGGCACGCTGATAAGGTTGAAAATCGGAGTTGGTAACTGTTCGGATTGTGCCTTTTCGTCTGCTGTCGTTGAATGCTGTAAGGGGCAGGCCCAGTGCATCCCAGATATATGACGACGTGAGAGTCAGCGTTACATTCTTGACCTCAGGAATAAGCGAGTCCGTTAAAACCTTACTACCACCCTTGTCGCCTGAATAAGAGAGATTTCCGCCGGATATGCTCTTGCCTGTGGGCCCCGAGTCTATCGGCACCTGGATGTCTTTTCCTACACGGAGTCTTTTCGTAGTTCTCCAGTCCTCGGGAACTGTACCCTCCAAATCCTTGTAAATAAAGAGATGCGTCCAGACATAATTAGCCATGTTATCGCCAGGTTCATCCATCTTGCCGTTTCCGCCAATGTCCTTGGCCACCAGCCAGTACTTCATCTTATTGCCCTCGCTATAGCTGTTGTCCAGGATGGAATAGGAGAGGGAGATTCCATCGTCCGGGGAAAGCATTCTTGGAACGCCACCGTCTTTTCCCGATTTGATTGCCTGCGCCTGGATACTATTATAGGGAGGGATCACGCAACAATAAGAAACATCGAACCCGCCGCAGTGCATGCCAAGCTAATAATTAATGAATATGTTATAAGGATTTCTGGGCTCAAAAAGTGTAGCTTCTTTTTCTGCGTTCATTAATTCAAGCAGGTCCTGTTTGAAAGGCGGGTTTGGATCATAGGGAACACCGCCGCCGGCAGACTTCATGACCACCGTCAAAAAGAAGAGAAATAAGAGCATAAAATCAAACGTGCAATATTTTTTCATCATATAACCATTCCAGTCCCAAAACTAAAAAATATCAGCGCTGTTTATTCCATGGTACTACGTGCTTCCGGGTTGTCAACAGAGCCTGGTTTAGCCGCCTTGACAACTTCTTTCACAGTGGTAGTCTTTAATCAGTACGTTTTAGCAGACCCGGAAGGAGAGGAGACCCGGAAGATGAAAGCGACTCAATACCACGAACTCTTCAGATATCTAATGGAGCAGCGGTGTCTTCGCCCCGAAGACATCTTCTTCGTTGATAACATTGCCGATTGGTGTAAGGAACATGGCATATCTGAACCGGACAGGGATAAGCCGATTAAACTGGTCATGGAAAACGGTCAGGCATGCAGGATGCTTATAAGGGAAAACATTCCCGATGAGGTAATGGAGAAACGGATAAGGGCAGTAGGGATACGCAATCAGGTCACAAGCATCGCGGTGAGTAAGACAGATATGCTGGACACTCCTCACAAAAAACTGGCATTCCTCTTTCTCAATGAATATGCTTACAGCCTGCCTGAAGTCGACGATGACCTCCTCGCTGACAAGTGGGCTTTTGAGGAGATGGACAGACTGGGATATTTCAAGAGCGAAAACGAAAAAGGTTTGAAGCAGGCCTGACATATGCCACACTTCGGCCTGATGAATACTGAAGACAGCTTTAAGACGGAAGAAGGCGCAATGATGCGCGCCAGGCTTCACATACGGGCAGGACGAAGGCGGCTGCGCCAGGACAAGATATCCTCAGGTATTGTTACTCTGTACGACGCCCTCCTCTTTGCGATGGAATCCTATATAATGTCGCTTGACAGGAGGAAGGGACTCGATATCCGTGAGGGCGAAGATCTTAAGGACGATAAGACACTTTATGCCGTGCTGATCCGTTCAGGGGTGCTTGATGGAAAATTCGATTATGCTGCTTTCGACAAGGTGGTGGAGGAGCAGGCTTCCGGGGAGATGCCGGGATACGACTACAGATGGATATTGGAAGGCGTGGAATCAGTGATGACCCAGCTCGGGGTTATGCCCTTTGACGAGGCTTCACTGCCACCTGAGGACCCGAATACGTTTTAGTTTGCAAAAATACCGGTTCCCAAACGGCAAGCTGTTACAGCCTTCACCTCCCCCATTCCCTCCTTTGCCAAGGAGGGGAAAAAGGGGAGTTTGTTGAATAACTCCTGAGTTCCAAACTGCTACTCAAACAATGCGCGCACAAAGTCCTCAGGAACAAAATCCTGCAGATCTTCAATCCCTTCGCCCACACCGATAAGTTTCACCGGTATGTTCAGTTCTTTTTTGATTGCGAAAACAATCCCGCCCTTTGCAGTACCGTCGAGTTTAGTGAGAGCAATGCCGGTTACGCCGATCGCTTCGTTGAACATTTGGGCCTGCCTCAGCGCATTTTGCCCGTTTGTCGCATCGACAACGAGGAGTATCTCATGGGGCGCACCCGCCATCGCCTTCCCGCACACCCTCTTCACCTTTTTCAACTCTTCCATAAGAGGGCTTTTCGTGTGAAGCCGACCCGCAGTATCTATAATCACAACATCGATGCCACGTGCCTTTGCAGCCTCGATAGCGTCGAACACGACGGCAGAAGGATCTGAGCCGCTTTGATGTTTCACCAACTGAACGCCGCTCCTTCCAGCCCAGATCTCAAGCTGCTCTATCGCAGCGGCCCGGAAAGTATCTCCGGCTGCCAGAATTACAGAATACCCCTGTTCGCGAAACCTGCTTGCTAGTTTCCCTATAGTAGTTGTCTTTCCAACGCCATTGACGCCGATCGCCAGAATCACAAAAGGTTTTTCTCCAAAGACGACCACATTTTGCGGTCTGCCGAGCATAGATACCATCTCTTTTTTCAAAAAGTCCTTTACGGAGCTGGCCTCCCTCATCTCTCCCCTGTCCGCCTTCTCCTTAAGATGCCCTACTATTTCAGCCGCATTGTTTCCCCCAACATCAGACAGGATGAGGGTCTCCTCCAGCTCTTCCAGTGTCTGTTCATCGACCTGACGGCCTGAAAAAATCGATTCAACTTTTTCTACAAAACCTTTTTTAGTCTTACTTAATCCCTCTTTGAGCCTTTCAAAAAAACCCATTATTACACTCCTGAATCAATAAGATGAAAAAACCAATAGGTAAACACTGCCTAAAAATATTTTCCCCCGCCCAGGATCGCCTTCCTGTCTATCACATAGACGTCGCCGTCTACCCTGCCTTCAAGTCTGATAGGATAACAGCTTCCGATGCCTTCTTTCAAATCATGTAAAGAATAGTTCACATCGCACGCCCTGCATACGACGCGGTTGCCCGCCAGTCTGTATCCCATTTTCTTCTGATAACACTTCGCGCAGGCATCGAAATAGGATTGATAAGAGCCGTCGAGTTTCAAAACAAAATAGTTTATGCTGTTTTTTCCATCAAAGAAGGTATAAAAAACAGGCTTCTTCTCCTGCAGTTCTTTTAACGCGACCCTGACACCTACGCCGTCAAACGGCGCCTGAGGATACACAGGCATCTTTGAACACGAGAAAAAAAACAGCGCCAGAATGCTGAGCGATGCTGCAGTTGCATTTACAGCCCTCATAGTAAAATTGTAAATACTCAACTTCACATTTAGCAACATTACCGGAAGGTCCATTAACCAGCTTGGTGACTCGACTGTCAAAGATCGCCAACGACTATCATTTCCCACAAGCAAGCGAACCAGAATCAACCATTTAATTTGCGCGGGGACGCATTCGAACGGTTTCAGCGGCGCGTATTGCATCGCCTTTTTGGTGATGCGCGCCGGTGCCTCGGAACGAAGTGAGAATGAGAGAGAACGCCGTCCTAGCACAAATGGAGGCTTCTTGACGGTATTAGACGGCTATCTGTTTTATGGAAACTCCTTAGGTATAATAAGCCATGCAGAACTATTACCAGTTTCTTATCCCACGCCTTAACGGTAAATCGGTAAAGAAAGATTTCCCTAATCACCTGTCGCTTGTCAAAAAAGGAATAGCCGGCTTCATCATCTTCGGCGGCAGGCTGGATGAGATGAGGAAGTATATAAAGGAACTTCAGGACGAATCGGAAATCCCACTTATAATTGCGTCTGACCTGGAACGCGGTCTGGGACAGCAGGTACAGGGAGGAACGCAGTTTCCGCCTGCCATGGCTCTTGCAAAAGCAGTGACAAAAAAAGGAGGAAAGGCGATTTATAACCTGCCATTGCTAAGGAAGATTTTTACTGCCATGGCCGGTGAGGCCGCCTATGCCGGCATTAATACGATACTTGCGCCTGTACTGGACATAAATACAAATCCAAAAAATCCGATCATTGCAACAAGGGCCTTCGGGGAAGAAGAAAAGACCGTTTCCCTTTTCGGTGCGGAGATGATCAGAACTCTGCAGAAAAACGGCATCGCCGCCTGTGGAAAACATTTTCCCGGCCACGGAGACACCGAAGTCGACTCCCACATTAGGCTGCCTGTAATACGTCATAAATTGATAAACCTGAAGAGGAACGAGCTAAAGCCCTTTAAGGCTGCTATAAAAGCAGGTGTCGGGATGATCATGCTCGGCCACCTTTCGGTGCCTGCGCTTGACCAATCGCAGCTACCCGTATCATTTTCGAAAAAAGCAGTGCGGTTCTTAAGAGAAGACATGGGTTACGACGGCATGCTGATAACTGATGCTATGAATATGGGCGGCATCGGCGCGTACTCTGAGGAAAAGGCTTCTTTCATGGCTCTCGATGCCGGTGTTGATCTTGTGCTTCATCCCACTGACGTCGAAGGAGTGGTCTCTTTCATGGGTGCCAGAAAGAAATGCTTTGATCCTGGCAGGATCGAAGCATTTCGTCGGAGTATTCTCAGCGCTCCTGTTTCGGCCCGGCCCGACTTCGATAAAGACAAAAGGCTCTCCGGGACACTGACGGATAGGTCGATTATTTCCAGTGGCAGGTTCGTCCTTCGGAAAACTCCTTTTCTCGTTATCCTTAACGATGAGGACGAAGATAAAGGAAACACCCTGATAAGAAACCTCAGGAAAGGGATGCGGGGAATGAAATATCGGATTGTCAGTCGCGCATCCAAAGATAAAAGACTTCTCCTGCCCGAAGATATTCCAGTCATAGTGGCGATTTTTTCAGAGACCAAGGGATGGAAAGGAGGCTCCGGCAACTGGCTTTATGAGGCTCTTTCGCAGCTTGAAAGAAGAAGCGAACTCGTCATCTCCTTCGGAAGCCCATATCTTCTGGACGGGATCAAAGGCCCCGCAAAAATCTCGGCTTTTTGGGATGCCGACTCCGCGCAAGAGGCGGTAGCGCGCACCGTGATAAAGAAACATACAAGCTGAAAATTCCGACTCGCACATTTGTGGGCCATAATGCATTTGGCAAAGAAATGGCCTATAATTTGAATATGCCTTGGGGGAAAATTAAAATTGTCATCCTTATGGGGATGGTCTGCATCAGCTCATGCGCCGGACCACAATATCTCACTACAGTCAGCGCAAGGCCGGAAGAGATGGCAGGAACATATGATCTGTTTCTATACGGCCATAGGTATTCCGATGACTTCAAAAATATCGCCTTCCTCATACCGCAGGGAGGTAGGTATGTCTTCGAGCTCTACGCGGCTGAATTCGATTACACCCTCAAGAAGGGTATCCCTGCCGATGCCGCCATTGAGGAAGCTGAAGGGTTCGTCAAATTTCATTCTTCCTTCCAGCGCTCTCAGTTAAGCAAGGTACTTGACTATGAGGGGAGAGTTGTCGGCTATGAGTTGAGGCCGATATATTCGGCCCTCGACTCTTCTTACGGCGATGTTTTGGAGGTGCATTACATAATAAAGGACGACAAAGTGATCGCGTCCGTGGATGTTAAACCGGAGATAGGGGAAAAAACCATCGGGCCGTTTCACTTGCGACCGAGGGTGAGATGATGAAGGCACTTGTCACTGGCGGGACCGGGTTTGTGGGAAACGGCGTCGTGGATCTTCTTTTACAAAACGGACATTCTGTGCGTCTGTTTTCAAGAAGGCGGGAGCTTCCTGAGAGGCTGAAGGGAAAAGATGCAGAGATATTTCATGGCGACCTTAGGGACTTTCCTTCGGTGGTGAGTGCCATGGACAAAATGGATGTCTTCTTCCACATCGGTGAGATCAAGAACTTCAACCAGACGGCCTCCCTTAATAACATCAAACTTATGGAGCATATAATCGCAGTGGTGCGGCAAAAAGAAGTAAAACGGCTGGTCTTCATAAGTTCCATTACCGTCGCCGGAATCCCGTCTGAAACCCCGGCCGACGAGAATACTGAACCCAAGGCAATATTGGAAGACCATTACACCTCGTATAAACGGGCATGTGAAAGATTTATTATGAGCTCTTGCGCCTGCGAATTCGTCATTATCAGACCCGCCCCTGTCTATGGTCCCGGGTCGAGGCATATGGGCGGATTCATAACTACCATCGATAGATTAGGCCCGATAGGATTTCCATTTATCGGCAATGCCGAAAACCTGGCCCCCCTCATTTACGTTAAGGACGTCGCCAATGCAATTTATCTTTCCGGCCTCAGTCCCTCTGCTAAAGGACAGGTATTAAACCTGACGGACGGCTTTCGTCACAGCTGGCTGGATTTCCTGACTGCGATAGCGGAACTCCTCGGCAAGAAGTTGAGGATAATTGCAATCCCTCCGCTGCTTTTGAAAATTCCCGCAGTGCCACTGGATATTCTTTCGGGCTTGATAGGTATTAAAGTCGATCCCCTGCAATATCTAAACTACTTTTCAAATGACCTCTTCTTCGATAATTCCAGGTCAAAGGCAGTTCTTAACTGGCAGCCGGAGTTTTCTCTTAAGGACGGCGTTAAGGAGATGATGAAGTTTTATCGCGGGTTATGAACAAGCAGCTTTTCAGGGGTAATGAAGATTTACGGCGATCTGGAAAAAAGAATTAGAGAGATCGGCCGCGGGCTTTATGGTCTGGCAGGCGACGTCCCTTCAATCTTCAATAAAAGGAGATGGATGGGAAGGCTGATGGACCATGCGATGAAGGACGCCGAGTTCAGACTGAACCTATTCAGATACATAGACGTGCTGCCTTCCCTTAAGACTTCAGATCTCATAGTTGGTTTATTGCAGGAATATTTTTCGGGCCTGCCCGGCGCACCGCTTATCATACGTAAAGGGATCGATCGCATCTCGAGGGGTTTCATGCCTGTTGTTGCCTCCAAAATGATAAAGGCAGGCGTCAGATCCATCGCCGGCCAGTTCATTGCGGGAGAGGATCACCATGATGCGATAAAAGTACTGGGGACCCTCTGGGAAGACGGTTTTGCAGGCAGTATTGATTTTCTCGGCGAAGAAGTTCTCAGCGACAAAGAAGCCGGCCAATATATGCTCAGATACTTGCAACTGATGGAGACACTTGCACCAGTGGCTGCGAAGTGGAACCATGATGCTCTTTTAGAGAACGATGATAAAGGTCAGCTTCCCAGGTTCGAAATTTCATTTAAAGTGACTTCCCTCCATAGCCAGCTGGATCCTGTCAATTGGGACGGTTCGATCGCAAGTGCAAAGGAGAGCATCAGACCGATCGTTGCCACGGCCCGCAGTACAAAGGCATCTTTATGCTTCGACATGGAGCAATACTATTGCAAAGACCTTGTTATAGAGACCTTTAAGCAGGTGATGGAGGAATTCGGGGATTATCCTTACGCGGGCATAGCTATACAGGCCTATTTGAAAGAATCCAGGACAGACCTTCTCGGCCTGATCGCATGGGCACGAAAAAAGAAGAGGCGGGTTTCCGTTCGCCTGGTAAAGGGCGCTTATCATGATTACGAGACGGTTTATAACATGCAGAAGGGATGGCCTCTGCCGGTGTTTGAGAACAAAGAGGATACAGATAATAACTTCGAAGTACTCACCAGGATACTTATCGAAAACGCTGAATTTGTCAGACCAGTTATCGCTACCCATAATATCAGGAGTATCAGTCATGCAATCGCGCTTGGAGAGGTCTCAAATCTTCCTAATAACGCGCTTGAGTTTCAAATGCTTCATGGTATGGGCGAACCATTGCGCAGGCAACTGAAAAAAATGGGGTACAGAATAAGGGTATATCTGCCAGTTGGCGATCTCCTTCCTGGAATGGCCTACCTTGTAAGACGCCTTCTCGAAAATACATCAAATGTATCTTTCCTGAGAGGTTTTTTCGCAGAGAACAGGAGCTATGACGAAATAATCAACCCTCCCGAACCTAAGCCTCACCGGACCTGGGAAAAACTCCCGGTGGAATTCAGAAACGAGCCCCCTCTCGATTTCTCGAGGGCCGAAAACAGGGAAAAAATGCGCGAAGCATTGCAGTCAGAGAGGGAGGCCTTTGGCAAAAGATATCCCATCCATATAGACGGCAAAGATATTTTCAGGGAAAAAGAGATTGTTTCACTCAATCCTGCGGACCTTGAAGAAATAGTGGGGAGGGTTTCCTCTACCGACCGAAACGACGCTGAACAGGCTGCGGCCGCAGCTGTTAAGGCGTGGGATTCATGGAGGAGCACTGCCCCGGAAGACAGAGCGGATTTCTTGTTCAGGACCGCTGCTGAGTTCAGGAAGCGCAGGTTCGAGTTGGCTGCCCTGGAGGTCTACGAGGTCGGAAAAACCTGGAAAGACGCAGACGGAGATATTGTGGAAGCCATCGATTATCTCGAATTCTATGGCCGCGAGATGATCCGCCTTGGCAGGCCGGTAAACCTCGGACATTATCCCGGCGAATCTAATTCATATTTCTATGAGCCGAGGGGCATCTGTCTCGTCATATCGCCTTGGAATTTCCCTTTGGCCATATCCACCGGCATGGTTGCTGCGGCCCTCGTATCAGGTAATTGCGTCATCTTTAAGCCTTCGGGGTTTTCACCAGTGACAGGGCGACGGCTTGTCGATGCGTTTAAAGACGCAGGCCTTCCCAACGGAGTACTTCAGTATCTTCCGGGGCCAGGCCAGGAAGTAGGAGAATATCTGGTTACACATAAGGCAGTGGACCTCATCGCATTTACCGGTTCGAAAGATGTAGGACTTCGTTTGATAAAACTCGCTGCAGAAACTTCTGAAGGCCGAAGAAACATCAAGAAGGTCATCGCGGAGATGGGCGGCAAAAACGCGATAATTATCGACGAGACGGCTGAACTTGATGAGACTGTGAAAGGGGTGCTTGAATCTGCTTTAGAGTTTCAGGGGCAAAAATGTTCAGCGTGTTCCAGGGTCATTACTGTCGGCGATATTCATGATGAGTTCCTCGGAAGACTGAGGTCCGCAATTGAAAGTCTGAGAGCTGGCTTGCCTGAAGACCCAGCCACACTGATTGGGCCGGTAATCGATAATAGCGCTCTTAAGAAGATACAAAATTTTATTGAGGTCGGGAAAAAAGAGGCCAGCCTGTTTTTTTCCCGGGAAGTCGATGGCAAAGGGTTTTTTGCGGGACCCGTAATATTCGTTGGCGTAAATCCCTCGTCTGCCCTGGCGCAGGAAGAAATTTTCGGACCGGTAATTGCTGTCATCAGAGCACAGGACATAGATGAGGCAATTGAAATAGCAAACAACTCTCAATATGCCCTGACCGGGGGCATTTTTTCGAGGAATCCCCTTAACATAAATAAAGCGTGTCAGCGCTTTGCCGTGGGTAATCTCTACATCAACAGGAAGATAACAGGCGCGCTCGTGGGCAGACAGCCATTCGGAGGCTCCGGCATGTCCGGAGTCGGCTCAAAAGCCGGTGGGCCCGATTATCTACTTCAGTTTATGAACCCCAGGTGCATAGCTGAAAACATGATGAGACGGGGTTTTGCGCCGATTAGCTAAACAGGCGAAAGGTGACCTCAAAGGACTGTCGGGGATTCCTTCTTCCTTTGCAGGTTGCGGCTTTATGTCACATGTTTCAGCTTTGCCGTCTTCATTTATTTTTGTTCTGCCTTCGACCCTCGTCTTCAAGCAAACCATGCTGCTGCCGGACACATCTGCAAAATCACAAACCTCTGCAAAGTCTGTCACGTTTGCATTGCCGTAAACCGATGCAAAGCCGTAGATCTTTGCATTCCCGCTAACCCTGGCATTGCCGAAAACTTTTGCATTGCCAAAAACCTGGGCGTTATCACATACTTCAGCATTATCGAATATCCAGGCATTGCCAAAGACAAATGCCTCACCAGAGATACTTGCCTTGCCACAAACCTTTGCAAAAGGACCTATGAATGCTGTGTCAGCAACATATGCGGTCTCGGCTACCAGACCGCCGCCATTAACATGATGATGGTATTTAACGCCGTCAATTTCTATCGCCGGACCCGCAAACAAGATCTCTGTTCCCATGACGACCTCCTCAGTATAGTAATCTATATCTCTACCTAAAGATTAGTACCGCCGGAATCCCAAAGTCAATCTATACGTTTATAAGAAATACTAATTCTGACTTCACGTTGACAACCACGTCCGGATCTTTTTAAGGTATCAAAAGTGTTGGGAACCAAGTTCCAGGTATTCCTTGGTTGAAGGAAGAAACTAAACTCTTGCGAGGAACAGGAATATGACACAATCAAGATTCTTTCAGTTATCTTTGTTGTTTCCATTTGTTTTATGGTGCATCTGTCTGCTTCTTTTCTCCGCATTATATAAAGAGGGCTCCGCCTTTATAATTAATAACTTATTTAATGCCTTCCGAGTCTTCGTCCCATATCTCGTCTTCGCCGCCATAGTCTGGAAATTGGCAAGCAATAAACCTTACAGATTGCTGATCCCGCTGGCAGCTGTCATCCCCATTGTCTGGGGAGTTTTCTTTACTCTTTTTTACATGCTGATATCTTATGCAGCAGAACGTAACGTGGACCCATGGCACGTCCTTTTAATAATGGCTTTTTGGGCAACAGTAGTCGCATACCTGGCCGAGGTCATCCCTTTCCTTGTTCTGACCATATTCAGGGAAGACTTCAAATCCTGCGAAGAAATACACCAACTGGAAGGCGCCACCTTAGACCAATGCTCCTGAGATGTAAGACTTTACTTCCTGTCTAGCTAAGCGCAGCGCACAAATACTTCTACCTGTAAAAGCTTTTGGTTGGATAGGTTGTTCACACCGCTATCCTTATCCTTTTCGCCGGCACACAGTTTGCTAGTGATAAAGCAGAGGCACAATTAAATGAGCATGCGAGAAGAAAAAAACTTATTTCAATCCTGATGGAATCCTCACTCTACCTGACCCTTCCACTAAACGAAAGGCGCACTCTTCTTGTAAAAATGGCGTTGGATACCCATTTCTCATCGATGGAGAGTCGGAACAGAAAGAGGCCGTGGGATACTAGGCCAGCTTGGCAGGAATCTTTCGGACGTCTTGACCAGCTCAGCTTAATGGCGGAAATTTCACTTAAGTTGGTCATTTCACCAGGTTCCTTCTAAATCTGACCACTAGGCTCATCTGCTACATCCATACCAAACGCAGCTGAAAACCTGTTCTGTGTAATCAGATCCAGTTCTATAGCCGCAGGCCTGAACAAAAACAAAAGCTTTTCAATGCTTTCAAGTCTTGGCTCTATGACGTATCTTGCCTGCGCAATATCCCTGAAACAGCCTTCACCCCTGTTTTTCCTGACCCAGTATTTCTGCCCCATCGAAAAGGCACCGTCGTTTGAGGAAATAATGTTATTCAGGATACCTGAGTATTTCTCCATATCAGATGTCGTCAAAACGACAAGGATGTTAATTCTGCTATATCTCCTTTTCCTATGGATATAAAAATTGTTGACTGCATCCCCTGCCATGTAGGCAACCTGTCCTGAATTGTGTATAAAATAGTTAATAATCGGGCCGGCATTTATCAAGTCCTTTTTTTTCAAAAGATGAGTGTGTTTCTCATGACATTTCTCGAGTCTGAAAAGCGGCATCGGGCTGGAATAAGTCAGTTCAGGACGATGAGAGTCCGAGGGAAACCTCGAAAAAAATGAAACTATAGTTTTCCTTGCTTCTGCCAGGGTGTTCATCCTCGAATTTGCGGGCAGCTTGTCAATCTTGCGCCGTATCACAATCCTTTCCCCTGAATACAATTATTTTAATTTAAATAGCGAAAAAAAAGAAGCGGGGTTATCCAGGCCGCTAGCCTGCCGCAAAAGTTCTCCATTGCTTCGCTCTATGCCTTCGTATCCCTTCCTCCATAGGCCTAACGGCAGGAAAAAAGTATGCTCTTCTGAGCTGATATCTGATAGGCTAATTTCGTATAATAGCGGTCAGGGATTTTTGAACATAATGAGCACGGCTGTACCAACGACAGAAATCGATCAGAGACTGCATAACCTGAGGGTTCGACTCGAAAAGCAGGGCATTGATGGCGCGCTGTTGCTGTATCCGATAGATGTATACTACTTTACAGGTGCCAGGCAGAACTCAGCTCTTTGGGTCCCTGTTGAAGGTAGGCCCACACTTTTTGTAAAAAAGAGTTTTCAGCGGGCATTAAAGGACAGCCTTATCGAAGACGTGCGTCCCTTCCCTGCACGCATGGAAATACCCGCCTTTTTCGGCAATGCCGCCATCCGGATCGGCCTTACCTTTGACGTGCTGCCAGTCCAGCAGTACCACTTTTATTCTAATATCCTGACAGGGAAGGAATTTATAGACATATCTGCGATCAATCGGGAACTCCGCTCCATAAAATCTGCATGGGAGATTGAGCAGATGCGCACCAGCGCTAAGATCCTCTGCGATGTTTTTGCTAAGGTGCCTGATATTCTGAAACGTGGAATGAGGGAACTGGACCTCGCCGCCGAGTTCGAATATTTGTTGAGAAAGTCCGGCAGCGACGGGTATCTTCGCATCCGCGCATTTCACCAGGAAATAATGGGGCTGGCTGTGTCAGGTGAGAACGCGGCGATGGAAGGCTGCTTTGACGGCGCTGTCACCGGCAAGGGGCTGTCCAGGGCAGCACCTTACGGATCTTCCATAAAGCCGATACGTGAAGGCGAACCGATCATGATCGACTATGGTCTCATTTACAACGGATACATCGTTGACATGACCAGGATCTTTGCCTTCGGTGGACTCGACCCTGATTTGGAAAGGGCGTTCAGCCTCTCTATTGAGATTCAGAAATGGCTTCAAGAGAACCTGAGACCTGGAAATGTGTGCGAGGAACTATTTACAGGTGCCTCTTCCCTGGCCGCTTCGGCAGGTCTGGCTGATAATTTCATGGGATATTCAGGTGAGCGCGCAAAATTTGTAGGGCACGGCGTCGGTCTTGAACTTGATGAGTTCCCTGTACTTGCACAAAAATTCAAGTCTCTTATTGCTGCGGGACATACCGTTGCCATCGAGCCAAAATTCGTCTTTCCGG
Organism: Candidatus Sulfobium mesophilum; assembly: GCA_900302705.1. Lineage (GTDB taxonomy): Bacteria > Nitrospirota > Thermodesulfovibrionia > Thermodesulfovibrionales > UBA6898 > Sulfobium > Sulfobium mesophilum. Next base: position 37,792 of record OUUY01000060.1, read on the forward strand.
AGAAAGGGGCAGTCGGAATAGAAAATACATATGCTGTCACTAATTCGGGTTGTGAGAGGCTTACACTCCTGCCTGATGATCCGGTATATTTGTAAAAGATATTATTAAAGTGTTTTTTTATAATATCATTATAACACCCTTTAAACATGAGTAATTTATTATTTTCCCATTGCCTTTTATTCCATGGGTTTTTCATGGCCGGACTGTTTCATGCAAAGTCAGCCATCCAATATACTTCCCAATGAGTATATCCGACTTCTTGATGCTAACTTGTGTCATCAGGCGGCAACAGAGCTATTTGTATAGAATCGGATAAATTTAGTCCTAAATAGCCTGTTTTCTGTCGTAATTATCCCAATAAAGTCATCATTTGCCTTTGAAATTCTCTCCTAAACAGACTATTCTTATATCAACATAGAAAGATATAAATCAGGGACATAGATGGATGTCCAGAAAAAAAGGAGTATACCATGGAAATCAGAGATTATTGCACAAACGTAACAGCGGAACTGGCAGGATGGAAGTCTAGAGTAGACGGCGTTGTCAACAAACTGGACCATGCGTCAACAGGTTACAAGGAAAAGGTCTTTTTTGAAGTTAACGAACTCCATATGATCTCCGACGAACTTAATGACAGGATAGAGGGACTTACAAAGGCGTGCATGACAAACTGGCAGCCAGAGAAGGAGCGTGGGCATGAGGTCATTTGGCCTGAGCAGTCCCCAAGGATGTCGGATGACATATCGCTGAGTGATATCGGCGGCTGATTCAGTTTACAGGCTAAACTCAAACAGCAAAAAGGGCCAAGCTCGGGAGGGGTTGGCCCTTTTTCAGTAGTTACAGATCTAGCCGCGGCAGTCTGCACACATTTTCTGCAGGGGCTTTCTGATCAATCATTTGCCGCTTTTTTGACATCCCCGTCGACGCCATCTCCATAATTATATATACGACCCCGGCAACAAGGAGAACGATAGTTAACGTGATCAGAAAAAACTTAGGTCTTCGGTAAATCAGAAATGCAATAGCTGCGAGCACCCCATAAAATATGACAGGACTGGATTCAGCAAAAGAGGAAAAAAAGCCCACTGTATCGCTGATAATCTCGGTCATATCAGATATATATATATATATATCGAATTTTACATGGCCTCGTCAACCAAACATTTCAGTCCCACTCCAGCAGCCTTTTCTGACCTTGGAGCCCCCTGATGGGCGTAACGTCCTGACTTACTTCAAGGGTCCCACGATATATGCCTTTGTCATCACGGACCGCGAAATACCGGATGTGTATAAACCTTCCCTTCATCTGTATCCAGAACTCGGAACTGTCTTTTCTGCCGGCCTTGAATTCTTCCAGTATTTTGTTTACCACATGAACACTCTTTGAAGGGTGGCAGTTCTGCACGGTCCTGCCAATTATGCCCGGGCTTCGCGGAAAAATCCTGTCCTCTGTCTGCGAGTAATAAGCCACCTTGTCTTGCTCGTCAACAAATGATATATCCACAGGCAGATGTTTCAGAAGTAGGTTGATCTGTTCGGCCGTCAGAAGGCCGGTGTCAAGTGTCAGGCTGCCCACTTTTTCAGTCGGCAGTTTTTCCTGATACGCCTCTTCCGAAGGCTTCCACTCTTTAGCCGGTTTGATCCAGGCGAATCCGACCTCCTCCTCTCCCTTCCTGACTTTTTCCCAGTCTCCTTCGCCAAGCGTCTCAAGCGCCATCGGGAAAAGTATATGCTCCTCCTTGTAAATCATATCGTTGATCATGTGAATGAGAGCCTTGACTTCAAGTGCGGTCACCGACCCTTTCTCTGACTTGCCCATAACGTCTTTCATCATCATTCTTATATCATCGTGGAGCGCCCACATCACCTTCGATGGTCCTGATATGCCATGTGCCTCCAGGATTGGAAAGAGCTGGTTCTCCTTGCGTACGTAATGAAGGTCGATTGAAGACAATTGTCCAAGCAATGAGTTGAGTTGAGCTCCGTCTTTTGCGATATCATGGATTGCCTGGATCTGCCTGACTATCCCCTCAGCCGCTCGATTTTCAAGCATTAACGTGTGGACAGGATGACCGGCCGGCAAACCAGGAACAACCTTATCCTCCAGGCTTTCCTTAAATACCTCGACATGCACGTCACAGAGCCGCTTTACTTCCTCTTCCGGCATGCCTTCAGTGATAAGGCGCTGCTCCATTTCAGCTATTTCGGTTGGTGCAACATCCCTGATCAGTTCGAGGAAACGTTTTTTCACTGTCTTTACGTCAACCCCCTTATGCAAGTCTTTTATGATCTCCTTCAGCGCCTCTATTCTTTGTTCCGGGCCTGCAATCATCTCCGGTTGTTCATCCCTGGCAACGGAAACCGTATCCGCCGTGCGCTTTGTTATCTCCCCCGCTATGTCGTCCATCAATTTGCCTAATTCAATCCCTCCAACCATAGCGACGCGGCTCAGTGTAGCCACCCTGCCCAGCGTCTTTCTCATCAGAGGGTTGTCCAGCGCCTTAAAATGGGGGTTCATCTGAATAAGGAAATCCTTTAAAAAGGGGTAGCTGAATAAAAGTTCGTCAAGTTTTGTTTTCGGACTTATCTGCATGTCGTCTCCTCCACAGTCGAGATGTTCAGCAACCAAATTATTTATTGAAATTATATATTGTAACAGCCGACGAGTCTACTGGACTTCAGCTGTTACGTGAAAATTATCACAAAGAGCGTTTCCCTAATGCCGCAGCACCCAGCCTTGCGATGATTTAAATTGGCTTTCCATTGGCTTCCTTCGTGAAGGGACAGCCCAGGAAACTACTACTTTAATGATGAAGGTGGGTTAGGCGAAATCTGGCGCCACCGATTCTCTGGAACTTAAGTCCGCCCTTAATCATCTTGAGTGGCGTACATTTCCGGGCCCGGCCCGTACAGACTAAGGATCAAAGGTCTCCTCATTAAAATAAGGGTCGCAGATGGTGAGCCCACTCTGATTGTTACAATGCTGTGAGAGGGGCTGATCTACAGACACTGCCGTCTGAAGCGGAAAGAATCTATCCTCTACGAATAAATCAGTTTTCTTTCCAGATCGGTTGACCGTGAAATGCGTTTCGCCTCCTCTAAAGATATCACATCCTGCCTGCACAGTTGAATCAAATGCTGGTCAAGCGTCTGCATATGATATTCATCCCGCCCCTTTTCAATATATTGCTCAATATCATCCAGGTGTCCATCACGTATACAAGACTTAATAGTGGACGTTGCATGCATAATCTCCATGGCCGGGACAACGATTTCCCCACTTTTCCCCCGGACGAGCCGCAACGACACGGTTGCAACGAGAACCTCTGCGAGCCTGTGGCGGATGTTCTCCTGAACCTGTGACGGAAAAAATCCCACCATACGACCGATCGTGGAGGCAGCGTTATGCGTATGAAGCGTTGAGAGGACCAGATGACCGGTCTCAGCCGCCTTAATGCATGCGTCAACTGTATCCAGGTCACGCATTTCACCCACCATGATGACGTCCGGGTCCATGCGCATCGCAGCTTTTAATGCCCCCCCAAAACCTTCAGTGTCGATACCCACCTCCCTCTGGATAATACAGCTCCTATTCGAATGAAAGATAAATTCTATCGGGTCCTCTATTGTTATAACGCTGTAATTGAAATTGTCATTAATATGCCTGATCATTGAGGCCAGGGTTGTAGATTTGCCGTTGCCGGTAGGTCCGCAAACCAGGATGAGCCCGTTGGGAGCTTTTGTGACATCGCCCAAGACCACCGGCAGATTCAGTTCCTCAAAAGTGCCGATATGATGAGGGATAACGCGCATGACGAGACCGATATTGCCCCGCTGCCGGAAGATACTGACCCTGAAGCGGCCGACGTCTGCTACAGTATATGAGGCATCAAACTCTTTCAGGTCCTCAGGCAGTTCTCTTTTATGCTGCTCAAGTACGGTAGATGCAATAAACTCTGTATCCTTTTTTGTCAGATTGCTCAGCTTAGACCGGATCAAATGGCCGCGAGCCCTGAATATCGGGGGATTATCCACTTCAAAATGTATATCGGATACCTTTTTTTCGAAGGCAATTTGAAGAATTTGTGTGAAGGTTGCAATATCCATTTACTTTTTTCTCCCTGAATGCTGTCAGTCTTTATGAGTTCTCATCTGTTCGCCCTTGAACAGCCAAACTGAGCTTCTTACGATAAAGTGCATTTTCCAAAACCAGGCCAGAACTGCTGGCCAGAATTTCGAGCAAGTCACTTTGGATGGCAACCGGTTCCTTCCCGCCAAAATCTCCATAGACAAGGATCGCCGTCCTGCCGAACCTCTTTATCGGAAGCAGCATAATGGCAGGACTCAACGGCTCCCCTATAGTCTCAAATAGATAATTCCTTAATACCTTATCCTCGCTCTCACCGAAAAAGGCCACTGAGTTTTCCACGACGCCACGGAAAACAGAAGGCTTTGAAAGCGGTACCTTAAGCCGCGTCACTGAAGTCGGTCCAGCATCCTTTTCAGCATATACTCC
>OUUY01000009.1 GCA_900302705.1 Candidatus Sulfobium mesophilum
GTTTTATGAGCGTGGGGGTAATATTTCTTTTTCTCAGAAGGGCCATCACCTCTTCTTTTGAGCCGGCAGGCATCTCCCCAGTTTCAACTGTCCCCTTACTGGTTTTGCCTGACCATTCAAAAACATTAGCCATTTCGATATTACCTCCCTCGTCCAGACGGAGCGTGAGCGATCCTCTGGAGCATATTGATTAATTCCTCAGGTACCAATGATCTTGCCAGCGCATCTTCATAGGAAAGATGCCCTTTTGAGTACAGTTCTACCAGAGACTGGTTCATCGTCTGCATGCCGAATTTGGCCTGCCCTGTCTGCATCATCGAGTATATCTGGTGTAGCTTGTCTTCCCTTATAAGGTTCCTGATGGCCGGATTCGGTACGAGAAGTTCGACGGCCAAAGCCCTTCCACTCCCGGTCTTCTTAGGGATAAGCTGCTGAGCCAGTATCCCTTCGAGAACGAAAGAAAGCTGGACCCTGATCTGTTCCTGCTGATGGGGGGGGAATACATCGATTATACGGTTTAATGTCTGCACAGCCGAGTTCGTATGGAGGGTTGCAAGGGTCAAATGGCCTGTCTCCGCAACAGTGAGGGCAGCCTCTATAGTCTCAAGGTCCCTCATCTCGCCGATAAGGACGACGTCGGGATCCTGTCTTAGCACATATCTCAGGGCAGCTTTAAATGAGTAAGTGTCCGCGTTGACTTCACGCTGATTAATCAGACATTTTTTGTGTCCATGGAGGTATTCAATAGGGTCTTCTATCGTTATAATGTGGTCATATCTTTCAGAGTTGATCCTGTCGACCATAGCTGCCAGAGTTGTAGACTTGCCGCTTCCTGTGGCGCCGGTAACGAGTATAAGTCCTCTGGGTTTTTTGACAAGGTCGTTGACTATCTCCGGAAGTCCCAGGTCAGTGAATGTCCTGATTTCAAAGGGAATCGTCCTGAAGGCCCCGGCTACAGCCCCTCTTTGCATGAAGACGTTGCCCCTGAACCTGCTGAGCCCCTTAACCCCGAAAGACAAATCAAGTTCGTTATTCTCTTCAAATTTATGCTTCTGGCTGTCGGTCAAAATACTGTAACAGAGCGCCTTAGTTTCAACAGGTGTAAGGGGTGGGTCGTCAAGGGGAATAAGTTTCCCGTCAACCCTCAACCTGGGCGGACTGCCCGTCGTTATGTGAAGGTCAGATGCACCTTTTTCGATCATGGTTTTTAAAAGGTCGTATATGCTTGCCATAGCTGCTCCTTTAATCTCCGAAAGTGACTCTCATAATCTCTTCCATTGTTGTTACCCCTTCTGCAACCTTGGTGATTCCGCTCATCCTCAAAGTCTTCATTCCAAGGCGAATCGCCCCCTTCTTTATTTCGGCCGTCGACGCGCCCTCAAGGATCAATTCCTTGAGTTCGTCCTTAATCGGCATGACCTCGTAAAGAGCGACTCTGCCTTTATAGCCGGTGCCATTGCATGTGGGGCATCCCTTGCCCTTGTAGCATTTCACATTTTTTGCCTCTTCCTCGCTAAAGCCTGCACTGATGAGAGCTGCCGGAGGTATTTTCTCTTCTTCCTTGCATTGCTGGCATATCTTTCTGGCTAGCCTCTGCGCCAGTATCAATATAACAGCAGAAGAAACCAGGAAGGGCTCGATGCCCATATTCAAGAGTCTGCTAATGGTGCCTGGAGCGTCATTTGTATGAAGAGTGCTCAGCACGAGATGGCCTGTGAGGGCGGCCTTAACTCCAATCTCAGCGGTCTCGAAGTCTCTGATCTCACCTACCATAATTATGTCAGGGTCTTGTCTCAGAAAAGACCGCAGTGCTGCGGCAAAAGTCAGGCCGATTTCTTCCTTCACCTGGACTTGGTTGATACCCATGAAATTGAACTCAACCGGGTCCTCGGCTGTCATAATATTTGTGTCGGGCTTGTTGAGATAGTTCAGCGCAGAATAAAGGGTTGTGGTCTTGCCGCTGCCCGTAGGGCCCGTGTTCAGTATCATCCCGTAGGGTTTATTGAGCGCATCCATGAAGTCATCAAGAGCGGCCTGTTCAAAGCCAAGTTTGGTCAGATCGACTTGCAGGGTCCCTTTATCCAGGAGTCTGAGGACTGTTTTTTCACCGAAAAGGCACGGAAGCACGGAGACGCGGAAATCTATATCGCGCTTTTTGCCTAGTTTGAGCTTAATCCTGCCGTCCTGGGGAAGCCTTCGCTCTGCGATGTCGAGCTTCGACATTATCTTTATTCTGGAAGTAAGAGCCGCCTTAATTTTTGTGGGGAGGTTCATGACAGTGTACATCACGCCGTCCACTCGGTATCGTACCCTTAGTGAATGCTCATAAGGTTCAACGTGAATATCGCTTGCTCCTGATTTAATCGCGTTAACGAATATGCCGTTGACGAGTTTAACTATCGGCGCCTCGACCTCTTTGATGACCTCGCCTTCTTCTTTTTCCTCCATGACATCCACGTTATCAAGGGCGCTGCCGACAATCTTGTCGAAGTCATCGACATTGACACTGGGGCTTTCCTCAAATGATGCGGGGTCAAAGCCTCCGGAAAGGTCATCGTCGCTCATAGTGTAGTCTTTTGCCTGTATCTGCATGGAGGCAGCCGGAGCAGCGGGCGATGTCGCCAGAGCCCCGTTTCCCTTGCCCAGATAATGGGCGGTGATGGAGCCGATAATCGATGATTCGCTCGAAACAACTACTTCCACGTTGTAACCGGTCATGAATTTTACGTCGTCGATTGCAAAGACATTCGAAGGATCTGCCATGGCAACTGTAAGGGTCGCGCCAACACGCGCAACGGGCATAATCAGGTATTTTTTGGCCATGTCGGAAGGTATTAATTTAAGCACTGCCCCGTCTATTTTATACTCACCAAGGTTAATGGCAGGGACGCCGAACTGTTTGCTCAAAAAAGCGACTAGTTTGTCTTCAGTAACAAAACCCAGCCGGACAAGGTTTGTGCCGAGTCTTCCCCCTTCTTTCTTCTGTATCCCCAATGCCTGCTTTAACTGCTCTTCACTAATAATGCTGGAGGCTACAAGTAATTGCCCTAATTTGACAGCCATATGTTCTAAAATATATGAAATTGTATTGATTGTCAATAATTTGTCAGGCCCTACATGACTCATAATATATTGGTTTTTCTGGATATTCTTCTTGTGATGTTCTATCATAAAAAAGGGCGAGGGAAAAGGATAAATTACCCTTTGAAGACTTAAAAGCCAAGGACTATCGTGCTGAATACACAAAAAAAAATGCCCTCAGCGGATGATACTGAAAGAGCGGAAAGGCTCAGGGAGGTATTGGTCGCCCTGTATGAGGTCAACAAGAGGATACCTGTTATAGTCGAGGGGAAAAAGGACGCGGCGGCGCTTAAAAAACTTGGACTTGTCGGCGACATAATAACCCTCCATAGCGGCAAGGGCCTTTATGAGTTCTGCGAGGACATAGCTGAAAAATTTGCGAGAGTGGTCATCCTGCTTGACTGGGATGAAAAAGGTGAAAAATTGAATAGTCTTGTGGCTGAGCATCTGCGCGGCCACTGGGAGGAATTTTCAGCCTTCAGGGGGATTATTAAAATCCTCTGCCAGAAAGACATAAAGGATGTAGAAGGTATACCTAAACTCCTTGGAAGGCTGGAAGGTGATGAACAGCCTCGGTAAGGCAGGAGAAAGGCTAGCGAAGGAGTTCCTGAAAAAAAAGGGATATAGCATCTTGCAGGAATATTATCGCACACCTTTTGGGGAAATAGATATTATAGCAAAGGAAAAGGATGTTCTTGTTTTTGTGGAGGTCAAAACAAGGACGGATTTAACCTTCGGGTCCCCTTTCGAGGCGGTGAACCAAAGGAAAAGGAAAAGATAAGAAAAGTTGCCCTGTCTTTTATGAAAAGCCTCAAAAAGGAATGCCCCGCAAGGTTCGATGTGCTCAGTATTAATGTTGAAGGCGGAAGGGAAAAGATAGAGCATATCAGGGATGCGTTTGAGGTGTAGGGAAACTGTCTAACTGCGGGTAATTCATCTTTGGACAGGCGGTTATGTTGTCAGGGTAATCGGGGATGTGTTATTTTATATGGCATTTCCTTCTATGTGGGGCTGTCTGCGACTCGTAGAGCCTACGGCTCATAGAGGAGAGCGCTTGGAATCATTTTATGTTTATTTTTTGTGAAGCAGGAAAGACGGGGCCCTTTATATTGGGCAAACAAACAATCTCGAAAAGAGATTAGAAAAACACAATAAAGGGCAAATAAAGTCTACAAAGAGCAGATGTCCCTTTGACCTAATATATTCCGAAAGATATAATACAAGGCGTTAAGCAATGTTCAGAGAATGGGTATTAAAATCCACCTCGGGCATTGAAGAAAAGAAAGCAATATTAAAAAGTTTGGGGCTGTAGCTCAGTTGGGAGAGCGCTTGAATGGCATTCAAGAGGTCGTCGGTTCGATCCCGATCAGCTCCACCATTAATTATCAAGCACTTGCACGTCATTTAAACCCTCTCCATTTACTCATTTACAGCCGTGTTGTGAAGTAACTGTGAAGCAGCACCCTTTCCATTGATTGCTTTGTCTAGAATATTGACCACCTTGACCTTGTGTGCCGGTGCAAGGTGACTATGGCTCCCGGCCCGGGCAGTAAAGATACCGGTAACTCTTATGTTGCTGGCTGAGACAGTGTTCCAATCGAGTCGTTGGTTTAGTTCCAGTCGGTGGATGGGTTAACTGCCTCACCCAGTCCTTTGTGCAAATGCTTTCTCGGGCATAAACGGGACTCCATCCCTCATGATGTAAAACGCCGCTCTTGCCAGCTTGTGTGCCAGTGCACTGTGCGCAATCGGCGCGTTTGTCCTCCTTCGTTTCCGGTCATAATAGGCTCTCGCTTCAGGGTCAAACCGTCGCGCAAGCTCTCCTGCTTCGGCAAATGCCCAGGACAGATACTTATTGCCGTTCTTCCTGTTATTTGTCCCTTTCTTTTTGTCATTGCTGAATCTTCCGGCGGGTACCTTCCTGCAGTACGACACATAGTTGCCCACGTCTGCAAAGCGTTCGATGGGACCCGTCTCCATCATTATCGTCAACGAGAGGATCCTTCCTACTCCCGGCATAGTTGACAGAAGATCGTATGGTTTCTTGAGTTCCATCTTCTTTTCCACAACCACTTCGATTGCTGTGATTTGCCTGGTAAGAGAGTCAATCGCATCCTTACTTACCCTACCGGCAAGGGAGAGATCATCGTTGCACGCCAATAGCGGTCTCACCAAATCCTTCCTCAGTGCCTTTATTTGATTCGTCTTCATCTTTGCACCTACGTTCCTGGCCAGAATATTCTGAAGGCTCACAATGAGCGATGTCCTCACCCTTACCAGATGCCCTCGCTTCCTCAGAAGGTCTCGTAGAGGTCTTTGCTAGGATGAGGTTGGTCTCTTACCTCGAGCATACCGCTTACCGATATGCTCGGGGAGGTGCCCCCTATATGATTATCGAGTCGGCAGTCATCAAATGTCGCAACTTCATAAAGAGTACGACCAGAAACAAATCAAGTTTGAGAAACCGGGCGTTTGTTTCAGCTACCGAGTGAGATTGCTCGGCGAGCGAATGATTCACGATTGTCAGATGTAAGAGTATTCGAATAGTATTGGTTCACAGAGAAGGGCGCAATTTCTTGACGGGGTGAAACAGTTGATGAGGCGAAGCGGAAGGTATTAGTGTCCTTCGCGCTTCTATTCATAAGCGAATGATTAATGTTTCTGAATGGAAGAGTCATTCTTGGGAGTATTTACTTCACCTGCACAATATTGAATTCGAGCATGCCTGATGATCGAGGATTATCTTAAATAAAAAAAAGGCAGAGCCATTTCTGATCCTGCCTATGGTGCAGAGAGATGTTGTGATGGAAAGGATCCTATTTTTCCTCCTTCAGTATTTTCTTGAGAAGTTTAAGTGCATTTTTCTTTGCCTCTTCCGGCGTCTCACCAGCAGCCTTAGCTGCCTCCTCAAATGTTTTATTAGTGATATTCCTTGGATCGCCCATATCGGCGTCCGGCATACCGCATCCACAGGTGTAACACATATATCCTCCTTTCGCTAGATTAAAGATGTCCGTATACATATCTGGTGCTTTGCGCTCTCAGAGATCTAATAGCCCATAAATCTATCGGTACGGATATTTTGCTCCTTGGCACCCATCTGTTCGAGCAACTCTCTGCATGCCCCCACCATGCTCGGCGCCCCGCTCACCCAAAAAAGTAATCCATCGGGAGAAGGTATCCACTTGTGAAGGATCGTGTAATCTAGTTTCCCTTGTTCGCCCTTCCAACCTTCTTCAGGCTCTGTGAGCACATTAACCAGTGAAAACGTCGGCATCTGCCGCGCCATGCTTTCCAGTTCCTGCCGAAAGATAATATCGGCTGACGAGCGGTTGAAGTACAACATGAGTACGTTTAACGGCTCATACATATCCGCCGAGTAGCGCAAGATCGAACGATAAGGCGTTACGCCTATTCCTCCGGCGATAAAGACATGACGTAGGCGCGTTTCTCCCTGCTGCAAGATAAATTCCCCCTCAGGGGTTTCACAGGTTAGTTCGTATCCTATCGGCGCCTGCCGCAGCGTTTCCTTGAAGCCGCTGCCTCGAATTCTCGTTGTGAACATCACAATTCCTTCTTCAGTGGGCGAACTTGAAATACTGAAATGTCTGCGATTGCCGCGTTCATCAGGAAATGAAAGGGCATCCAATTCATAATTTAAGATTTGTCCGGGCCTATATTCAAGCTGTTGGCCACCCAAGTCGAAAACGAAAGACGTCACATCGGCTGTCTCGTGGCGGCGTTCCTTCAAACGAATGCGCATAGGGT
>OUUY01000037.1 GCA_900302705.1 Candidatus Sulfobium mesophilum
ATCCGCTCGCTGTTTGACTTTATGGTCCTGATAAACCTGGCGGCATTTTCCCTCTCATCGAGGGCGCCTTCAAGGAGCGTGTCCGCAAACCCCATGATCGCGGTGACAGGGGTCTTTATTTCGTGTGATACATTTGCCACGAAGTCTTTTCTCACCTGCTCAAGTTTTTCGATCTGCGTGATATCGTGAAAAACGGCTACAAAACCGGAAAGCTCATCCTCTTTTTTGTAGAAAAGCGGCGACACCCTTACACTGAGATATTTTTCCTCAGGCGACTCTGTTCTGAATGCGGTCATGCCGGGTAAGAGGTCCTTCCGAACATATTCCACAAGATCCGCGAATTCGTGATTTCTCACAACCTCTGCGAAACGCATGTGTGTCATTGGTACATTACCGAAAAAATCCTTCGCGGAAGAACTCGAAAGCGTTATTATCCCCTTTGAGTCGATTATCAGGAGGGCGTCCGGCACGCTCCTGAGAACGACATTCAGACGCTTGCTTTCCTCCTCGTTCTGCGCCATCGCGCCCTGCAGCTCGACAGACATCGAGGTGAGATTGTCAGCAATTTCATTAAATTCTCCCGCATTTTCGAGAAAGAGCCTCCTGTCTATATGCCCCTTGGCCAAAGACCTCGAGAAGTCCGTGATCTGCTTGAGGAGCCTCCTGAGATGGTCTGTCTGCCAGACCGAAACGAACCACGTCAATAACAGCACAGTGAGCATAACAAGGATGATCTTTGTCCTGAGGAGGTTCACCGCCCGGTCGATGTCCTTCAGGGGCACTGCAAGCCTGATAAACCCCTCCTCTTCCCCGTCAAGGACGATCTTTTTCGCGACATAGAGGAAATCATAATTCATGGTGTCGCTATGCCTGATTGCCGCACCTGTGCCGCCCAGGATTGCCTGCTGCACCTCGGTACGGTTTGCGTGATTTTCCATATCGGCCGAACCATGGTCGGAATCTCCGATGACCTTCCCGTCAGTGCGAATGACGGTCACCCGTGCCCCGGCATCTTTCTTCAGCACCCTGCAGAGATCATCTATCCCAGCCTTCTCAAAGGGTACCGTCTTTGCAATGATGTTTATTTCGCGGGCCAGGTGTTCCCGAAGGTTATCGACGTAATTGTCCCGGACGGCGGTAGTAATATAAATTTCGACAAAGGCCATTGCCAGTAAAAGTACACCGGCATAAACAAGGAATATCCGCCTGAAGATCCTCTTTCTCACGTTTCAGTGTCTACGTAATATCCGATACCCCTCTTCGTCTTTATATACGACGGATTCGAAGGGTCATCTTCTATCTGCGCCCTCAACCTTCTTATGTGGACATCGACCGTACGCGGTTCTACAAACGCCTCATCCTTCCAGGCAGCATCGAGCAGCTGCTCGCGGCTGAAGACCTTTCCCCTTCTTTCGACGAGATATAGAAGAATTCTGAATTCCGTCGCACTGAGGTCCAGCCTGACCTCTTTCTTCGTAACTGTGTAGTTTTCCGTATCGATCAAGAGGTTGCCTGTCCGGAGTACCTTACCTCCCTTGGATTTTTCGCCGGTCCTCCGCAGGACCGCCCTGATTCGTGCAATAAGCTCACGCGGGCTGAAGGGTTTAGTGATGTAGTCGTCGGCCCCCATCTCAAGGCCCAAAACCCTGTCTACTTCTTCACCTTTTGCGGTGAGCATGATGATCGGGACAGCCTCCGTCTTGGGATCGCTTCTGATAATGCGGCAGAGTTCCATCCCCTGGATACCCGGCAGCATGAGGTCAAGGACCACAAGATCGAAGCGTGCCTTCCTGATCTCAGTAAGCGCTTCCCCGCCGTCCGAGGCGGTTGATACTTCATACCCTTCCTTAGTCAAATTGTACGAGATAAGATCCAGGAGGTCCGCCTCGTCGTCCACGACAAGTATCTTCGGTCTATCTGCCATAAATAAGTTATACCACGCGGTTGCGGAAGAGCACAATCCGGGGGATGATGTTGTGATGTTCTATATTACAAGATGTGCCGCCTTACATATCACCCAGGCGAGGATAGCACATGCAGGCAGTGTAAAGACCCAGGCGAGGACTATCCTGCCGGCCACCCCCCATCTCACTGCCGAGAGCCGCTTGGTCGCGCCGACTCCCATGATCGTGGAGGAGATAATATGGGTAGTAGAAAGCGGCAGCCCGATCCTGGAGGCTATCTCGATAATAGTAGCAGCAGAAGCCTCGGCGGCAAAACCGTGGATCGGCTGCAGATGTACTAGTTTCATCCCAAGGGTCTTGATCACCCTCCATCCGCCAAGGGCGGTACCGAAGGCCATTGCCGTTGCGCAGAGCAGCATAACCCAGAGCGGCACATTAAAAACCGGAAGTTTATAATAACTCACCAGGGCAAGGGTTATGATACCCATAGTCTTTTGCGCGTCGTTGTTTCCATGGCTGAAGGCCATGTATGCCGCAGAAGCTATCTGCAGTTTCTTAAAGAGAGTGTTTACGACCGAGGGGGCCGATCTCCCGAACATCCACATAAGCAATAGCATAAGCAGAAAACCAAGAAAAAACCCGATGACCGGCGATACGACCAGGCCGATGAAGACCTTATAAACTCCCTTTTGGATAATGATTCCGGTGCCTGCTGTAGCAACCCCCGCGCCGAGCATGCTCGACAGTATTGCATGACTTGAAGATGTCGGGAGTCCGAAATACCATGTTAACAAATCCCAGATGATTGCAGCTAGAAGGGCGGAAACGACAGTCAATTGTGTGACCGCAATAGTCTCGACAAGTCCCGCGCCCACTGTCTTTGCGACAGCGGTACCTGTCAGGGCGCCGACCATATTAAGCACCGCCGCCATAGCCACCGCAACCTTAGGCGACAGCACCCTCGTTGAAACGGATGTGGCGATCGCGTTTGCAGTATCGTGAAAACCGTTGATAAAATCGAAAATCGTAGCGAGTACTATGACAGAAACGAGCAGGATATAAGTGTCATGCATATTTGAGGACTATGGCTTCAAGGACGTTTGCAACGTCTTCACATCTGTCTGACGCATCTTCGAGGTGCTCGTA
>OUUY01000036.1 GCA_900302705.1 Candidatus Sulfobium mesophilum
TGGCTGGTAGCCTATCCCGGCGAGCATCCTGTATACGCTGACGGAACTTTCGGCGTCCGGCTCTGGGCTGTCGTTGTAGGATCCGGAGGCTTTGATGGGTGGGCCTTCGGTGGTGATCGATCCGTCTGCGTTTCGCCTGTAGGTGCCGTGCGGGTCGTGGCAGCTGCTGCAGCTAAGGGCCGACGAAGGATATGTGCCCCCTGGTGCGGTCGGGTGTTCCGAGGACATTCCGTAGTTGTATTCGACAGCGACGATATTGTGGCCGTGCTCCTCCCCGATGCTGTATTCGGCCTGGCCCTCCCTGTCCTTCCATCGGTAGTCCTTCTTCAGCCATCCGAAGTCGCCACCTGGCGTCAGTTCTGTTGGCGGCTGGCCGTTTGAGAGTTTCGTTTCGTCGGTGCTGACGAAGTGGTCGCCGATATCCAGCGTTCCTTTCCTCTGGTGGCATCTTAGGCATGTTGAACTTTGGTCGGTGCCAATCAAATTGTAGATATGATCGCTGGACCCCTTTTCGTTATGACAGCCGTAGCAACTAAAGGTTGGGTCATTGTGGAAAGCAAGAACAGGGGCAACATCTGACAGATTCATGGCAAGGACAGGCAGGACAATAACCATCACCACTCTGCATATTAAGAGAGCAAGGGTATCCTCTTGCATCCTCATGGTATCAGAACTAATGTTTCCCCCATAAGATTCGTGCCTCCCCTGGGACTGATTATTAATCTGAAAAGCTAAAAGCCGAATTGCTGGAGATTCATCCTTCGGCAACGCAGCCATCTCTGCAAGACCCGCCGACTCCTCTGTTGAGTATGAAACTAGCATACCTTATGCCAATGTTATAAGTATCTGATTAATCAGTATTTAGTTTTTTGAGGTTTAGTGCATTTTTGTAGATTTTTAGAATAAAAGTTAGAAAACTATATAGTTGAACGGAGCTGTCTTGCACAAACAAAGAGGGGGGCTGGTTCTTCCCGCTGATTGCCCATTGTAATATCGCAGAAGCTACGTTCGGCGTCTGGCGTGTATTTCAGCTTACTATCTTTTGATCCAGTCCCTACTTTTTCCACTTTTCGACTTTCGCCCCGAACTAAACACCCCTTTTTTATCGGCTCCGCCGACTAACGCTCAGGCATTGCGAATCGAAACTCTTGAGGACGTCCAGTTGTGAGAAGCAATAAAAGGGATGCACCTTCCAGTATATCTATTATGGACTAGTATGGCCACGAAGTTCAGCTTAGACTGCTTCCTTAGACAGTGTCTCAAAGGGCATACAGGGTGGCTGTCTGCCCGTATATTTCCTACCACCTATTTCTTGAATCTTCTTAGAAGTCCAAGTCGCGCAAGCCCGCAGCTATAAGAAAGAATGTTGATGATTCAGGAACGTGGGATTGCAAAAGAGCAAAAAGCACATTCAAGTCAGATGGGGGCTGGTTCTAGAAGTACATTTGCATCAATCCACTTTAAGATTAGATGGGGGGGATGGTATATGACCACCAATAGGACCGACAAAGTGGAAAGTGCGGACATAAGCAATGCTCATATTGGGAACCCATAAGTGGGGGTCGCCTGGTTTCATGTTATAGAAGGCGGAAGTCGGTGTATACCAATGCACAGAATTATCCCACGTATTCAATCCAGCCCACTGATTTGTAACATCGTTGTAACCGACTATTGGCATCCAATGAGTTGCCCCACCTTTGTCAGGTGTTAACCCTGTGTCCACAATGGTTCCAGGAGCAACGCTTCCCTCACCCTTCTGGAAAACGCTTGCACTTAGAGGTCTGCCCGCATCTATTTCCGATTTAATGAAAGCTATAAAAGCCGCTGGATTGATCTGCCAGGTGACTGGATTCCAGAAACTCGCATCACCCAATATATTCTGATTCGAGCCGCTATATGTGTACATACTCCAGCTTGATAATGACTGATAACTCGATAGCGGCTTGTTTGCATCTGTATAAACGTGAATCACGGCCTTGAAGTCGTAGCCTCTTGAGGCTGCAAATTTCACGAATCCAAATTGGAATAGGTGCGAGGGCCCATCACCATTATTCTTGATATCCATGTAAGTCGGATAAGGCGGATTGGGGTGTACCGTATTGTCAGGCCCGGCTCCCATCAACCTGGCATCCGCCAGGGGGTTTGTGATCAGGTTTGGAGCTCCATGATTAGTCCAGTAGTCCATAATCATGGCTCCGGTTGTCGGCCCACAACCGATGGCTCCCGTGAGGCCATCGTATCCATTCCCGGAGGCATCAATTGTATTATACGAGTATGCCGGGACGTTGAGAACTACTTGAGTAGCCGACGCTGTTCCAATTATAAGTACCATAATGCTAATTGTCAGCGACATGATACTGCAAGGCTTGAACATTCGAATTCTTTCCATAAAATACCTCCACGTTGTGTCTTCCAATAAACTCCGAAGAACCAAAATGTCTTCGGCAACGAGAACTCACCGCGACATAAAATTTTCAAGCTAATGGTCATTTGTTGTCCATCGTAACGCAACAGACAAAACAAGCTCTTATTTGTTATTGATAGTAATCATCACAATTATATCAGATTCTAAATGTGCGGACTCCAGGAAGAAGTTCTGCCTCTCGACTCCAGTAGAGTAGAGAGCTGGCGTAGTGACCGAGTGGTTCTATCTCCAGTCCCCCTCGTCAAACCGGACAGGCGGTTTTCCCGCATACGGCTCTCCAATCATCTTCTTCCAGAGGCTTTCACTCTCGCTTGGCCTTCCGGCATAGCTCCCACCGGAGATCTCCGAACATTTGGAGTTAATAGCGTTTCCGCAATCTCCTTTCCTTCTCTCCTTTAGAACCATGATTAAGGTATTGCCCCTTCCCTCTCCCAAGGTTATGTTGTCTTTGAGATACAAACGGTACAATATGGGCAACTCCGACTCCCTTGTCGACCTCATAGAATTTCGTTACCTTATATCTATCGGTTGCCACTTCCGTGGCATCGACAAGGGTCTCCCGCGTTCATTCTCATATGGCTTACTCTGCGTGTCACCTCTGTCACCCCGGAAGTCCATCTATCGGTTACGGTAGTTAT
>OUUY01000006.1 GCA_900302705.1 Candidatus Sulfobium mesophilum
CCCCACACAGCCTCCTGAAGGTCTTTAGGCGGGACAACCAAGAGCTCAGGTTCGGGACCGAAAAAGGCCGCCCCTATACCTATTGACATAAGTCCTGCCATTAAAAGATAAGTGCTCCGCCAGCCTATCAGGTCCGAGAGTATTAGCGCGAGGGCGCCCGACACGAGCATTGCGATACGGTAACCGGTCACAAATACAGCGACCCCGGCCCCCCTTTCAGTTTCGTGCAGCAAATCCGTGCGGTAAGCATCTACCACAATGTCCTGAGAAGCTGAAGTGAACGCCACCAAAAGTGCGAGGGCTGCCAATGTCCAGGGACCATCTGCCGGAGAACAGAATGCCATAGAGCCTATTCCGGCCATAAGGCCTAACTGTGTCAGGATTATCCAGCCCCTTCTCCTGCCGAGCAGAGGTGGCACGAAACGGTCCATAAGGGGGGACCAGAGGAACTTTACAATATAGGGGAGGCCCACCAGTCCAATGATGCCGATCGTTCTAAGCTGGATGCCGGCTACTGTCATCCATGCCTGCAATGTGCCGGACGTAAGCGCAATAGGCAGACCGGATGAAAACCCCATCAGTATCATGACCGCAATGCGCCTGTTTCTGAAGACCTTAAGATAGGCCGAGAGTTTGGAAGCCATAGTTATTTAAAGACGGCCGTGTAAGCGCCCCACCATAGTAGCCAGTATTCTATCACCATCTGCAGGTATCTGTCAGCAGGTCAGGCAATGGAAATAACTGACATAGAGACAATTTGGAATGAAATTTGTTTTAATAATAAATGGATTGATTTTTCTCTCTCAGAGTAAGATTGGGCTCATACCAATGAACAACTTCTTTGCCTGGCAGACAGATTATATCTATTTCCTTTACGGGGGTGCCTTCGTGGCGCTCGCTGCCGTCTCTTATGTCCTGATGAAAAATAAGTCGCTGGTCTTTGTATGGAAACCAAAATGGAAAAAGACTGAAGAAGGGTTGCGCAGATACCAGGGACATCTTGAGGAGATGGTAAAGGAGCGGACGACGGAACTTTCTGAGATGAACAAACGGCTCCAGCAGGAGATAGCCGAACGGAGGACCGCCGAAGAAGAGCTGAGACGACACCGCGAGCATTTGTCCGAACTCGTGCGGGAGCAGACTTCAGGGCTGACAGCGGCCAATAAGCGGCTCAACCATTTAAATGAGGCGCTGAAGAACAGCGAAGAGCGTTTCCGGTCGCTTTTCAACCTTGCGTCGGATTGCATACTTCTTATGGATGCAGGCAGTGACCAGCTTTTAATCTCCGACTGTAACGTGGCGGCTTGCGTAATGAACGGATACACGCGCGATGAACTGATAGGGATGCCGATAGCGGCACTCAGCGATGAAGAAAGCCGAAAGAAGGTGCCGGACCTCGCTGGGCAAATTATATCGGGTAAGGCCTGCACCTTTGAGGTCGGCCACTTACGCAAAGACGGGTCTGTCTTTCCTGTGGAGGTTTCTGCACAACTGATTCATCTATCCGGAAGACCTTACATCCTTGCAATTGATCGTGATATTACCAGGAGGAAGCTGGCAGAAACCATGGTCAGGGACTCGGAGCAGCGGTATAAAAACCTTGTAGAATTGACTACGGATATTATTTATATATCTGACGAGAATGGGAACCGGAGCTTCATGAACGAGGCTGCGATAGAGGTGTTGGGATACCAGAAAGAAGAGGTTATCGGCAAGCCCTTTATTAATCTGGTTCATCCCGACGACAGGGAGAGGACCCTACAAAAATGGCTAGAGATAAAAGAAAAGGGCATTGATGTTTTCAATTTCGAAAACAGATACATAACGAAAAAAGGGAAAGCCATAGACCTGCTCCATAACGTCAAGGTTGTCAGAAACGAAAATGGAGAGATAATCGGGACGCAGGGCATCGCGCGCGACATCACACAAAGAAAGAAGACAGAAGAGAATCTTGCGCTCTTTTCCAAGGCCGTGGAAGAGACGATGGACGGGGTACTGATTACCGATCTCAATGGATATATAGTGTATTCAAACAGGTCGATAAAGGAAATTTACGGATACTCTGCTGAGGAGTTGTTTGGCAGACACGTCAACGAAACGAATGTCGACTCTTTTTTTGCGGGCGAGGAAATCATCCCAAGCATAAGGAAGAGCGGCCGCTGGAACGGCGAGCTTGTGATAAGACATAAGGATGGCATGGAGTTTCCTGTCTGGCTGACGGCGTCGGTTATTAAAGACAACATGGGCAATCCGCTGGCAATGGTGGTGGTCGTTAGGGACATAACCGAACGCAGACAGGCCGAGGAGGAGTTAAAAAGACACCGGGAGAATCTTCTTGAAATGGTAGAAGAAAAGACATCCGAGTTGAAGACAGCCGTGCAACTTCTTACCAGCGAGATCAATTTCCGTAAGATGACCGAAGATACACTCAAGGACAGCGAGGCCAAATACCGCAACCTTTCGCTGGAGTTTCATACGCTGCTCGACGCGATACCAGATACTCTCATTCTGCTTTCACGGGACCTCAAGGTCATGTGGGCCAATAGGGCTGTGGCATCTGTAATCGGTACGGAGTCTTCGGACATGGTGGGGCGGCATTGTTTTGAGGTATGGCATGGTCGTTTCGAGCCGTGTGAGGATTGCGTTGCGCTGAAAAGTTTCAGTTCAGGAAAAAATGAAAGCTTCCAGCATAGAACTTCTTCGGGAAAGCTGTTCGACAGCAGGGCGTTTCCCATCAGGGGCGAAGACGGTCTGGTAAGCAGCGTAATCATTGTTCTGACCGACATCACTGAGAAGACTGCACTGCAGGCTGAGGCGATGAGGGCCAGTCATCTGGCCTCGCTTGGTGAGTTGGCCGCTGGTGTTGCACATGAAATCAATAATCCCATCAACGGGATAATTAACTACGCCCAGATCCTGACAAACAAGACGGCGGCGGGAAGCAAGGAAAACGAGATATCCCAGAGGATAATTAAGGAGGGAGACCGTGTAGCCGGCATCGTCAGGGGGTTGCTTTCCTTCGCTCGCGAAAGAAGGGAAGAGAAGGGTCCTGTGCCGGCAAGGAGGATTATTGATGACACTATCACACTGACAGGGGCGCAGATCCGTAAAGACGGGATCGAGCTGCTGGTAGACATTCCGGATAACCTTTATGAAATAGTTGCCAACCCCCAGCAGATACAGCAGGTTTTTCTTAATGTCATAAGTAATGCCAGATATGCCCTTAACCGGAAGTATCCGGGCACTCATCCCAACAAGAAACTTGAAATATCATGCAGCAATGTGATGATCGACGATCTGAATTATGTAAGGGTTGCTTTTTGCGACATGGGCACCGGCATTCCTCCGGACATTTTAGATAAGGTGCTGCATCCTTTTTTTTCCACAAAGCCGAGCGGCCTCGGAACAGGTCTCGGGCTAAGCATAAGTCATGGTATCATACGCAGCCACGGCGGCAAGCTTCGGCTTGAGAGCACTGATGGCGCCTATACGAAGGTGACTATCGACCTTCCTGCCATGGAGAGTTATGGATAATAAGCCCAGAATCCTCGTTGTAGATGATGAAGAAAGCATCAGATTTACCTTCGAGACCTTTCTTGCCGAGGAGGGATATTCAGTGACTACTGCCGCAAACTATGATCAGGCTATGGCCCTGTTTGCCGGGTCTGTCTATGACCTTGTTTTTGCGGACATCATACTGGGCGGAGGCAGGACCGGTATAGATCTGATGCGTGAGGCCAGGACATTGAACCTCAACTGCCATTTTGTTGTAGTCACGGGTGCGCCAAATGTCGAGAGCGCTTCAGAGGCGGTCAGACTCGGCGCGTTTGACTATATTACAAAGCCTGTGCATCAGGAGACCCTCTTAAGTGTGGCGAAGATGGCTCTGAAGAATAAGACTCTGCACGAGGAAAAGGAAAAATACCGGCTCAACCTGGAGGCGATCTTTCGAAGTGTAAAGGACGCTATTATTACGGTAGACAAAGAACTCAGGATAGTAGAACTCAACAGAGCAGCGGAAAAGATCTGCGGCGTAACGCGGGATGAAATAGGCAAGGGTTTTAACTCTCTGGACCTTGGCTGCAGGAGAAACTGTCTGGAGGCATTCGCAGAGACCATCAGCAAAAGGCGGCCCGTCGAAATGTCACGCATCGAGTGTAACCACAAAAACCGTTCGGGGCATGTAGTAAGCCTTGCTACCTCCCCTCTGCTTGACCACCAGGGACACTTTAGTGGCGCAGTTATAGTCATAAGGGATGAAACACGGCTTTATGATCTGGAACGTGATCTGAAGGAGCGCCGGCAGTTTCATAACATAGTAGGGACAAGTGAAAAGATGCAGGGGATATATTCGCTTATAGAAAGTCTCGCTGATGTGCAGACGACCGTGCTGATAACAGGTGAAAGCGGTACAGGAAAAGAACTGGTTGCCGAGGCCCTGCACTATAAGGGTATCCGTAGTCACAAACCTCTCGTCAAGGTCAACTGCTCCGCTCTCCCTGAGAGTCTGCTTGAAAGTGAACTCTTTGGACATGTTAGAGGGGCGTTTACCGGTGCTGTAAAAGATAAGTTGGGCCGTTTCCAAAGGGCTGATAAGGGTACGATTTTTCTCGACGAGATCGGGGACATATCCCCGCGGATTCAGCTAAGACTGCTGAGAGTTCTTCAGGAGATGGAATTCGAGCGGGTGGGGGACTCGACCCCCGTGAAGGTGGATGTTCGGGTCATTGCCGCAACGAATAAGGACCTTTCGGCCAAGATAAGACGGGGTGACTTCCGCGAAGATCTCTTTTACCGGCTTAAGGTCGTCGAAATTAATGTTCCGCCTCTTAGAGAAAGACAGGAAGACATTCTGTTTCTCATAGACCATTTTATAGAGAAATTTAATAAGAAGTTCGACAAGGAAATAAAGGCTGTTTCAGCGGATGTTAAGAGGATTTTCATGGATTACGAGTGGCCGGGTAATGTGAGGGAACTCGAACATACACTGGAACATGCCTTTATTCTTTGTCGGCATAATACCATTACTCTGGACCATCTGCCGGCCCATTTTAAAACCTCTTCAATTGTTAAACCACGGGTCCACAGACATGAAGAAGGGGATGAGACGCAGAAGATCCTGCAGGCACTCGAAAAGACGGGCGGCAACAAGGCAAAGGCGGCAAGACTGCTTGGCTTCGACCGAAAGACGCTGTATCGGAAGATCGAAAAGTTCAACATTCCTAATAAACACGAGTAAACCAAAAAGAAGATATGTCTCCAAATATGACAGCTGCCCCCTGTTTAATGCTTTAATTTATTGTTGCTTGCAAAAGATAAACATGTGGCGTGCTACACAACTGTAGCATCACAAGAGTGGTACATGCCACACTTTTTTAATAAGTTCTGACGACATTTCCCTCAGCAAACCTAAAGGGCACTTAACCCATTTATATATAACTTATTGTTTTAGTTCTTAATTATCTTCTGTAACTCTCCTGGTACAGTTAATTTATGAAAATCATTGGGCGTCAAGGCACGATCAGTTCCTTCGGCATATTTCTTGTATTAACTCTTCCACGATGACACGGGCAATGAATATTCTTTCGGGTGTTTGTAAACCTCGAACTCTAAATAATCCTGAGGAAGGACCGGGCATAAGATGATAATAGACAAAGAATATTATCCTGAGGATCCATCGGAAGTGAACAATACACTGGGCAGGGGAATTCGCTATAGGCAGGGGAAAGGCATGTTATGCCCGAACATTCGAAATCCGTTTGACGACTGCTACTGTGCCAGCACCAGCAGTACCCACGCTGAAGCCACAATTCATTACTGTGGCGGCAGCTATAAAGACTGCGAGATATACTTAAAAAATTTATCAGAAGGCAGGGGAAATAGATGAAAAAATGCCCTCATTTACAGAAGTGGACAGTTTCGTCCTGCAGGGCGGACAAGAAGCCTTACGTGCCAAGTATCTACGAACTTAAAGAATACTGCACTGAAGAGGGGCATGAAAGATGCCCGCTCTACAGGGAACTGACTCACTCGAGAACAACCGCGACATTATCGGGACAAGGGGGCCGTGGAGATATGGGCCTCTCAGGACGTCCCAGTGATATTTTTTATGGAATGGGAATTTTCTGCCGCGCAGACAAAGGTGAATTTTCTTAACTGCTGAATATTTATCATTTGAGAAAAGGAGGCAGGCTATGAGTTTGAAAGGGCTTGCGGAAGGAATCATTTTACAATCTATTGAGGATCTCTGGAGTGAGCCCCATAGGGCTGAGTGTATTGCGTTTTTTGCCGGCAGCGAATTCAATATCTGCGCTGAGATCGCTGGTATGAATCTGTCTGAGCAGGTCAAGGTTCTTAATCTCGTAAAGACGGTTGTTGACGACACTGTAAAGATCACAACCGGCAGCACGAAGAGTTGCTCAGGTGGAGGAAAGAAACCGGCAAGAACAGCAAGAAAGGCTTACCGGCATCTGCAGGCAGTGCACTGATTGTCATCCGCACCGCAAACGATGACGTACAGGGTCCTGTTGTGGCATGTCCTTTGAGCCGTTCGGCAGAGCCGCAATCCGGATGTTCTTGAAAACATTGTAACGCTTCGAGCCGCATGGCGCCTCGGACAGGACGGAGCAAGGTGCATTATGAAGGTATCAGAGGTACAGAGTTGGCCTTTTGAGTCTCCTTCCATCTCACCGGGAACGATATAGTGACGGTAGTTCCTTTCCCCTTCTCACTTTGTATCATGATATCGCCGAGATGTTCGGAAACGATCTGCTTCACAAGAGGCAGCCCCATGCCGAACTTGTGATGCTTCGTGGTGAAAAAGGGATCAAAGATCTTTTCACGGATCTCCCCCGGAATGCCCGGCCCGGTGTCGGAGAGCGTTATCGTAATGGTGTCGCTATCAGCGGTGCTGGCCACAGATATCAGTCCTCCCGGTTGTGTCGCATCTATGCTGTTTCTTATGACATGAAAGAGTGCCACCCTCAGGAGGTTTCTTTCGATATTCATTTTGAGCGGATGCTGCGAAAGACGCAGGTCGAGATGGAGCCCTTTAAGGGAGAACTCTTTCTCGGTCAACGTGATTATTCCCCGTATCACCTCATTGATGTCTTCGTGTCTGAATATGCTTCTTCTGCTCCTCAGCAGATATTCGAAATTCTCAACGACTGTTTCGAGTTTCTTGCATTCGTCAATGATGCTGTTCATTTTACCCGCCGTCTCCGGCGTCAGAGCGTCTTTCGCAAGGACTCTCTTACAGGTGCACCCGATCACAGCTGCGGGATTTCTAACCTGATCTGCCACTGTCAGCCCCATCAGGGCCATCGTCCGCTCGGCGACCAATGTTTCCAGTTCCTGGTTCATTTCGGTTAACTCTGCGTTGATTTCTTCGATCTGCCTTTCCTCTCTTATGATCTTGAGGTAGAGCGGATAAATGCCTATGAAAAAAAGACTGACTGAGGCAACGAGGAAAAAGGTGAAATTATTAAGACTGCCGCTCAGCGGATCGAGGAACCTCCAGAGTTCGAGATGGCCTGTGGCGATGAGAAGGGGTTTGACGATATGACCCACAACGCGTGAGAAGGAATACATCACGTATGATGAAGAGAGCCAGACCATGTAATGCCAAAGAGCATTTTCCCGGTTGATCCGGTACAGTTTCAGGCTTGTGGTCAGACAACGGATTGCCAGTATGATCATTATTATATTACCGACCGTGTCCGAGAGCACGATCGGGAAGAAAGGGAGTAGGACCGCGAGGGAGGCGTCAGATCTGTTCTGTTCCTCTTTAGCGAGCAGACCGCTAAGACCTCTGGAAAAATAAAAGAGCCCGAGGTCGAGAAAGACGAAGTCGAATCTGCC
>OUUY01000053.1 GCA_900302705.1 Candidatus Sulfobium mesophilum
ATCATCACCACCGGACCTGTGCTGCATTTGGAAGTACCAAAAATTGTGCAGCCAGGTGCAGAACGGTCCGGGACCCTCGAAGAGGTGGAAAAACGACGCATTATCGAGGCGTTGAACAGCACCGGATGGCGGGTAAGCGGCAAGAATGGTGCGGCAGAGGTTTTAGGCATCAATCCAAAGACGCTTGGATCGAGGATGCAAAGACTGGGCATCCAAAGAAATAAGCCCCGCTAGAGACCAGCGGTCTCTAACGGCGAGAGAGGAATTTCTGACATGTCAGAAGATTTCTCATATAACTTCTCATATATAAGAAGGCGGCACCTTTCAAAGTAGCATTCCCCTTTCATAGTCTTCGCTAAAATTTCAATGATTTCAAAGTCTTAGCGACCCCTTTCTTTCAACACAGGTCTTGGCATGACGTATGCTTCTAAAAGTATGTAGTAAACGTTCAAAGAGAAAGGAGAAAGGACATGTCAATTGAAACCATACTTATAATCCTGCTTTTGATTTTTATCTTCGGCGGTGGTGGATTCTACTGGAGCAGACGGGGCCGTTAGGACCCATAAAGACAGGAGGAGGGAAATGACCAACAGTGGGGGCTTAAGCCATAGCGTTGTTTTGTTGTCGGTATTGATGGCCTTTGGATTAGTCTTGTTTTCCGGCCGCACCTCTATGGCAGGCCAAACAAAGGGTGAATTTATCGACGACTCGACTATCACTGCAAAAGTCAATGAGGTAATAGACAAAGACCCGGATGCACATCATTTCAAGATCGGTGTGACGACAATACAGGGAGATGTTGTTCTGGATGGCTTTGTTAATAGCAGAAAGACCGAGGAACGGCTTGTAGCAAGAATCAGTGAAATCAGGGGTGTGAAATCCGTGAAGAGCCTCTTGAAGGCGAAAGACAGAAAGTAAAAGCACCAGCAGTCAAATCTAAATCCTAAAGGAGGAATAATATGAAATCCAGCATGAAGGACAAAGTGAAGGGCACGTTTCACGAAGCAAAGGGTAAGATCAAGGAAATGGCCGGGGAAATAACCGATAACCCCAAGTTGGAGGCCAAAGGCAAAGTCGAAAAGATAGCTGGCAAAGCTCAGAAAAAGGTCGGCCAAGTCAAGAAGGTTCTTGGGAGTTAGAAGAGCGATTGCTAATGCGCCGGCACGCCTGGTTATCAAGACAGCCGAAGTCACAGCAAAAGTGACCGCGGAGGGCGTGATGAACAAAAAGGCCGGCATTAACCGGACATAGGAGGCAATATGAGAAGTCCCCTTTGTTTAATATTAGCCGTTATCATGCTTATCACATGTTCTGGTTGTTATTGGGGGTATGACCGCGGAGGGTACGGTGACCAAGACCGCGGAGGGTATGGTGATCAGGAACGCCGAGAACATGGCGACCGAGACCGCGGAGGGTACGGTGACCGAGACCGGGGAGGGTATGGTGACCGAGACCGCGGAGAAGAGCGGCATTAAGTGAATGCCAGATGATTCGGAGCCGATGTCCGGATATAACGGGGGCTACGTGGACACGAAGATACTAGTGACATTAAATATGATTGTCCGGCCTGAAAGACGGAGTGATCTTTTGGGTGCGATGCGGGGGATACTCGAACCCTCACGGGTCGAAAGGGGCTGTCTGAGTTATCGTCTCTATCAAGAGGTACAAGACGAAAACGCCTTCGTCCTTCTGGAGGAATGGAAGACACAGAAAGATCTTGAGAGCCACATTCGCACAGACAACCAGCGGCAGCTGCTGGCGATCATGGATCTCCTGAGCGAGCAATATGAAGTGAAGTTCAATACTGTGTCACACACGTCGGGAATGGAGCTCATAGAAAATGTTCTTAAGAGAGTTGGACCGAGATGAGAGCGGGAAGGATATGTCATCGGGTTCGAGTACTCACGCAAGGCATGATGTCATATAACAAAAGGAGATTGCTATGATTTGGACGATCTTTGTGATACTCGTGATACTCTGGCTGTTGGGGTTGGTAAGCAGTTACACGATGGGCGGGTTCATCCATATTTTGCT
>OUUY01000030.1 GCA_900302705.1 Candidatus Sulfobium mesophilum
AACCGATATGCTCGGGAGGTGCCCGCTATATGATTATCTGTTGCAGGTTTCTGAAAGAAACGTTGAGCAACGTAGCGTTAGTCACCTGTGGCGCATCTCCACTTGTCTATGCTTCTTTTCTTAACACGATAGCCGTAACTGCCGATGAAACTAAATCCTAGTTGTCATCATACGATTAGGCTTTGCGGCAAACTACGCGAGTCGTAACTGTTTGGACATCGTTCGCATTTTTGCTTTCTTTGCTCGAATTAATTTTCGCGGCCCACTTAACCGGCCACGTTCCGCTCTTCGCACACACGATTCTTAAACTGAAGCAGAAGTTTGTCAGTTGCCTGTTCACCTCTTTTGTTATATGAGCAGGATGTATTCCAACCTTGACCCCAGCAGCAGGAACAGCCGTCAACGTAACGGTCACTGGTACTTCCCCAGCCTTCGACTCAGCAACCGCATGGGCTTTGAGTGTTACTGCTTTACCGGTTGTTGCCAGGACTTTTCGCGGAACAACGAGTCTCGTGAGACTCACTTGATCTGTTGTTGCCGCCTGACAAACTTCTTTGATTCGCTGGCCACTTGGATGCTCTGTAAGCCCTGGTGCCTTGTGATACCCAATACTTCCACGAAAATTATGTGTATGCTCCGCCTTGTCTAAATTTTTTTTGGGGATCTCCGAACCATTGTCCAACGTGGCAGAAGGAGCCTTATACATGCATATCATGCGGTTTTCCAGAATAAAATTGAGGAAATCAATCCCTTTTTCATGGGACATGTCGCTTAAATTCATCCCAACCTTGTACACGGGTATTACATTTCCAGAATGGCCTCTTTTTGACTCTACGAGAGACGACCATACCACATTTCCCCTTAAAGCGATAGTCTTCTTTTTATCTGTGAGATGGAGCGCGTAAGAATTTCCGAGGTTAAGGCGGTAAGTCGACTCTAAAGATACCCCGTTAATACTGATATCGATGACTTTCACTTTTTTTGTAAACATGACGGTACAGTTTATTTCTAAAACATTCAATTTGAATCTCTCGTGACTTCTTCTGTCATTCACAACACGCATCCATCCGGGGAACCGGCCTTCTCCCTTCTGAATAAATCAAGGGGTTAATAATATTCAAAAATCCGGTCATTCTTTTTTTGTCAGAACGCATATAGTAATGCAACTGAGCCATACCATCTCTGATAAGCACCTGTTCCGCCATGATCCAGATAACCTCCAGAGAGATCTATACCCCAGTGATTGTCAAACCAGCCCTTAAACCTAACGTTTGCGTTGCCCGTAAATCGATTATCAAAGTTTGTCCACCGATATCCGGCGCCGCCATTAAACTTTATTGCGAACTTGTCATTGAACAGCGGCTGTGATATTGTCATGATTCCGAGTGTTTCTGTATATCGCTCGGGGCTATAGTAAAATGGGCTTGTGAAGTCGTTATTAAAGTTTCTGACAAATAACCCAAGGTTAAGCCATTTGTAGCTCTCGGGAGAATACAGAACCTTGCCTATTTCAATACTCTTGTCATTGCCGTCTGAAATGTGCTCGTATACGTAAGCGCCTACGAGGGTAATTTCGGGGCTAATAACCCAGTCCGCTGAAATACCATAGCTATCAAAAAAGTATTTATTCCTCACTGACCCCATATTATCTACAAGATTCCTGGCATTGGAAAGTTCAAAGCGATATTGTCTCGACGGAGTGATTATCAGCGAATCGCTCCAGAATACCGGACTCCAAAAACTCGAAAAATAAGGACTAATCGATCCTTCCAGCCGAAAGATATCGCTCAGGGTTTTACCGGCCCAAACGGACCCGAATGTAAAATCTTTATCTCCTGTTTTATCACTAAAGTGGTGTTCCCCGAATTTGGCTGTGATTCTGTCATCATTTTTTCTGTTGAGAATGAGATCTGCACCAAGAGCTGTTATGGACTGGAACTCACTATCCGTGTCATTGGCAAACCAGTATTCGGCGTTCAGCCGATACGCAGGAGCTGCAGATGCCTCGGCGGTAATGATGATGAGGGTTATCAGGAAAAAATATATATGATATAGCGCTCTTATTTTGTCCCCCAAGCTTTCTTGCGATTCACAAATTCAGCCCCGTACCCGGCAAGGCAGGCAGGAGTCATTATCAGTTGGTAGATGAGCATATAGAAAAGAAACCCGATAAGGTTTTTTCGAACCTTCAGCCCCATAAGCTTGAAAACCCTACTCTGCTTATAGAACATGAGCGCGTTGATTAGTAAGGCGAGGGGAAGTAGGAGAAGTGTCATCAAGCCAACAATAATGTAGTTGTGGAAAAAAACCGCAAGAAAAATCCCAGGAATGAAGAAGAACATATATACAAAATCGAGATAAGGAAACAAAAGGTTGTACCATATGAAGGGCAGGTTCATTCTCGGCTTCACAAGGACAAGAGGATGCTGTTTGAAGGCCTCTATCAAGCCCCTCGCCCATCTTCTTCTCTGCCGATAAAACTTCTTGTAGGTTTCAGGTACATCTGTGAAGATAATCGCATTTTCAGCATACTTCACTTTGTACCCCCTGCTATGGAAACCCCAGGTGAGCACAATGTCTTCACCCATGGTGTCTCTCCATGGACCGCACTCATTAATAGCCGACCTTTTTAGGCAAGAGAAAGCTCCTTGTGCGACGAGCGTTCCTTGATAAAGAGACTGGATTCTCTTCACTACGGCTATGCCGTGGAAGTAATCCCACTCCTGAAGTTTGGTTATCCAATTGTTTCGCGAATTCTTCACGAGGACGGCCCCGGCCACAGCAACCGTTTCCCCTGAAGAATGTATCATATGGTTGACGAGATTGAACAGGGCATCCTTATGCAGATAGGAATCAGCGTCGACTGTCACGATATACTCATGGGATGCTTCTTCTAACCCTTCATTTAGGGCATTTGCCTTCCCGCCGTTTTGGGCCAGCGTGACTAGCCTCATTCCGAAATTCTTTGCACGATTCTCAGCAATAGCCCGAAGTGTCACTTCTTCCGTCCTGTCTGTCGACCCATCGTTGACAACAATGACCTCAACAGGTGATGGATATTCCTGTGAAATAATGGAGTAGATGGTTTCTTTGATGGTGTTCTCCTCGTTGTAGGCACAGACAATCACAGATATCGGCGGCAAGGGCTTATCCTTTTTGAACTGGGGTCTATTGTCGAGAAACAAACCGGATACGATGAAGGCATTCGCAAGGCCGGGGACAAAAGCTATGCCGCATATGATAAACCATGCAAGGGGAAGCCCCACTTTGGCTTCTAAATCCCGGAGCCACGGATATGCGAGCCACACACTTACTCCAAACCACACACATGCAAACAAAAAAGAAAGGACGAGTTTAAACTTTACAGGGATGTATATATGCTTCCCTTTCGACTCATCCCACGTTTTAAACTGGTCGAATATTCCTATGCTCCGCTTTCCATGGATGCTTATTTCTCTCATAGTTTCATTTTTCGCTTTCCATGTAAGGAAATCAATCCTACTGGGGTAGTGGATGGGAGATAATGATCCATAATACTTTGTAGCAAAGCCTCAAATGATATTAGGCTGCTGATCAGGCCGTCTTGCCTGCTCTCACTGACGACTGGTGGAAGACTCCAGACTTTTTGAGACT
>OUUY01000069.1 GCA_900302705.1 Candidatus Sulfobium mesophilum
ATATATTTTGGAGGGTTAGCCAAATTTTCTAACCCACATTACTCATGAACTTTTTGTTCCTCCTTCACGCATGAATAACATGGGCTAATTTTTGGAATCGGCTTTTTGTTTATTCGGATATTTCAGGTAATTCTCCCAGACAGTAAGCAATTCTTTCGTTGCCCGCAAGTCGCCCCCGCAGTATCTTGCTATGTCGATGTGCCTTCCCGCAAGAAAGAGTTCTTTAACCTGATTGCCGGCGATGCCGTCCTCTTTGGGGCTTTTTATCCCGAAAGTTCTGCACCACATATCCAGGCTGAACTTGCGGCGTGATGCGCCGTAAAAACTGAGTTGGTCGAATATGTCAATATGGATGTCTCCGTACCTGTTTGGCATGAGGTCCCTTTTAGGTCTGATCCTACAGACCGCCGAACGTATCATAATAAAAGGACAGTCAAATCCCCTTCCATTAAAGGTAATGAACTGGTCGTAGCTTTTAACCGCGTCCCAGAACTTTACAAGAATTTCCGCTTCGCTGCCTGTTTCGTAACGGATCCCTTCTTCGTCAAATGACGGAATTGGTTCACCTGTGTTCTGGAAGTAGACAGCACCTTTTCCGCTGTCCGGGTTCAGCATGCCTATAGCGACAATCTCTCCCGTTAGGGGATAAAGGGAGAGGCTTTCATGTACTTTTTCTTTTTCTTCTTCGGATTCCGCCCACTGCAGTAAGTAATCCTGGACGGGTTTTTCAAGGGAGTCGAAATCTTTTCCGGTAGTCTCTATATCAAAAATTATGCGGGACATGTCTCATAAACAAAAAAGTAAGAAGTAAATAGTGAGCAGTGAAAAGATTCAACACTATTTACCGTTTTATGATCCTTTCGGTACGCCCTTAATCACGTTCCAGGTCTTCAGGATGTCTATGGCGCGCTGCAACTGGATATCGTCCTTTTCATCCACCTCCATTGGGGCCATCTCCATCTCTTCAGGCTTCTGTTCCATCTGTTCGTTCTTCAGATGCCTTTCGAGATCCTTTTCCCTGAGTACCGGATGTTCTTTTGCGCCGTTTTTTGCCTCGAGCTTCACAACGATTGCCGGTGTGATGCCGGTGTTTTGGATTGATATGCCTTTAGGAGTGTAGTATTTAGCGGTAGTAAGTCTCAGTCCCGCGCCATCGCTGAGAGGGATTACCGTCTGGACCGAACCCTTGCCGAAGGTCTGCGTACCAAGTATAATGGCGCGGTTCCAGTCCTTAAGCGCACCTGCAACTATCTCGGAAGCGCTGGCGCTTCCCTGATTGACCAGCACTATCATTGGTTGAGTGAAATCTGAATCCCCATCCGTAAAAAATTCGGATTTTTCTCCAGACCTCGTCTTTGTGTAAACGACGAGTTTTCCTTTCGGCAGGAATTTACTGGCCACATCGATGGCGCTGTTTAACAGACCGCCAGGGTTGTTTCTAAGGTCGAGCACCAGAGAGTCGATCTTGTCCTCGGTCAGTTTATTTATGACTGCGGAAAGGTCGGAAGCCGTCTGTTCCTGAAACTGACTGATCTTGATATAACCTATTCCGTCATCAAGGACCTTTGACTTTACGCTCTTGATCTTGATGATCTCCCTTATCATGGTGAAGTCCTTCGGACCTTCCCACCCGTCGCGCAGGATGCTGATGGTGACCGATGTTTTTGGTGCCCCTCTCATCTTTGTAACGGCGTCCTGAAGCGACATATCCCTGGTAGATTCCTTATTGATCTTCACAATTTTGTCGCCGGCCTTGATCCCGGCACGGGAGGCCGGGGTATCATCGATAGGCGCTATGACAGTGAGGAACTTGTCCTTCATTCCTATCTGAATGCCGAGCCCTCCGAACTCGCCCTTTGTCTCCACCTGCATTTCCTTATAGGCATCGGGAGGCATAAAGCTCGAATGCGGGTCGAGGGAACTGAGCATGCCCTTTATCGCTCCGTATATGAGGTCTTTTGTCTTTACTTCCTCGACATAGTATTTTCTTACCATTGACATGACTTCGGTAAAGCTCTTCAGCTCCTCGTACCCTTCACCGGCTGCGCTCACGCTGGTTACAGAGTACCTCCCGATCGAGACACTGACCGCTGCAACCATGATCACCAGCAGCAGCATCAACGTTGTCTTCTTGCCTTTCATCAACTAACCTCCTGAATTATCCTCTTCTGTGTCTTAACCACTGTGCCGGATCGAGGGGCTTGCCTTTATACCTTATCTCGAAGTAGAGACCCGGGGCATTCAAGATGCCTGATGTCCCGACTCTTCCTATCACCTGGCTTTCCCTTATTATATCTCCAACATGAGAAAAAATCTCCGAAAGATTTCCGTAAAGGGTATGATAGCCGTTGCCGTGATTGACTATGACTAACTGCCCGAAGCCCTTGAACCACTCGGCAAAAATCACCTTCCCCTCAGAAACAGTCCTGGCCTCAGAATTGGAAGAGGTCTGTATATGCACGCCGTTTCTGAAGATGGGTGTAGAAAACTCAGGGTCTTTTTGAGCTCCGTAGGGCACGGCGATCCTGCCTTCGGCAGGCCAGGGAAGTTTTCCCTTGAGTCGCGTAAAACCGGCTGCGGCGCCTGTGTAGGTATCTGTTTTTGACGATTTCTCAATGAGGTCAAGAATTCTCTTTGACGCCTCTTTCAGTTCAGCGAGCATCTTCTGCTGTGACGCCTTTTCCCTTCTCACGGAGGAAAGTATCAACACCTTTGAGCGTTTCTGTTCGGCAAGCTGCTGCTCCATTGCCGTTACCCTCTCTGCATTGGCTTTGAGCTGAACCTTCAGGACCCTGAGCCTCTCATATTTTTCATTATATCTGCTGAGGGTTTCACGATAATCGCCGATGACCCTATGTTCGTAGAGCGCGATGTTTTCCAGGTATTTCCATATCCTCATCATTTGGGAGATATCTTCAGCGCTCATAAGCAGCGTGAGCATATCACCGGAATAGCCGAATTTCTGCATGACCATCAGCTTCCTCTTCAGCCATTCTTTCTGCTTTGAAAGGACCGAGTTCATATTTTCGATATCAGACGTAACAGCTGAAATTTCAGTTTCTGTGCTCCGCAGGTCCTTCCTATGCCTGTTCAACTCCGCCTCGATCTTCCCAAGCTTCATATTTACGCCTTCCAGATCATTAAGTATGGATGATTCCCTTTCCTGCGTTTCACGGAGCTTCTTTTTCTGTTCCGACATCTTCTGCTGGATCTTCTTGTATTCTTCCTCGTGGGTTGTCCCGAGACTTACCGATGAGAAAAGAAGAACGAAGAGCAAGGGAAAGACCAGAAACATCAGTACCTTAGCCTTCCAAGGGCTATGGCTGCACCGGTCATGCCCAGGAACATTCCCAGGAAGGGCAGGGGCAGAAAGAGGGTGGAAGGAAACAATATCATCTTGAAGATAGGCATCGCAACGCTGAGCCTCAGCAAAACCAGATAATAGAAAACAAATATACCGACGAGGCTCAAAATGCCGCCGGTTGTTCCAATCACAGCTCCTTCTATAAGGAAAGGCGTTCTGATGAATCCTCTTGTGGCGCCAAGGAGCTTGAAGGTTTCGATCTCTTCCTTGCGTCTGTAAAACAGGATTTTTACAGTGCTGTAACAGACAAACACGATACCTGTCGACAGCGTGGCGATTAGTATGATCCCGATAGTTTTCAGCCCCACCTTCAGATAATGAAGTGCCGAGAGGAATTTCTCCGCATACTCCACTTCTTTGACCCCTTTTATCTTAAGGGCTTCATCCGCGAGCCTTTTCACTGCTTCCGGCCCTACTACGTCTCTCGTCAATTTTACTTCCAGGGCGTCCGGCAGGGGATTTTCCTCCAGCCCGTCAAGCACATAACTTGAATTCTTTAATACGGCTTTCAATTCCCTCATGGCCTCTTCTTTAGGGATATACCTGACTGAATGGACAGCGCCTTGCTTTTTCAGAGCACTGACTAATGAGTCGACATTCTCTTTATTGATGTCCTTGTCAAGGTAAAGGACCATAGAAAATTTTTCGGGCAGACTCCTGGTGGCGGCGTCAATATTGTAAACAGAAAAGAGGGCGAGGCTGATAATCAGGAGTCCGGATCCGATGCTCAGGACGGAGAGGATGTTTATCCATTTTTCCCTGATCATACTCTGAAGCGCCAGTGTGAATGCGTAAGGTGTAGGGATCATCCTATCTCCTCTCCGACAAGCACTCCGGTGTCAAGCCTCAGCACCCGCTTGCCGCTGTTTTTATAAAGTTCTCGGTTGTGAGTTGCTATCACAATCGTAGTCCCCTTGGCGTGAATGTCCTTGAAGGTCTTCATTACGCTTCCTGCGGTGACCGGGTCGAGGTTTCCCGTGGGCTCGTCGGCGAGAACAACGACAGGGTTGGCCACAATAGCCCTAGAAATGACGACCCTCTGTTGCTCGCCGCCCGAGAGCCGCAAAGGGTACGCATCGGCCTTGTGCCGGAGATTTACAGACTTCAGGGTCTCGAATACTCTGGCCCTTATCTCTTTCTCATTTACCCCCCGGATCCTGAGGGCGACCGCGACATTCTCGAAGACATTTCTGTTGTCCAGAAGCCTGAAGTCCTGGAAGACAACACCTACGTTACGCCTGAGAAAAGGGATGTCTGATTCTTTGATCTTCTCCGTGTCCCATCCGGCGACGGATATTGTGCCTTTGTCCGGTTGTTCGGCGTAATATATCAGTTTCAATACTGTTGTCTTGCCTGAGCCGCTCGGCCCTGTTATGAAAACCATCTCCCCTTTATCCACGAAAAATGTCAGATCCTTAACTGCGGTTATGTTGTCGTAGTCCTTTGTAACGCCGCTAAAATTGATCATTGCTGCCTTTTTATTCCTCTCCCCTGATAATGTTATCAAGAAGCACTTCGTCCGGTCCTCCGGTTATCTGCCCTTCCGGTGCGCCCTGGTTTTCCTGCACTGAACTCTCAGTCTTATTCTTTTCAGTGTCGTCCTTTTTATCCGGATCGTCCAGGCCCGCGGTGTAATTTCCCCGGATGAGTTCTTTCATCATGGTCTTGTGCTGCTCTTTCATGAGCTTCCGCACCTTTTCTTTATAATCAGGATCTGTAGTGAACTCTGCGTAGCTGACTTTTTTTGAGGCGAGGATTGTCCCTTTATGATAGAGGAGGGTAATTATGATGGGGTTCCTGAGACCGTTGTCCTCTGTCTGGATATGGTACATAGTACCCCTGAAAGGGACATTAGTATTATAACCGACTAGCATTGGTTTCGCTGTTGCGCCATGATGTGCGTATTATAATAACTGGAGGTGCGAAAAGTGAAGAGGTTCAGGTGAGCAGAATGACCGGAATTACTCGCCCGATACGATATCGATGAGTTTTGACCTTTCCTTCATCTGTTCTGTCAGGACTTCGCGCATTAATACGCAGGCCTGGACGACTTTGGGATTTGCTATCCTGTAATGGATGTTGACTCCATCCCTTCTGGATTTCAGTATGCCCTTATGCCTCATGACCGCAAGATGCTGAGACACATTGGCCTTGGGAACACCGAGGATATCGACAAGTTCACCTACTGTTTTTTCACCATCTTTAAGGGCATTAATGATTTCAAGCCGTTTGGGGCTGGCGAGGGTTTTACAGACTTCGGACTGCAGTTCGAATAATGTCTTGTTCTGTTTCATCTTAAATATTGTATTTTTTCAGCTATTAAAACGTCAAGCAAAAAAAAAGTTATTCTTACAAATGTTCCGGCACGCAGGAGGCCGAGGGATCTGATGTGTTTACTCATCCGCGATCTTTGTGATAAACTTTTGTATCTTTTGTTTCTGACTTATAATCCTCTATGAATATGTCGAAAAAACATGCGATAGGTATTGACCTGGGGGGTACCAACCTCAGAGTAGCGCTCGTATCAGAAGACGGAGAAATTATCAGGAAGATAAAGAGGCCGTCTTCCGAACGCATTGTCGACTCGATTCTCGAATCGCTAAGCGAAATCGGGCACGAGGGCGTCAGGGGGATCGGGCTGGGAATCGCTGGGCTCATCGACAGAAAGAACAACAGGGTCTTTGCCTCTCCGAACCTGCGTGCAGTGGAGGGTCTGGATATAGTGGGAGAACTGAGGAGGAGGTTTGATGTACCTGTATTCATTGAAAACGATGCCAATGCGGCAGCACTGGGAGAAAAAATAGGCGGCGCAGGCAGAGGCTTCAATAATTTTGTGCTTCTAACGCTCGGCACCGGCATAGGCGGTGGCATGATTTATAAGGGGGAGTTGGTTGAATTATCGAGCGAGATAGGTCATATGAGCATCAACGCTGACGCTGAAAAATGCCCGTGCGGCAACATCGGTTGCCTCGAAAATTACGCATCGGCGAGGGCGATGGTATCAAAGGCTGTGGCGCTGCTTGAAAAAGGCTCTGAGAGTCTTCTCAGTAAATGCTGTAAGGGCAGTATCTATAAAATAACCCCTGAAGATATTTACCGCATCGCGCTTGAAGGGGATACCCTTTCCCGCGAGATTCTCAGAGACGCAGGTAAATACCTTGGTGTCGGGCTTGCAAACATTATCAATATCATGAGCCCGGAGGCCATCATTCTCGCAGGAGGTCTGATAGGGGCCTGGAACATCTATATACAGGAGGCGATAAAAGAAGCCTCCAGAAGGGCCTATAAGGATCTGTTCGATTCGGTAAAGATAGTGTCGTCTTCTCTTGGCGACAATGCAGGGATCATCGGAGCGGCCTGCATCGTCTTCAAGGAACTTTCCCGAAATTCCTCCTTGTCCTGATACATGTCTAAAAACATACGCAACTTTTCGATCATAGCCCATATCGACCATGGAAAATCTACGCTTGCCGACAGACTTCTCGAATATACGGGCGCGCTCAGTGCCCGCGAGATGATGGCGCAGGTCCTGGATTCCATGGACCTCGAAAGGGAGAGGGGCATTACGATAAAGGCCCATGCAGTGCGGCTCCTGTATAAGGCCTTGGACGGCAACGATTATATA
This sequence comes from Candidatus Sulfobium mesophilum, assembly GCA_900302705.1. Classification (GTDB taxonomy): domain Bacteria; phylum Nitrospirota; class Thermodesulfovibrionia; order Thermodesulfovibrionales; family UBA6898; genus Sulfobium; species Sulfobium mesophilum. The sequence continues at coordinate 6,990 of OUUY01000069.1, forward strand.
CTTAACCTTATAGATACCCCTGGCCATGTCGATTTTTCGTATGAAGTCTCAAGGAGTCTGGCGTCCTGCGAAGGCGCCTTGCTCGTTGTCGATGCGACCCAGGGCGTTGAGGCCCAGACGCTCGCCAACGCTTATCTTGCGATAGAGCATGATCTGGAAATTATACCCGTGATAAACAAGATAGACCTCCCGAGCGCTGAACCGGGCAAGACCAAAGAGCAGATAGAAGACGCAGTCGGCATCGATTGCGCAGATGCTGTTCTGGCAAGTGCGAAGGAGGGTGTAGGCACGAGAGACATCCTCGAAGCAATCATAAGGAAAGTTCCCGCGCCGTCAGGATCTGATGAGCGCCCCCTGAAGGCGCTGATTTTCGATTCCTGGTTCGATAATTACCAGGGAGTTATTGTTTTAGTCAGGGTATTTGACGGCAGAATCAGGGCCGGCATGAAGATCAGGATGATGGCAATGGGCAGCGTGTTTGAGGTGTCACAGGTCGGCGTTTTTACTCCCAAGATGGGGGCTGTGGAGGAGCTGACTTCGGGTGAGGTGGGATATATAATAGCCGGCATTAAAAGCGTGACTGAAACAAAAATCGGCGACACTATAACATATGACGATGCCCCGGTTTCAGAACCCTGCCCGGGATATAAAGACATCAAGCCCATGGTGTTTTGCGGTTTTTATCCGACTTCTACACATCAGTACGAAAACCTGAGGGATGCCCTGAATAAGCTGAGGCTTAACGACTCGTCTTTTAACTACGAGCCTGAAACGTCGCTTGCACTTGGGTTCGGTTTCAGGTGCGGGTTCCTCGGCCTTCTGCATATGGAGATAATACAGGAAAGGCTCGAGAGAGAATTTGGCCTGTCTCTTCTCAGCACTGCTCCTACTGTGGTCTACAAGGTAACGGATGCCGAAGGTGGGGTTTCCCTTATAGAGAACCCTGCGATGCTGCCCGAAAGGTTTGAGAAAATTGAGGAGCCTTTTGTCGTGACAACGATCTTTGTGCCGAAGGATTTCATAGGTCCGATTTTGGATCTGTGTCAGGAAAAAAGGGGTGTCCAGAAAAGCTTCTCCTATCTCGGCAGGGAACGCATAAAGGTGGAATATGAACTTCCTCTCAATGAGATCCTATGGGACTTCTATGACAGGTTGAAGTCGCTCTCCAAGGGGTATGCCTCTATGGATTATGAGTTTCTGGGGTACCGTGAATCAGATCTTGTCAAGCTTAACATACTTCTTAACGGAGAGCCGGTTGACGCCCTTTCCTTGATAGTTCATACTGACAAGGCGTATTATAAGGGGAGGCAGCTCACCGAAAAGCTTAGAGAAATTATACCTAGGCAGATGTATGAGGTCGCGATACAGGCGGCTCTCGGCAACAAAATCATAGCGAGGGAGACGGTTAAGGCCCTAAGAAAAGATGTCATAGCCAAGTGTTATGGCGGTGATATTACGCGAAAGAGAAAGCTGCTCGAAAAACAGAAGGAGGGCAAGAAAAGGATGAAGCAGGTCGGGCGTGTCGAACTGCCTCAGGAGGCGTTCCTTGCGGTCCTGAAGCTGAAATAATGAAACCACGTAAGAAAAAGTCCAATATACGGGAGACCATTGAAGCTGTTGTCGTCGCCTTCCTGATCGCGCTGGTCATAAGGACTTTCGTCATACAGGCATTCAAAATCCCGTCGGGTTCCATGATACCCACGCTTCTTGTGGGAGACCATATCCTTGTCAATAAGTTTCTGCTTGGGACGCCTGTAGACATTCCCTTTACGAATATTACGCTTTTCAAGATGCCGGGGTTGAGGAAACCCCGGAGGGGTGATATCATAGTTTTTAAATATCCGGAGGACCCCAAGAGAGATTTTATAAAAAGGGTCGTGGGAGTGGGCGGCGACGTTGTCATGTCAAAGGACAAGGCCGTTTATGTGAACGGCCGGAAGCTCGTCGAACCTTATACCCAGCACGTTGACGAAGACATCAAGCCGGGGCAGTTTGACAGGCGGGACAACTTCGGACCCGTTGTTGTGCCCCAGGGGTCGGTTTTCGTTATGGGAGACAACAGGGACCAAAGTTATGACAGCAGATTTTGGGGGTTTGTAGACGGTTCGGAAATTAAGGGTAATGCAGTCATTATTTATTGGTCATGGGACAGTGAAAAGACGTGGGTTCGTTTCGGGAGGATAGGGAGACTCGTAAAATGACAGGAAAACTTGGCAGAGAGGGTTTTATAAAGACTTTTTTGCTGCTATTAATTTTCGCTGCACTGGTTTTTGTGGGCATATCATTCGGCAAGCCCTATTACCGGTACAACACTCTGAGGTCACATACAAAAGACATACTTTCATCGGAGATAAACGTGTTACCGGCTATCAAGGAGCAGGTGCTTAAAGAGGCAAAGGAACTAAACGTTCCTCTTGAGGAAGAGAACCTCGAAGTAACCATGCAGAATAAAATCATCAAGGTAAAGGCGACCTGGTCGGAGACAGTGAATTTCTGGGACTATTATAAGAAGCGGCTTGATTTTGACATGGAGGTTGAATACTGATTGTTTACCGGTCTCATTGCCGAAATGGGGGAGATAGTTACTGTTACAAAGCGCGGAAGCGGCGCGCGTATGTCCCTGAATTCCCGGCACCTGTCCTCAGAAGCTCAGATAGGCGACAGCATTGCGGTCAACGGAACGTGCCTTACCGTAGTCGAACTGAAGGGCCAAACGCTCAGTTTTGATGTCTCCTACGAGACGTTGAGATCCACTAACCTTGGCGAGTTGAAGACCAAAGACAGGGTTAACCTTGAACCTTCTTTGAGGCTAGATTCGAGGCTCGGCGGCCACTTCGTTACGGGTCATATCGATGGTCTCGGGACAATAGAGTCCAAGGCCGCTTCAGGCGATGTTCTCAGAATAGTTATCGGTGCCGGCTCGGACATAACACGGTTCCTTGTTGAAAAAGGGTCTGTTGCGGTTGATGGTATAAGCCTTACTGTTGTGGAGGTAATGCCGAAGGGTTTTTCGACAGTAATAATACCGCATACGGCAGCTTTGACTACGATAGGGTATAAGGGGCCGGGTGACACTGTAAATATTGAAGTTGATATTTTGGGGAAGTATGTTTCAAAATTCCTCCATAAAGGAAGAGATTCAGTTTTGCTGAAGACCCTCTCTGAAGAGGGTTTCATGTGATCCGTACTTATTGCGCAAACGGTATCTAAGGAGATTTCAGATGTATAAGAACAAGTGTAATACAATAGATGAAGCTATCGAAGACATGGCTAGGGGCAGGATGGTCATCCTTGTCGACGATGAGGACAGGGAAAATGAGGGAGACCTCTGCACGGCGGCTGAAAAGGTAACGCCGGAGGCGATAAATTTCATGGCAAAACACGGCAGGGGCCTGATATGCCTTTCTCTTGCACCCGAGAGGATCGACGAACTTAAGCTGCCGATGATGACTGAGGATAATACTTCATCTTTCGGCACTGCTTTCACTGTATCGATCGAGGCCAAAAAAGGCGTGACTACCGGCATTTCGGCTGCTGACAGGGCAACGACGATTCTTACGGCGATCAACCCGGCATCCAAGCCGGAAGATCTTGCCAGACCGGGACATGTTTTCCCGCTCAGGGCCCGACCGGGCGGCGTCTTGCAGAGGGCCGGTCAGACGGAAGGGTCAGTCGACCTTGCAAGGCTTGCGGGGCTTTATCCGGCCGGCGTTATCTGCGAGATCATGAGTGATGACGGTACGATGGCCAGGATGCCCGAACTGCTTGAATTTTCGAAGAAGCATAACATAAGAATTGTTACGATTAAAGACCTTATCGGCTACCGCATAAGGACCGAGCGCTTTGTACACCGCGTCTCAACTACCAAGCTGCCTACTGAATTCGGCGAATTTACAGTTATCGCCTTCTCAAACGAGGTAGACAGTAATATTCATATAGCCCTTGTGAAGGGGGAAATAAAGCCTGAAGAAGACGTCCTCGTGAGGGTCCATTCAGAATGTCTAACAGGAGATGTCTTCGGATCGAAAAGGTGCGACTGCGGTGAGCAGCTGCATCGGGCGATGAAGATGATCGATGAAACGGGCACCGGAGTGATTTTATATATGAGACAGGAAGGGCGAGGAATCGGACTTGTTAACAAGCTGAAGGCCTATGAACTTCAGGACAAGGGGCTTGACACCGTAGAGGCCAACATAAAGCTCGGGTTTAAGCCGGACCTCAGGGACTACGGCATAGGAGCTCAAATACTGGTCGACCTTGGGGTCAGAAAGATGCGCCTGATGACCAACAATCCTAAAAAGATCGTGGGACTTGAGGGCTATGGGCTTAAGGTGGTAGAGAGGGTCCCGGTGGAGATGAACCCTCATGAAAGGAACCTTGTCTACCTGAAGACGAAGAAGAAGAAACTCGGGCATATGCTCAGTAATGTATGAACGTCTACCGGAGGGACAGATGAAGATCATCCAGGGAGAACTTCAGGCAAAGGGCCTGAAATTTGCGGTTGTGGTAAGCAGATTCAATGATTTTATTACGAGCAAGCTGCTTGAGGGCGCGGTCGATGCCCTTGCAAGGCACGGCGCCAGGGAAGAAGATATCGATGTTGTGAAGGTACCGGGCGCCTTTGAAATACCGCTGACTGCGAAGAAACTGGCCTCAAAAGGTTCGTATAATGCAGTTATATGCTTAGGGACCGTGATAAGGGGAGCGACTCCTCACTTCGATTATGTGGCCGCGGAGGTTTCAAAGGGTGTCGCATCGGCATCGTTGGAAACCGGCGTCCCGATAGCCTTTGGAGTTATCACTTCTGATACCATCGAACAGGCCGTAGAACGTGCTGGAACGAAGAGCGGCAATAAAGGATTCGATGCAGCGATTACTGCCATAGAGATGGCCCAGGTGATGAAGAAGTTATGAGGCGGTCTGTGGTTCGTTGCTGGCCTTCCCCTGTCTAGGCTTACTTTTGCAAGTCATGAACTGTAACAGTGAGTTCAGGGATGTAAGTCTTTTACCCTTCACCATTCACTATTCACTGTTCACTGCATTATGAACCGCCGCAAAGCAAGGGAATATGCGCTTCAGATGCTTTTTCAGTCCGAATTTGCCGGCAGAGAAAAAGTGATTACGTTCCATGAAGATTTCCTTCCTGCGGCAAAAGAAAAAGACGGGATGAAGAACTTCGTTGAGGAACTCGTTACTGGGACTATTCGTAATATTGAGGAGATTGACCTGGTTATTCAGGGGGCCGCTGAAAACTGGGACCTTAAAAGGATGGCGGCAGTCGACAGGAACATCCTCAGACTGGCGATATATGAGATATTCTACAGGGATGATATACCGGCGGCTGTGACAATCAACGAGGCGCTGGAGATTGCAAAAAAATATTCTTCCCTCGAATCCGTGCCGTTTATTAACGGACTGCTCGACAAGGTTGCCAGGGACCGCGGCAAGGCTTAGGAATCTTTCCCCGAGCCCTTTCCACAGATGAGCGCGGGATTTGCACTTGCCTCAACATGTAGTTAAAGCTTCAGCGAATATTATAAAATAGCGCATTAAATTTTCTATGAGGAGAATAATGATAGAGCGTTATACCAGACAAGAGATGGGAAGACTCTGGGAACCTGAAAACAGGTTCAGGAAATGGCTTGATGTTGAAATCGCTGTTTGTGAGGCCTGGGCCGAGCTGGGAAAAATCCCCAAGTCGGCGCTCAAGGGCATAAAGGAGCGGGCGGGCTTCGACATAAGGCGGATTGATGAGATAGAGGCCGTTGTCAGGCATGATGTGATTGCCTTTCTGACTTCGGTTGCGGAGAAGGTCGGTCCCGAATCCCGTTATATCCATAAGGGGCTTACTTCATCTGACATCGTGGATACCGCCTTGTCCCTCCTCATGAGGGAAGCGGCGGAGATAATTATAAAAGATATCAGGAATCTTATCGCTGTATTACGTGATCAGGCATTCCGCTACAGGGAAACGGTATGTATCGGCAGGAGTCACGGCGTGCATGCGGAACCTATGACATTCGGCCTTAAATTCGCCCTCTGGTATGAAGAGGCAAAGAGGAACCTCGAACGCATGGAAAAGGCCAAAAGGGTTATAAGCATCGGGAAATTTTCGGGGGCTGTCGGCACATTTTCAAATATTCCTACCGAAATAGAAGAAAAGGTCTGTCGTAAACTCGGGCTAAAACCGGAACCTGTTGCAACGCAGGTGGTGCAGCGGGACAGACATGCGGAATACCTTGCGACGCTGGCAATCATAGCCGCATCTATGGAGAAGATAGCTGTTGAGATACGACATCTGCAGAGGACCGAAGTCCTTGAGGCTGAAGAGCCTTTTGCAAAGGGGCAGAAAGGCTCCTCAGCAATGCCCCACAAGCGAAATCCGGTTGGGTGCGAGAACCTCTCAGGGTTGGCCAGGGTTGTCAGGGCAAATTCCCTTGCCGGACTCGAGGATGTTGCGCTTTGGCACGAGAGGGATATCTCACATTCTTCCGTGGAGCGGGTAATCATCCCTGACAGCACTATCCTTGTCGATTACATGCTCAACAGGCTTGCTGGAATACTGTCAGGGCTGCAGGTCTATCAGGAGAAGATGAAGGAGAATATGGCTCGCAGCTATGGCCTTTATAATTCACAAAACGTTCTTATCAGGCTGACTGAAAAAGGTATGTCCCGCGAAGACGCCTACGCAATAGTCCAGAAAAACGCCATGCTGAGTTGGAAGAAAAAAACTGATTTCAAAAGGCTGCTCCTTAAAGATAAAGATGTGAGGCGGTATTTAAAGACAAAGGATATCGATGACATCTTCGACCTGAAGCATTACTTCAGGAACATTGACTACATCTTCAGCAGGGTCTTCGGCAAGGCCCGCTGATGAAGGCGGACAGGAAAGACAACTTATCTTGCATATGACATACAGATATAAGTGGCCGGTGGCTGAAGGGGCCCGGAAGAATGAACTCATTTCTTCCTTGAGGCAGCACACCAAGGAACATATCAAGGACGTTCTTAGCGAGTACTGTTTCTATATCGAGACGCTGGAGCCCCTTTCCGCCATGGAAATGGAATTATTGAGGTGGCTCCTTAGCGAGACCTTCGAGCCTTTGAATTTTTCAGAGGAGAGTTTCTTGACTCATGCATCGACCCTCAACCCTCGGGCCTTTCTTATAGAGGTCGGTCCACGCATGAATTTTACCACGGCATGGTCTACTAATGCGGTCTCTGTATGTCACTCCTGCGGGCTTACGAAGATAAACAGGATCGAGCGCTCCCGCCGCTATAAACTGATATGGGGCCAGGGGGCCAAGGGGCCAAGGGTCCAAGGGTTGGAAAGTCGGTCACTTGAACCCCTGAATCCTCGAATCCCCGAACCCTTTCTCTCAGTTATTCATGACCGTATGACAGAGTGCCCATATCCAAAGCGCCTTGAGACCTTCCAAACCGGGATAAAGTCCGAGCCCTACTACTTTGTTCCTCTTATCGGAGAGGGCAGAGCTGCACTTGAAAAGATAAACCGCGAGATGGGCTTAGGTCTTGACGATTGGGACATCGACTATTATTACAATCTCTTTGTTAATGACATCGGCAGAGATCCGACAAACGTCGAATGTTTTGACCTGAGCCAGTCCAACAGCGAACACTCAAGACATTGGTTTTTCAGAGGACGGCTCGTTATTGACGGCCTGGAGATACAGGGGAACCTCATGTCTCTTGTCCGAGATGCACTTCAGAAGAATCCCGGTAACAGTGTCATCGCTTTCAAAGACAATTCCAGCGCCATACGCGGGTACGCAATAGAGACCATAATGCCCGAACATCCTGGCCGCCACTCGCGGTTCGGTAAAGCGGTAGTTGGCTGCGACATAATTTTTACGGCTGAAACTCATAATTTCCCAAGCGGCGTTGCGCCATTCCCTGGCGCGGAAACAGGCACGGGCGGAAGGATCAGGGATGTACAGGCAACCGGCAGGGGGGCCCTTGTGATAGCCGGTACAGCAGCTTATTGTGTTGGTAATCTGAATATCCCCGGTTATGAGCTTCCCTGGGAGGATGAAACCTTTTCCTATCCCCCCAATCTGGCCAGTCCGCTGGCTATCGAGATAGAGGCCAGTAACGGCGCCTCTGACTACGGAAATAAATTCGGGGAGCCTGTCATTCAAGGGTTTACAAGGTCGTTCGGCTTGCGGCTGCCTGACGGCGAAAGGAGGGAATGGATCAAACCTATAATGTTCACTGGCGGGATAGGCCAGATGGACTCACGGCACAGGGCTAAGGAGGCCCCTGCCGGGGGGATGCTTGTCACGAAGATCGGCGGCCCTGCATACCGTATAGGTATGGGCGGCGGTGCGGCATCGAGTATGATCCAGGGGCAAAACATCGCTGAGCTCGATTTCAACGCTGTTCAGCGCGGCGACGCGGAGATGGAACAAAAGATGAACAGGGTGATCAGGGCATGCGTCGAGATGGGCGAAGGCAATCCAGTCGTAAGTATTCACGACCAGGGAGCAGGCGGCAACTGCAATGTCGTAAAAGAAATAATCTATCCTGCCGGCGCAAAGATAGAGCTGCGAAAGATACAGCTTGGGGACAGCACACTTTCCGCCCTTGAGATATGGGGGGCTGAATATCAGGAGCAAAACGCTCTTCTTATAAATTCCGACAGGTCAGAAGAATTTCTGGAACTCTGCCGGAGAGAGAAGGTCCCCTGCGCCTTCATAGGAGAAATTACCGGCGACGGATATATAGTTTTGCATGATGAAACCGACGGCAGTACGCCTGTAAACCTTAACCTTGATAAGATTTTGGGAGACATGCCGAGAAAGACATTTCATCTTGGTCGGATGAGAAGGAAACGAAAGCCGCTCGAATTGCCGCAAGAGCTGAGCGTCCGGAACGCCCTTGACAGAGTGCTCAGGCTGGTTTCAGTGGGTTCCAAAAGGTTTCTTACGAATAAGGTCGACCGGTCTGTCACGGGTTTAATAGCAAGACAGCAGTGCGCGGGCCCTCTTCAGCTTACGGTCTCCGACGTTGCAGTGATTGCGCAGAGCCATTTCGGACTGACAGGCGCAGCGATATCGATCGGCGAGCAGCCGGTTAAGGGGTTGATAAATCCTGCAGCCATGGCAAGGCTAAGCGTTGCTGAGGCTATTACCAATATTGTCTGGGCGAAGGTGAGCAGCCTTGAGGACATAAAGTGCTCAGCCAACTGGATGTGGGCGCCTAAACTTCCGGGAGAGGGCGCCGACCTTTACGACGCGGCAGTCGCGATGCGCGATATTATGGTCGAACTCGGTATCGCTGTTGACGGCGGAAAAGACAGTCTTTCGATGGCGGCAAAAGTGGTGGGCAAGGATGGGCAGTCCGAGACGGTCAAGTCACCCGGGACACTTGTAATTTCGGCATATGTTACCTGTCCTGACATTACCAAAGTTGTGACCCCTGATATCAAGATGCCCGGAACCAGCAACCTCATGCTTATTGATCTTGGAAAGGGCAGAGACCGTTTGGGCGGCTCGGCGCTTGCTCAGTGCTTTGGGCAGGTTGGCGATGAATGCCCTGATGTTGAAGACCCAAAGCTATTGAAGGATTGTTTTCATGCGCTTCAGGAACTCATCTCGGAAGGTTTGATATTGGCGGGTCATGATAGAAGCGACGGCGGACTTATTACTACTCTTTTAGAGATGGCTTTCGCAGGAAATTGCGGGATAGAAATAAAGATGAACTCCAGGCTGTCAGCGGGTGGACCGGTGCAATCAGACCGCGAAGCCATTCAACTTTTATTCTCTGAAGAGTTGGGTATTGTGATCGAATACCTGCCGGAGAATGAGCAAAAACTAATTTCAGTGCTTAGGAAGAAGAATGTCCCATATCAGGTCATAGGAAAAAGTTTAAAAGAGAGAAGGATCACGATTCACGATTCACGATTCACTGTTTTAGATGAAGACATGAGGATACTGAGAGACATCTGGGAAGAGACAAGTTCCTCTCTTGACAGACTCCAGAGGGATCCCGGATGCATTTCTGAGGAGCGGAGAAATATTTATGATATGAAGGCGCCTCCTTTTTCCCTTTCTTTTGTGCCTGAGCCGACTCCTTCAGCGCTGTTTGAAAGCGGATCCAAACCTAAGGTGGCTATTATCAGGGAGGAAGGCAGTAACGGAGACAGGGAGATGACGTCAGCCTTCTTCCAGGCGGGCTTTGAACCATGGGACGTTGTGATGCAGGATTTTCTTTTGGAGAAGGTGACCCTGGAAGAATTCAGAGGGGTTGTGTTTGTGGGGGGCTTCAGTTATGCCGATGTGCTTGATTCTGCAAAAGGATGGGCAGGGGTAATACGTTTCAATAAAAATATATGGCGGCAGTTCGAGTCGTTTTACTACCGGCCCGATACGTTCAGCCTCGGCGTCTGTAATGGTTGTCAGTTGATGGCTCTTCTGGGATGGGTGCCCTGGCGGGGTATTGAAGACAGCATACAACCCAGGTTTATCCATAACAGGTCTGGAAGGTTCGAGTCACGATTTGTATCGGTAAAGGTTCTTAAGAGTCCTTCAATCATGCTTAGCGGCATGGAAGATTCGTTAATAGGCGTGTGGGTTGCGCATGGTGAAGGTCTTGCCTACTTCCCCGACGAAAAAATTAGAAAGAAGGTCATTGCAGAGGGGTTGGCGCCTGTCAGGTATACCGATGATGCGGGCAGCATCTCCGAACGTTATCCTTTCAACCCGAACGGCTCCCCTGAAGGCATTACCGCGCTTTGTTCGCCTGATGGAAGGCATCTCGCACTTATGCCTCATCCGGAGCGCGCCTTTCTGAAGTGGCAGTGGGGTTGGATGCCGGAGGAATGGAGGACAGGGGGCAATGGCCGTCAGCCGCTTCAGGCATCTCCCTGGCTCAGGATCTTTCAGAATGCCAGGGCGTGGTGTGATACAAAGAGATAAAACCCCTTTACCCTCAAGAAAGTCCTACTTGTGCGGAGACGGCATTCTCGCATCATTCTCGTCCCGAAAGCTTTCGGGACTCCGAGGCACCGGCGCGCCTGCGAGGAGCAACGCGCGCCGCTGAAACCGTTCGAATGCATCCCCGCACAAATTTGATGGTGGCTTTTGGTAAAGACAATGCCTCGTTTTACATGGGATCTAAATTCAGGGCTTGACATAGTGCGTCTACGCATGGTATTACATATCGGCCTTTTTAGGTCTCCCATACTCCCAAGGAGGAATCTTCAAAATGGGCTTAGCCACATTTAAGGGTGGAATACATCCGCCTGATAAGAAGACATTAGCTGCAAACAGTCCAATCACGGAAGCAAAACCCCCGAAAATAGTCGTTCTTCCCCTCAGTCAGCATGCCGGCGCTCCCTGTAAACCGGTCGTAACTATAGGGCAGGAAGTGAAGAAGGGTGAGATGATAGGTGAACCAGGAGGGTTTGTATCAGCGCCGGTGCACGCATCTGTTTCAGGAAAGGTGGTCGCCATCAGCGAATTTCCGAATGCGATGGGCAGGATGGTCAACTCGATTGTGATCGAAAACGACCTCAAGGAAGAATGGACTGCCCTTAAAGACGCGCCGGATTATATGAACCTGCCGGTAGAAGAGCTTAAAGAAAAGATAAAGGCGGCAGGGATTGTGGGCCTTGGCGGGGCGGCTTTCCCGACTGCTGTGAAACTTTCGCCGCCAAAAGAAAAACCGATCGACGTAGTCATTATAAATGGTGCCGAATGTGAGCCTTATCTTACGGCCGATTACCGTCTCATGATTGAGAAGCCGAAGGAGATAGTTGAGGGGCTTAAGATCCTCATGAAGGTCCTCGGCGTTACGAAAGGGTTCGTAGGTATTGAAAATAATAAACCCGATGCAGTCGCAAAGATGAGCGAGGCCGCCAAGGGGGAAGCAGGCATTACAGTCATGGCGCTTGAGGTTAAATATCCCCAGGGCGCAGAAAAGATGCTGATCAAAGCGATTGCCGGCAGAGAGGTCCCGGCGAGAGGACTTCCGATGGATGTCGGCGCCGTTGTCCAGAACGTCGGTACTGCTTTGGCAATATATGAGGCCGCACGGTACGGCAAGCCCCTGATAGAAAGGGTAGTCACCGTCACAGGCGAGGGGATCAAGGAGCCCAAGAACCTTATGGCCAGGGTCGGCGCAAAGATATCCGACCTGATAGATGAATGCGGCGGCCTCAAAGACGATGTTGCCAAAGTGGTGGCGGGCGGCCCTATGATGGGATTTGCACTTTCCTCGCTTGATGTGCCGGTGACCAAGGGTACCTCAGGGATCCTCGTTCTCCCTGAAGAAGGCGTAGTGCATGCCGAAGACTATGGCCCATGTATAAGGTGCGGCAGATGCATTGACATCTGCGCGATGGGGCTGATGCCTTCGATGCTGAGCATTCTTTCCGAAAAGGGACTGTACGAAGAGGCAAAGGCATACAACCTTTTCGACTGCTTCGAATGCGGCTCATGCGCTTTTGTCTGTCCTTCGAAGAGACCGATCGTGCAGCTTGTAAGATTAGCGAAATCCATGGTTAAGCCTTAAGGAGAGTTAGATGGAGGCAACTAAAAAAGAACATGAACTGATAGTTTCGGTAAGTCCTCATGTCAAGAGTGAGGAAACAACAAGCCGTATTATGTGGACGGTCAGCCTGTCTCTTCTGCCCGCACTTCTTTCCGGCTTATATTTCTTCGGCCTGAAGGCGCTCTTTATAACAGCGTTATGCATCATAAGCTCTGCAGTTTCAGAACAGCTTTTCATGAAAATCGTCGGGAAAAAGTCCCCGGTGGGAGATGGAAGTGCGTTCCTTACAGGCCTCCTTCTGGGCATGAACATGCCCGCATCCCTGTGGTCTTTTTCACCCTTCACGGCCCACGTGCCGGTAATAGCTTCGTTTGTGGCGGTTGTTATAACGAAACAACTCTTCGGCGGGTTGGGTTTCAATGTATTTAATCCTGCTCTCATAGGAAGGGCCTTCGCCCTGATTTCATGGCCGAAGGCCATGACCATATGGATGGAGCCGACGGCTTCCTTCCTCGCAATGGACGCCAAGACTACAGCCACCCCCCTTGGTGTGCTCAAGGAGGCCGGGATGGCTGAACTTATAAAAGTTTTCGGCGACAAGATGAATCTCTACCAGCATCTTCTCACGGGAAACCGGGCCGGCTCTATTGGCGAGACATCCGCGATAGCCTTGCTCATAGGCGGTCTGTTTCTGCTCTATAAAAGATACATAACCTGGCACATACCTGCCTCCTTCCTGGGCACCGCGGCCATTATTGCATGGGTCTTCGGCGCGAAGGGAAGTTTTTTTGCAGGCGACCCGATAATCCATCTGTTGTCAGGCGGTATGATGCTGGGCGCCTTTTTTATGGCCACGGACTATGTGACCTCGCCTTCTATGAGGAACGGTCAGATCCTCTTCGGCGCCGGCTGCGGAGCGCTTACGATGCTCATAAGGCTTAAGGGAGGTTTCCCTGAAGGCGTCATGTTTGCGATATTGATAATGAATTGTTTTGCCCCCCTCATCGACCGGGGCTTCAAATCGAAGGTATTCGGGGCAGTGAAGCCGAAGGCAAAGGAGGCGAAATAATGACCGGCAAGGACATTATTAAGGTAACCTTAAACCTCGTTATCGTATATCTTATCGGCGGTTTCATCCTGGCTTTTGTATATGCGAATGCCTCTCCGCGGGTATTTAAGAACAACGAAGAGACCGAAAAAAAGGCCTTAAAGGAGCTTGTGCCGGACGCAGATGCCAACGAAAAGCATGAGTGGAGTATCCACGATAAGCATGCCAAATATTTTATCATGAAAAAAAGCGGGGAAACGATCGGTTATGTCATCCAGTCCTTTGGTAAAGGCTACTCAAGCTATATAAATACATTCATCGCAACGGATAAGGACTTTAAGGTCCAGAAAATAAATATACTCGGGCACGGTGAGACTCCGGGCTTGGGTGACGAGATTGAGACTGACTGGTTCAAAAACCAGTTCAAGGACAAGAGCATCGATCACCTCAAGGTAATTAAGGGAGATACGAGGGAAGATATACAGGCGATCTCCGGTGCAACCATATCGAGCCGCGCTGTTACCGAGGACGCGGTCAAAAACGGCGTAGCGTTTCTGATCAAGACTGTCAAGGAAGGAGGCAATACTGATGTCAAGCAGCAGCAACACTAATCTCAAGGAATTGGTCCTAAACGGCATTGTCAAAGAAAATACGATCTTCAAACTCGCCCTAAGCCTCTGTCCCTCGATCGCTGTTACGAATAGTTTGAAAAACGGAATATATATGGGGCTTGCGGTCCTGTTTGTTCAGGTCATGGTTAACCTGACAATATCTCTGATGAGAAATATAATCCACCCGAAGGTGAGACTCCCCATTTTTATGCTGGTCATTTCCGGATGGGTCACAGTTACGCAGCTTTTGATGGCGGCCTTCGTTCCGGACGTCTATGCAAAAGTCGGCCTCTATATTGCGCTCATCGTTGCTTTTGCCTCCATTCTTGCACGCGCTGAAATGTTTGCCAGCAAAAACAGTTTCCTTCCCTCGATGGCGGACGGGCTCGGCATGGGAATAGGCTTCCTCTTTGCGCTGACGACCATCAGTTTCTTCAGGGAGCTGCTTGGAAAAGGATCGTTGACTGTACCCACAGGTTTGGCAACCCAACACGTTTTCACATTTATTAATACCAAGCCGCTTTTAATCATGGTTTTGCCGGCGGGCGGGTTCCTTGCAGTGGGCATTCTGATGGCACTATTTAACTGGATCAATGCGAGATACGCGGCGAAGGCCGCGTCGCATTAAGAGGAGGATAGAAGAAAAATGAGCAGCGAATTTACTAAGCTATTTGAACTTATCGTTTCCGCATCCCTTATAAATAATTTCGTCTTTACACGGTTCCTTGGATTGTGCATATTTTTTGGCGTATCCAAAAAGATGGAGACGGCTGTAGGCATGAGCATCACATTTACGGCTGTAATGATGATAAGCGCTGCTATCAGTTGGGTCATTTTTAACCTTGTATTAGTGCCGCTCGATATCACTTTTCTGGAAATTATCGTATTCATCGGGATCATAGCAGGCCTAGTCCAGGTGTCGGATACGATAATGAGAAAGGTCTCGCCTGGGCTGTATTATAAACTGGGTATCTACCTTGCACTTATATCGACTAACTGCATCATACTTGCCGTTCCTCTGGTGAGCGCCGGAGAGAAGTATTCATTCATTCAGAGTCTCGCCTTCGGACTTGGCTCAGGGCTGGGCTTCGCCCTTGCGCTTATAATTATGGCCAGCATCCGGGAGAAGCTTGAACTGGCGGAGGTGCCGGCTCCTTTTAAGGGACTGCCGATGGCCTTTGTGGTGACGGGTCTGATCGCGCTGGCGTTTACCGGTTTTTCAGGATTGATCACCCTTTAATTTAAGAGAATAAATATAGTAGACTATATATAAATATCTTTGAGGAGAGCATAAAATGTCTAACGGGCCGATCATAAAAGAGACGGGGTTACGTACAATTCTTTTTACAATCGTTTGTGTATTAGCGCTTCTGCTTTTCATTTACCCCTCTGTTCTTTATGCCGGCGTCGGCGGTGGGGTTGAGGGAAAAGAGAAGGTCGACATTGTTCCCTTGATCAAGTGGACCCTTGTCTTTCTTGCAGGGATGGGCACGGTATTCGGTATCGGCATTGCTTTTGCGGCAAAGAGGTTTGCTGTCCAGATAGACCCAAGGGTGGAGAAAGTGAAGGACCATCTCGCACACGCTCATTGCGGCGCCTGCGGCTATGCCGGCTGTGAACAGTACGCCGAGGCGGTAGTAAACAAACCTGAAGTGGCTCCGAATCTTTGTATCCCAGCGGGCGCGAAGGGCGCGGAGGCTGTGGCGCTCATTACAGGCAAGAAGGCCGAGATACGTGAGCCCCAGTTCGCAAGGATTATGTGCCAGGGTGGCTGTTCCAAGTCCGTCAAGAGGTTCAAGTACGAAGGAGTCCAGGACTGCCGGGCCGCGATACTTGCAGGCGGCGGTGATAAGGCATGCAGGTATGGCTGTCTGGGATACGGCACCTGCTCAAGGGTATGTCCTTTCGGCGCGATCTCGATGACCGACGACAATCTCCCGTTTGTCGACATTACAAAATGCACCGGGTGCAGGAAGTGTGAACAGGCTTGTCCCACAAAGGTCATAGAGGTCCTTCCGGCATCAAGACAGGTGCTTGTCACATGCCATTCAAAGGACAAAGGCGGAGATACGCGTAAGAACTGCGAGATAGGCTGCATAGCATGCGGTATTTGCGTAAAGGTATGCCCCTTTGACGCCCCATCGGTTACTAACAATCTTTCGAGGATAGACCTCGACAAGTGCAAGGTCTGCGGCCTCTGTGTCACCAAATGTCCTACAAAGGCTATCAGCGATTTTATTCCTCAGAGGCCCAAGGCGTTTGTCATGGACAACTGCATAGGCTGCCAGATATGCGCAAAGGTATGTCCGGTCAATGCACCCTCAGGTGAGATGAAGAAAATGCATGTGATAGATAAAGACCGGTGCATAGGTTGCGGCATATGTACAGCCAAGTGTCCTGTCCAGGCGATCGACGGCACGTTTAACGCCCAGGAAGTCTTTGCTGCCGCGGCAGCAAAGAAGGCAAAAAAAGTAGAAGCAGCTTAATAAGATTAAATAAAATGAAGCTGTTTAACGGGGCCCTTTTTAAAAGGGCCTTTTTTTTAAAAAATAGAAGGAGGATTCGGGATGAGGTTATCAAAAGTTCTTTTCGGGGTGTTTTTATCAGTGGCGATTGCGGGTCTGGTTTATGCCGGTGCGGGAGAGGATTCTTTAAGTAAGTTGAAGGAAGGTAACAAGAGGTTTGTAACAGGTGAGCTTGCAAAGAAGGACATAGGGGAAAACAGGAGGCAGGAACTTACCAAAGGACAAAGCCCGTTTGCTACCGTCCTTTCATGTTCTGATTCAAGGGTCGCCCCCGAGCTTATCTTTGACCAGGGACTTGGCGATATATTCATAGTGAGGGTCGCGGGAAACGTTGTGGAGCCGACGACCCTGGGGAGCATAGAATATGGAGTAGAGCATCTCCATACCCCGCTTCTCGTTATCCTCGGGCATGAATCATGCGGAGCGGTTAAGGCTACGCTCGACGCAAAAGGCAACCCCGAAGGGAACATAGGCGCAATTCTAAAAAAGATAATGCCTGCGGTCAAGACTGCGAAGAAAGTGAAGAAAGAGCCGAAGGATACGCTTGATATTGCGGTGCAGGAGAATGTAAAAAATACATATAAGGATGTTATGAAAAGCAAGATCGTCAGTGAACTCGTCCATGAGGGAAAACTGCAGGTCGTTGCTGCAGAGTATTATTTGGGGACCGGCAAGGTTGAGATGATAGACCTCGGGACTTCGCATGGAGGACATAAAGGGCATCATTGATTAAGATCCGGTAGGGGCGGCCCTGTGTGGCCGCCCTCTCTAGGAAAAAAACAGGGCAACCAAATAGGGTTGCCCCTAAGAAGAAAGAATCTTCCGCGCTTTTGTGTTTAATCAAAGGAACATTTTCAAATGGGGCGTTGCCCCATGCCTCAGCTACCTTTCTTGACGACCAAGCAAGGTAGCCCAAAGAAGGTCGCCCCAACGAAAATTGAACCTCCTTCGGAGCTTCGATGCAAGGAATGGTATTATTGAAATTCGCTTGCCTCATGCTAGCTGTCCATCACTTAACAGCCTGTTCGGTCGGCTGCGCTAAATTTTGGGAACTCGTCCCGAAGGCAGGAGTCAAACAGCCCAAAATTCTTAACGCGCTTCCTCGGTCGCGGGCCTGAAATTTTCGGAGGGGAACTACCCATTCCCATGCATTAGCCTCTGAAATGCCAGGCTTATGCATATAGTGTGTCTGAGCAGATTCACGTTTAATATCAATGCCTTAGGCTCTCACCATTTACTATTCACTATTCACCATTTGCTATTTTTCTTGACAGTGAACTATCGTTCACCTTATAATTGGAATCATGATGAAGGCTAGGGAAGAAAAACTTCGGGCGAGGGTGAGGAGCATATCTGATTTTTATCACCAGCGGGGTAGAATGCCCAGTTTTTCCGAGATTGGGGAGATGGCAGGGCTACGGTCGAAAAACGCGGTCTTCAAATTCGTCAATAAGCTTGAGCATCTAAAGGTACTTGAAAGGGACGCAAAGGGCAGGCTTATCCCCGGTGCGATTATCGCGGCCCCGGTAAAGGTGCTAGGAACTGTGGAGGCGGGCTTCCCGAGCCCTGCCGAAGAGGAGCTGGTAGATACCCTGTCCCTTGACGACCTCCTCATACAGAATCGTGATGCCACTTTTTTGCTTAAGGTTTCAGGCGATTCGATGTCAGGGGCCGGCATACTGCCAGGCGATATGGTGCTTGTAGACAAAGGCCGGGCGCCCAAGAGCGGGGATATCGTAATTGCCGAAGTCGATGGTGAATGGACGATGAAGTATCTGAGGAAAAGGGGGGAGAGTGTGGCCCTCATCCCCGCAAATCCCAACTATAAACCTATAAAGCCGAAAAAGGAGCTCAAGATCGCCGGCGTGGTGACGGCAGTGGTGAGAAAGTATGGGTGACGGAAACAATAAATCACAAGGAGGAAAATAACATGGGAGACGGATTCATGCTGAAATTTTTTGGAGAGCTTTTTTACCTGATCATCGCATTCTGCGCACTTTATGGCTTATGGGGTCTTCTCCGCAAATACAGGCGGATAAACTCGACAGTTATCAAGGCACATATCATTGCATATGAGCTTCAGAAGATGGTCGAGAGCCGATCGAGATGAGACACATAAGTGGAGAAGGTTGAAGGGGGGAGATACAAGTTCCTGAAGAGTACTACACATATGAAACATGACCCTGACAAACACCATCGCCGTTCAATCCGCCTGAAGGGATACGATTATTCGCAATCAGGCGCGTATTTTGTGACAATATCACGCAGGACAGGGGAATGCATGTTCGGGGATATTATTGATGGTGGAATGCGGGTGAATGAGCATGGCCATATTGCAGGGGAATCCTGGGAATGGTTATCCTGGCAATATGGATATGTTGATATTGATGAATGGGTTGTAATGCCCAATCATCTGCACGGAATATTGATTATTAATGACAATTGTAAAGGCGGTTCGCGAACCGCCCCTACGGAAACGATGAGACGAAAATCATTAGGACGTTTAATCGGGGCGTTTAAGACCGTATCATCAAAACAGATCAATCAAATCCGCAGCATCCCGGGATATCCTGTCTGGCAGCGCAATTATTATGAACACATTATCCGCAGCGAAGAAGAGATGGATCGCATCCGTCAATACATTATCGACAACCCTGTGAAATGGGCCGAAGACGAAGACAATCCTGAAAATATTATCTGTAAAAGACATGATGTAGAGGCACCTCTTGTGGGTGCCCATTTTCCGAATGCGGATAACACATGATACCGAAATCAGGGTAGGCACAGGACCTGCCCTTACAGGGACCATATGAATAATGCACCCTTAACAATACGTTCCTGGCCGAGGGCGATCCTTCATCTGGACGCCGACGCTTTTTTTGCTTCATGCGAGCAGGCAGTGCACCCCGAACTAAGAGGTAAGCCGGTAATAACCGGCAAGGAGCGCGGGATCGTCGCTGCTGCAAGTTACGAGGCGAAGGCAAAGGGGATTACAAGGGGTGTGAGTCTCCATGATGTAAAGAAGATCTGCCCCGATGCGATTATCGTCCCGTCTGATTATGAGACCTACAGCCTCTTTTCGGTCAGGATGTTTGAGATCCTCAGGCGTTTCTCGCCCGACGTAGAAGAGTATTCGGTTGATGAAGCGTTTGTCGACCTCACCGGCCTCAGAAGAAGCTTCCATGGTCCATATAGGATGATTGCGAAAAAAATGCAGGAGACGATCGAAACAGAGTTGAGAATTACGGTCTCCATAGGAGTAAGCCTTTCGAAGGTCCTTGCAAAGATAGGTTCTAAACATAACAAACCGCATGGACTTACAATAATCCCAGGAAGGGACATCCATGTATTTTTGGAGGAACTCCCTGTCGAGAAGGTCTGGGGGATCGGGCCGAACACAGCCGCCTTCCTGGGAAAGTTCGGTATAAAGACCGCACTTCAGTTTGCGAGAAAGGACGAAAAGTTCATACAGAAATATCTTTCCAAGCCTTATCAGGAGATCTGGCATGAATTAAACGGAAGATCGGTGTATCCGGTCGTTACAGAATCCAAGAGCAGCTATCAGTCTATAAGCAAGACAAAGACCTTTACCCCGCCTTCAGACGATGAGACATTTGTCTTTGCCCAGCTTTCAAAAAACCTTGAAAACGCGTGCATCAAGGCGCGTCGGTATAAGCTATCGGCGACAAGGCTCATCCTTTTTCTCAGAACACAGGAGTTCAGAGACGCCGGGATGGAGATAAAATTGGACCGGGCCACTTCATATCCTATCGATCTCTTCGGGCCGCTCAGAGAAGGTTTCGATCAGATCTATAAACCACGTGTCCTTTACCGTCAAACCGGGGTTGTCCTTGCCGGCCTTATGCCGGAGACGCAGGTCCAGTATACACTCTTTGATGACACAGGAAAAATAGAGAGGTTTTCGAAGATCTATACCGCTGTCGATAAGGTGTCAGAGAGGTTCGGGAAATATACGGTATGTCACGCTGCCAGTCTGCCTGTGAAACTCCAGACGCAGCACGAAGGGGAAAGAGGAGATACTCCGGAGAGAAAAAATGAACTTTTCAAAGGTGAAAATAAAAGGCAGAGGCTCGGTCTGCCGGTGCTTAACGTAAAGGTGTGAGGACAAGGTGCAGGTATAGAGTTATGTTTCATATATTAAAACCAAATAAGAATGTGATAAGGTAATCCGATGTTTGAGAAGCTTCCGATTTTAGACATGATAATGGAGCCTTTATTGTCAGATTTTCAAGGTCTTTCTATCGAAAAAATTGATTGGGTAATGTCAGCGGCGAGTCGGGCCCTCATAGTCGTCCAGTAAATCCAGAGTGGGTACGCTTAATCCGTGAACAGTGCATTATTTCCAACATCCCCTTTTTTTTAAGCAATGGGCGGATTCAAGAAATCGCAAAATGGGCGGCTTTTGGATGGAAGGGTGTGGGATGAAATGCCAGTACAATTGAAGTCTATTGCGCGCCAATATTTGTAAGAGCCGGAGCGTTACCTGCCAGACAATTTCCGACGCACTATCGCTTTCTCCATACAATCAAAGCTCTCCATTTTGGCCGGCCGACGAGATGTCTTCCTGTAGTCCTTATGTTTTGATATCATTTATTCAGCAAAGGTTATTACCGGTAATTGTTATCAGATAGGAGGCGTAGTTTTTTGCTTATGGATCATGAATTAGCTCGGGAACATGTTGAAGAGTTAATTATCAAACTTCTTGAAACGTGTCCTCTTTGTGTGCTTGCAACATGCTCGGATAATATTCCCCGGGCATCCACTGTAGAGTTCTTCCCGATAGGGACAACTCTATACATCCTTACTGAAGGCGGAAGAAAAATCGAAAATATTAAAAGCAATCCACATGTCTCCGTAGCCATCCATGCTGATTTCACGGGATGGTCGGACGTTAAGGGTGTCCAGATAACTGGCACTGCTGAAATCGGAGAAAGAGGCTCGACTATTTTTAATGAAGGCATCTATGCTTATGAGAGGCGCAGGGGTTCACGGGGTACTGCAGGGTCTTTGCCTGATTTCATGAAGGTCATCAAGGTAACACCTGCCAAGCTCGAATACTTAGACGCAACTCTGGCTAACAAGGGCTATGATGTGCGGTACACATTTTCATTGTAAGA
This sequence comes from Candidatus Sulfobium mesophilum, assembly GCA_900302705.1. GTDB lineage: Bacteria > Nitrospirota > Thermodesulfovibrionia > Thermodesulfovibrionales > UBA6898 > Sulfobium > Sulfobium mesophilum. Next base: position 28,825 of record OUUY01000069.1, read on the forward strand.
TGTAAGCCTACAGTAACAGATTTTTCTGCGTCTTAAGCTCGTTCTGTCGGCCAAAAAGAATTAACCGTCCAAAAATCCCGCCGATGCCAGCAAGTATGATTCCCATGATTGTTATCACCGCCAGATACAGGGCATAATAAGTAACAGACAGACCCTCAGATGTCGAAAGGAGTTTCTTCCCAATAGTGTCCATGAGAGCAGAAGAAATGAGATAGATGCCAATAATCGACCAGAATGAAATGAAAAGAAGAGGCCCGTAGCTTTTATTGATTCTGGCGGGTTTTGCTACTAATACTGGCACCTTTGCATTTCTTTTCACATCTTCGGTAACATTACCTGAAACAAGCCTATCGATCCCTTCCCCTCCGCTATTTCCAAAAAGTACGAGGTCTACCCCTTCTTCTTTGCAAACCCTGAGAATCTCCTCGGCTGGAATCCCCACTCTTGACAGCGTCTTTACGCTGAATCGGCTATCCTGCAGTTTCTCCTCAAAATAATTCAGGACTTCCTCGGCCCTACTCTGCAGTTTCTCCTTATGCTCCGTTTCTGCAACTGCCTCTTTTAGAGTTTCCATCTCAGCGACCCCGAGCACATCAATCATTAAAGATTTGCCCTCCAGCTGTTGCACGTGAAGGAGGATCACTTGTTCGGGCAGCTCTTCCAAAGTGTAAAAGGCAGATAATACCGCCCTAGAATCTTTTGTGCTATCGACTGCTATTAACAGCTTCTTCATATCGCCACTCTATTTATATCAAATCTAATGCGTTTAAGATGACATGTCAAGTCGTGAATTGCTGGATGTCAAGCCAAGATAGAAATGTCCGGTTTTTACCAAGATAGAAATGTCCGGTTTCATGCAGCAACCTTCTTTTGTTCATTGATCCCATAGCGAAGCTTTCTCCATGGATGATCTTTTGGTGGAATAATAACTGTTTTTCTTGCCTGTTTATCGGGTTGCTTCTGAGGTTTTTCAGTTCTTATGGCAATCTGCCTGAACTTCATCTTCTTCTCCCGGCACCAGATGGCCATTGAACCATCGGTGTACTCCTCTACCATCAGTTTCTTTGTGGTTATGGCCTCTTCAATCTGATAGAGCTTTCGGTCATGGGCAATCGTAAAGTCATTACGGAGTGTCCGCTCTGTCTTGATGCAGAGAATCCTGTCAAGATTCAATCCCTTCGGTATAGGTCTATGGAGGTTTTCTGGTTGGGCTGCCTTCTTTGCAAAACGCTTGTTATAGATCGGCAGATACTCTCTGAGAAACTCATTTGCCTCGGTGATGCTGCTTATGCCCCTGAGCCTCATTTCCTTGACCAGACGGTCCTGAAGGGTATTAAAAAGTCTCTCCACTCTTCCTTTTGCCTGCGGCGAGTTGGCATGGATTAGCTCTAACCCCAGTTCAGTTAATGCTCTGCCAAATTCACTCATGGGCTCAGTGCCATTCAGCTCATCTTCAATGGTCGCTTTCCCCGTAGATTTGTATGTGGTGTGCTTGTCCATATAGAGGCTCATGGGGATGCCTTTTTTCCTGATATATCGCTTGAAACTATCCATGGCAGGGATTGTTCCCTCATACTCGTAGAACCTCCCATAGACCTTCCCGGTGGCATCATCGATGTATCCCATCAACACACATTCAGGACCTCTGCCTTCAAACCAGTTGTGATGTGAACCATCCAATTGAAGCATGGCACCATATCGATCCTTTCTGGGCCGCCACTGACGGTGCTGTCTTCCTTTGCGTCGCTTCTTCCACAGACCCTCCCCTAACAGCCATATGCGAAGGGTTTCGTCGCTTATGCCGATGCTATCTCTCTCTCAAGGAGTTTCTCCGAGGCCAGGGTCGGCCCAAATCCTTCATAGTTCTTCCGGTATAGTTCAATTACACGCTCTTTGAACTCTGCGGGGAGCTTCCTGTTTGATTCTCTACCCCGCAACCGGTGTACTACTCCCTTAGCACCTTCTTCCCTTACCCGTCCAACGATCCTGACTGTCTGTCTGACGCTAAGGGATAGCATCTCCGCCGCCTCTGTCTGGCTCACTGTCCCCTCAATCAACTTCTGCACAACATGCAGCCGCTTCAGCTCCCTCTGGCTTGCCATGATAATGTCCTCTCCTGCCATCCATGCCTCCTTTGCCCGCACATGGAAGCATCGCAAATTTAGGACATTTCTACTTTGCTTATTTAGGACATTATCATTTTGGCGTTACAGTCGTGAATTGCTGGAGTGTCAATGTGGTCGTGAGGCAAAACTTCTTCCTGGACGTAACAGGTGAATTCTTTGCCGGAAAAGTCTTTAGTTCAAGCAGAAGCCTGCAATGTGAGTTGCATAAGCAAGTCCAAACTCATACCGATTTGGCATACTAATATAAAGTGATTAAGCGAATGCGAGAAGGTGATTAATGAGTTTCTGCATAAGAAATATCAACGCCGGGTAGTTTCCTGCTCAACAAGGAGGCAGAGGTATGAAAATAATCGCGATCATGGGCAGCCCCAAGGGAAAGGGCTCCGGCTATAGGGTAGTAAGAAAGATCGAGGACAGGATGAGGGCGATGGGCAACATAGAGTTCGAATATCTCTTTCTGAAGGATGCGAACCTCAAACCCTGTACCGGTTGCTATACATGCATGGCAATAGGCGAGGACAAATGCCCGCTTAAGGACGATCGCGCCGCGATAGAGCAAAAGCTGCTAGCGGCGGACGGC
>OUUY01000028.1 GCA_900302705.1 Candidatus Sulfobium mesophilum
TGGAAGGACTTGATGTCCGTAATTTTGAGTAATTTTATTACGGTCTCTTTAACCTGTTTCTTATCGGCGTTGCCGTAACCGACCAGGGAATTTTTCACTTCCTTGGGCGTAATCTCAATCAGCGAAATATTATTCTGGCACACAGACAGATATATAATACCTAAAACTCCCCCAAGGAGAATACCGGCCTTGGGATATCTGACGAGGGAAAATACATTCTCAATGGCAATTAAATCCGGTTGAACCAGATGGATGAGACGGGTGATATCGGAATGAATTTGGGATAGTCTGTGTGATATATGGTCTTCTGAAGAGGTCTTTATGTGACCACATTTTAGCAGGGAAGGGGATTTGTTCTCCCATTTGATTGCGCCGAAGCCTGTGTTTGCCAGACCGGGATCAAGGCCCAGAATTATCATGTTTGAAGGTCCCTGACTGTCTCTGGTATTAGTTCTCCCATCACTTCATCAGCCCTCGAGCAAATAAAAGGAGTATTCCCTGACCCTTCTGATCGGATGAAATAATCAATTCCCTTATTTGTAAGCATCATACCTCTATGAGAAGCTGTCACCCGGGAAACTATTTTTTTCGTGGCTCTTCAAAGAGAATTTCTTCGACCATGAGGCAAAGTACATGCCCAAGTGTGATATGCGTTTCCTGAATCCTGGGAGTGTTGTCTGAAGGAACGACGAAAGAATATGTTGACTTGGAGGCGATTTTCTCGCCTTTTGCCCCAGTGAAAATTACCGATTTAAGTTTCTTCTTTTTTGCCACCTCGATCGCTTTAACAACATTCGGAGAATGTCCGCTTGTGGTTATACCAATGACAATATCCCCTTCAAGGGCAAGGGATTTCAGTTGCCGCGAAAAAACCTCTGAGAAGTCATAATCGTTTGCTATTGATGTGATGACAGCCATATCGGCATTAAGCGCAATCGCCGGAAGTCCCGGCCTTTCCCTTTTGAACCTGTTGACGAATTCTGCAGCGAGGTGGGAGGCGTCGGTGGAACTGCCTCCGTTACCGAACAGGATAAGCTTGTTGCCCTCACTGAAGGCAGTGGCGATAACCTTAGAGACTTCTATTACGGTATCTACATGGTCCCGAATAAATTTCTCCTTGACGGAAATACTTTCTTTAAATTCTTTAAGGATCTTTTCTTTCATAGGAAAAAACTCAGCCCCGCAGGGCTTCCGCAGGGCGTTGGCCGGCCCCGATTAATGCCTATAAGGGTAACCCAGACACTGATTTTCTGTCAATCGGGGAAGTACGGTCAGGTTATTCGACAAGCTTGTTTTGTATTGCATAATGAGTCAGTTCGGCGTTATTCTTCATGCGCATCTTTTCGAGAATACGGGCGCGATAGGTGCTGACTGTCTTAATACTCAACGCAAGTTCATCCGCAATAGCCTTGACTGTCTTTCCGGATGCGATCATGCACATGACCTGGAACTCACGGTCGGAGAGTGTCTCCTGCGGTGGTCGTTCATCGTTGCTTTCAAGACTTACGGCAAGTTTTTCAGCCACGGCCGGACTAATATACTTCCTGCCGGTAGAAACCTTTCGTATGGCCTCGATCAATTCATCGGGGGCGCTTTCCTTGGTCATATACCCCGATGCCCCGGCCCTTAACGCCCTGAGCGCATATTGCTCTTCGGAATACATGCTTAGCACCAGCACCGAGAGTTTAGGCCGTTCGCTCTTCAACTGCTTCAATATATCCAGCCCGCTTCTTCCCGGCATAGATATGTCCAAAAGGAGCACATCGTAGTCGTTACCTGCCACCTTCTTAAGCACTTCCTGAACGTTGCTTGCCTCGTCTGCCACAACCATGTCCTCAGTTTCTGCAAGGATTTGTTTCAGCCCCTCGCGGACTATTCTGTGGTCATCGGCGATAAGTATCTTTATCACGTTTTCCTTTCCATGGAGTATTTAGCGGTTCTTCCCGCATCTGTTTCGATGCTTCTTGTCGTATCAGGGATGTCCGGTTTTTCCATAAGTGGAATGAAGACTTTAACCGTAGTTCCATTGTCCCCCTTGATTTCCATTCTGCCCCCGAAGAAGTGTACGCGCTCTCTCATCCCTATTAAACCGATCGATCTCGGGCTGGAAATTTCTTTTTCGGATATTCCGACGCCGTCATCCTTAACCTGAAGGATCAGTGTGTCTTTGTTTTTTTTCAGGTCAACCCTGACCTTCTTTGCCGCCGCGTGTCTGACTACATTGGTGAGGGTCTCCTGAAAGATCCTGAAGATTGCAGTTGAAATATCCCTGTCGATCTCAATGTCACTCTGACGCATTGAAACTTCGCATCTGATGCCGGTTCTTTTTCTGAATTCTTCGGCCTGCCATTCAATAGCCGCTGTCAGGCCGAGATCATCAAGAAGCCCCGGCCTGAGTTCCGATGCAATTCTCTTTACCGTCTGGATATTCATATCGATCAATTTTAGCATGGAATTGGCTTTCTGCAAGAGCGATTCCTGGTCTTTGCCCAGGCGCTTGATAAGCCAGACGATGTCCATCTTAAGGGCAGTCAGGGCCTGGCCCAGTTCATCGTGGACTTCGCGTGATATTCGCGTTCTTTCGTCCTCCCTAACGGACTGTAGATGCGCAAGGAGGCGGCGCAGTTGACCACGGGATGTTTTCAGTTCCTCCTCTACAATCTTTCGCTCCGTAACGTCCTGCGAGATGCCCAGGACGAGTTTCAGAAGGCCGTCAGCGGTCCTTTTAAAGACTATGTCTCTACTGTAAAACCAGCGCCATTGCCCATCGCAGTTCTTAAGCCGGTATTCAGACTCAATAATGTCGCCCTCATTGGCGTCGACGAACCGCTTCCATAGTGATTCATAAACTGCTTCATCACGGGGATGAAGCAGTTTTTTGAAAAATGCGCCTTTCATTTTTTTGATCTGCTCGGGGGAATACCCAAGGATCTCTTTGATGCGGGAATTCACATAAATATTCCTGTCTTCAATAACGTCAAACAGGTACAGTATGTTTGGCGTGGCATCGGCGATTCGATGGACAAAACGCTGGCTCTCGATCAGATCTTTCTCCATTTGTATGCGCCGCATGATCTCGGCCCGAAGTTCCTTATTGAGGGCTCTCAGTTCCGTCGTTCGATCTTTTACCATCAGATCAAGATGGTCCCGGTGTTCCCGTAATTCATCCTCCATCTTCTTGCGTTCCGTAATGTCCCTGACAAGCTCGATGGCTGCCATAATTTTCCCCGAAGCATCCCGGAGGGGGGATGCCGTAATCTCGATATCCACTGCTCCCTTGGCGGTCATAATGGCCTTTTCGGCCTTGTGTATCCCTCCGTCCCGGAAAGACCGGAAGACGGGGCAATTAGCGCAGGGCGTTTTGCCGAGGCAATATGCCGTATAGCAGCATTGACCAAAATAATCCCCGATAAGGTCCTTATGGATAACGTTTTGATAAGTAACCTTATAATCGTCGTCCAGAATAACTACGCCGTCTCCAAGGGCCGCAATTATAGCCTCAGATTTGGCCTTTTCCTCCCTGGTCTTTCTTATGGCTTTTCTCAGGGCCTCCTCCGCCAGTTTGCGGTCTGTGATTTCCCGCTTGAGTTTTTCATTTGTTTGGCTTAACTCTGTTGTGCGCTCTCGGACGAGTTCTTCAAGATGTTCGCGGTGCCTCTTAAGCTCCTCTTCAGCTGCCCGCCTGCCAGCGCGCATCTGGGCTTCTCTTAACTC
>OUUY01000090.1 GCA_900302705.1 Candidatus Sulfobium mesophilum
CTTGATGTCATCTCCGGCAGAGACGGTCTCTTCCCTGATCTCCTTGCCTGTGAGCTTGAGGAAGACGTCGTTGAGAGTAGGCCTCTGCATCCTTACAGAAAGGACCTGCTCGCCTATTGTGCGTATGATTTCGGGGATGCAGGCCTCTCCCTTCGAGACGGATATGAAAATCTCCCCGTCTTTTTCGGATGCTATGATGCCGAGATTTCCTTTGATCTCCTCGATAGCTTTTTTGTTGTCTGCAGTCTTCAGGTATATAACGTCGCCACCTATTATCTTCTTCAATTCACGTGGCGATCCCGACGATATTATCCTCCCTTTATCTATGATGGCTATCTTGTCGCAGACCTCCGCCTCCTCCATATAATGCGTCGTCATGAAGATCGTCACATTGTGCTTGCGGGGAAGTTCGGTAATAAATTCCCAGAGGTTCTGCCTGCTCTGGGGGTCCAGACCAAGCGTGGGTTCGTCAAGAAAAAGCACCTTCGGCCTGTGTATCAGGCCCCTGGCAACTTCGAGTCTGCGTTTCATGCCACCCGAGAAGGTCTTTATCAGGTTGTCTGCCCTTTCCCTAAGTCCTGAAAAATCAAGCGCATCCTCTACCCTCTTCCTCCGTTCAGCCTTAGGCACATCGTAGAGGTATGCATGGAACATGAGGTTTTCCCGGGCAGTAAGGTCCTTGTCCAGGGAGCTGTCCTGAAAGACGATGCCGATAGACCTCCTCACTTCTGCTGATTCAGAATGACAGTCATGGCCGTCGAGAAAGGCCGTGCCGGATGTGGGCGCAAGCAGGGTGCAAAGTATATTGATCGTCGTCGTTTTCCCTGCGCCGTTGGGTCCCAGAAAACCAAAAATGGTGTTTTGCTCGACTTCAAAGGAGATGCCGTCGACCGCGGTGATAGCGCCAAATTTCTTGACGAGGTTGCCGACACGGATTATCTGCATAGAAAAGTTTAGCAGATAATTTTGAGCTTGTGTTGCAATTTTCCAGCAAATATCTTTAAATAACTATCCAAGTTTAATTCACTCTATAAAAGCAAAAATGAAAAGCAGATTCAGGATAGATAAGACGCATTACGAAATCGCCGCGAAGTCGACGATCAGGAAGGCCCTGGCGTTTCTGAAGAAGACTGATCTGGAGCCGCCCTATCTTCTGATCGATACGTCAATGGTCAAGAAAAAGGTGCGTTCAATCGGTAAAAACATCAGGAACTCAAGGGTCTTTTACGCTGTTAAGGCGAACCCCGATATCGAAATCCTTAAGCTGATCGACAAGCTTGGTCTCGGTTTTGAGATAGCCTCTGAAGGGGAGCTGGGCATCCTTGCCTCGATCGGTGTAAAACCGGCGAGGATCATCACCAGCAATCCGATAAAGTCATTCAGGTTCCTCAGGATGGCCGCGGAATACGGCCTGCCTCATTTCGCCTTCGATTCGAAAGATGAGGTTCGTAAGCTCCGGGAATACGTGCCGGGCTGCAGCGTATATGTCAGGCTTTCAGTTCCCAATGAGGGATCAGAATGGCCGCTCAGCAAGAAGTTTGCGGTGGAGCTCGAAGACGCGGAAGAGCTTCTCTTATATGCGAAGAAGAAAGGGCTGAATCCTGTCGGCATCACCTTCCACGTGGGCTCACAGTGCACTAATATCTATAACTGGAATTCAGCCCTCGACAAGGCAAAAATACTTTGGGACAGAATGGAAAAAAGAGGGATACGGCTATCAGTCCTTAACATAGGAGGCGGATACCCGATCCGCTATACAAAAAGCGTAGTGGATATCCCTTCAATCGATAAAAACGTCAACAGCCTGATATATGAGAAATTCCCCAGGAATATAAAAGTCTTTATCGAGCCCGGCAGGGCAGTCGTGGGCGACGCAGGCATCTTTGTATCGAGGGTTTTGGGGAAGGCCTGGCGGGGCGATGAGGAATGGCTCTATATAGACGTCGGGGTCTTTAACGGCCTGATGGAAAGCGTCGGGGGCATAAAATATAAATATATTGTCGAAGGCCATAGCCAGATAAAGAAGTGGACGCTTGCCGGCCCAAGCTGCGACAGCTTTGACGTTATCGATAAGGACGTACTCCTTCCGGAACCGCCGATCGGCGCACGGGTGCTCATCCTGTCGAGCGGGGCTTATACGATTTCTTATGCCTCGGAGTTCAACGGTTTTTCAATACCTAAAACTATTCTCATTTAGCCTGGTAAATTAGAAGGAGGTTAGCATGATCAAGTTTATCGAGAAAGACCCCTATGCCCCGATCCAGTATTCCTATGAGGTGTCGAGAATTCTTTATCACAAGAAAAGCAAATTCCAGGACATCATGGTATTTGCAAATCCCTTCTTCGGGAAGGTGCTGGTTCTCGACGGGGTCGTACAGATAACAGAGAGGGATGAATTCTTCTATCACGAAATGCTTGTTCATATTGTCCTCAACTCCCATCCCAACCCTAAAAAGGTAGTCGTGATCGGCGGCGGCGACGGCGGCACGGTCCGCGAAGTCCTCAAACATAAATCTGTAGAAAAAGTTTTTTTCATCGAGATAGACGAAGACGTCATAAACGTTTCTAAAAAGTTCTTCCCGTCCGTTGCAAGCGGAATAAGGGATAAGCGCGTTGAGATCAAATGCATGGACGGCGCCGAGTTCGTAAAGGGCCGGCGTTCGGATATCGACGCAGTCATCGTCGATTCCACTGACATCGTGGGTTTTGCAAAAAGTCTCTTTACGAGGAATTTCTTCAGGGCGATCAATCAGTGTCTGGCGGAAGAAGGCATGTTCGTTACATTGTCGGAGTCGCTTCATTTTCACAAAGACATGGTCGTGGAGGTCCAAAAGACTATGAAGTCCTCTTTCCCTGTCGTCGACCTGTATACGGCCCCGATAGCAACCTACGCAGGAAACTGGTGGTCATTTTCTGTGGGCTCCAAGCAACTCGATCCCCGGGAAATAAGACGCACTGGAAGGATCAGGACAAAATACTACAGCCCCGAAATACACAGGTCAGCGTTTCTGCCGAAGGACATGTACGAGAGACTACTCTCCGGCAAACTCGGCTGGTAACAAAATAGTGTCAGGCATTAAACTATCTTTCTTTATCCGTCATTGCCCGACTTGATAGGGGAACTCAGGTATTTCAAGGGTCGCTGGATTGTCCGGTCAAACCGGAAAATGACAACCGTGGACTTATATAAGCAGACTTTAAATATATTGGCACTTATGAAAGAATCGGCGGCGGTACACGTATGATACCCTACCCTCACATTGACCCCGTAATAGTCAGGATAGGCCCCCTTGCCGTCAGGTGGTACGGGATGATGTACCTTCTGGGCTTCACGTCATCCTATCTGCTCGTGCGCTATCAGATAAAAAAGACAGGCCTGAACTTCGGACGGGACTTTGTCGACTCCCTCTATTCCTATCTCATACTGGGGCTTCTGATCGGCGCGCGGCTCGGATATGTGGTCTTCTACGATCTACCCGAATATATTGGAAACCCTCTTGAGATATTTGCTCTTTGGCACGGAGGCATGTCTTTTCACGGCGGTCTCATAGGCAGTGTCGTAGCCGGCATATTTTTCTGCAAGAAAACAAAAATAGATTTCTGGCAGGTCGCCGACCTTGTAATTGTCACAGCCCCCATAGGGCTCGGGTTCGGACGGCTCGGAAATTTTATAAACGGCGAGCTCTACGGACGAGTCACGGACGTTCCCTGGGCAATGGTCTTCCCCTCAGGTGGGCCGCTGCCGCGTCATCCGTCTCAGTTGTATGAGTTCTTTCTTGAAGGCGTCATCCTCTTTACTGTTCTTTGGATACTGAAAAACAAGGGGTTCAGGACGGGTGTCCTGTCATCATTTTTTCTCATTTTGTACGGGATATTTCGATTTGCAGTCGAGTTTTTCAGGGAGCCCGATGTTCAACTCGGCTATATTTTCGGCCCTTTCACTATGGGACAGCTGTTGAGTTCATCGATGATCGGGGCAGGGATGGTCATCCTTTTTCTCAGAAGAAATCGCTGACCTGTTAGTTGTCAGGTCTAAGATGCGAAGGACATGCTCACTCTTAAGAAGTCGAGTTTCACTGAAAACATGGTTCATTTGAACTCCCTCAGCCTCAGGAGATGGGTCTTTGAGCCAGGCATGGAATTCCTGTCGGACTCTAAGTGGTGGGGAGACAGGGGGCATCGCGGCAAGAGGCATAACGGCCTTGATCTGCTTTTTTACGAGACTTCCGGAGGCGAGCTAAAGACCATCGGAGAGGATACGAAGATTCCGATCATTTACCCCGGGAGGATCGTCAAAAGTGTCGAAGACTTTCTCGGATACACCCTATTTGCGGCTCATGACATATTTGATGGAGACTGCCGGCTTTTCACGCTATACGGGCACGTGCTTCAGGGCCCGGATATTGCCGGTGGCAAATACATGGATGAGGGAACGACAATAGCGATCTTGCCCAGGGCAAAGAGCGGCAGGGTCCCCAGCCATCTGCACATTTCTGCCGTTCTCATACCTAATGATATGCCGGTGGAAAATCTTTCTTGGAAGACACTGGATGAACTCTCAACCGCAGCCTTCGTCGATCCACGAGAGATAATCTGACAAAACATGATCCTTTGATATTGCTGGCTTGCATTACTATCTGGTGCTTGTGGCCTTAAGTGAATTGTGCAAGAATAAAGTATTGTTAAAATCCGGGCTGGCTGTCATTTTTCTTCCTGTGGATCTTTACTGGAAAGTTAGGGCAGCGGGATGACGTATTGTGATGACAAGCATATTTCTTAATTCGAGCCCTCAGCTGGTGCAGGAGCAGGACAATTCTGCCCCAACGGCCCTTCGTTTATGAGCCACCGCATCCTCGGAGAGATACGTGGGGCATTCGGGGCATTCCTTCGGGCGGAGATTCTAGATAGCGTCACCCTCATAGTTGCGACAATCACAGCTCTCATATGGGCCAACTCTCCCTGGTCCGCCACATATTTTTCGCTTTTGAATACCCATGTCGGGCTGTCATGGGGCACACATACTTTTTCTCTTTCCCTCAAGCACTGGATCAATGACGGCCTCATGGCACTTTTTTTCTTTGTAGTCGGGCTTGAGATCAAACGCGAGATAGTCGTCGGCCACCTTTCCGCTCCCGGCAAAGCGGCCCTGCCCATTGCCGCGGCGATTGGCGGCATGATGCTCCCTGCAGTCATCTATGTGGCTCTTGCGGGAAGTGGGGAGGCAATGGCAGGATGGGGTATCCCAATGGCTACGGATATCGCCTTTGCTGTCGGCGTACTGTCGCTCTTTGGGGACCGGGTGCCCCTCAGCCTCAAGGTTTTCCTCTCCGCACTCGCCATTGTTGACGACATAGGGGCAGTGCTCGTCATTGCCCTGTTTTATACCGCGTCGATTTCATGGATAGCGCTTCTGGCTGCAGCAGTCCTGCTGGGCATTCTTTGGTGGGCGTCGACAAGGGGCATCAGAAATGTTCTTGTCTATGCCACGCTGATCCCGTGTGTATGGGTTGCGGTCCTGGCGTCGGGCGTTCACGCCACTGTGGCCGGTATTCTAATAGCCTTTACGGTACCTGTGCGGGCCAGAATCGAGCCCGAAAAATTTTCGTCGGTGCTCCGGGCCAGATTCAATGACCTGGAGCGCTCCGTGCTCACCAGAGAGAGCATGCTCCATGATCATCAGCAACTCGATACTATTGTAGAACTCGATCTCGTAACCAGAGCGCTCCGCCCCATGGGCATCACACTGGAGCATTTCCTCCATCCGTTCCAGTCGTATTTTGTGCTTCCGGCCTTCGCGCTCTGTAACGCAGGCGTACACTTTGATTCGCCACTGCGCAGCACACTGACCAGTCCCGTCAGTCTGGCTGTCATCGCAGGCCTCTTCCTCGGCAAGCAGGTCGGCATCCAGCTCTTTTGCTATGGCACCGTAAAGGCCGGCTGGGCCCAAATGCCGGAGAGAACTAACTTTTTTCAGATCTATGCAGTTAGCTGCGTGGCAGGCATAGGGTTCACAATGTCTCTTTTTATTAGCGAACTGGCCTTTTCTTCGGACATGCTGCTGTCGCAAGCAAAAAGCGCAATATTTGTAGCATCTCTCGTGTCAGCTTTATGGGGCATCCTGATGATCTACTTATCAACGAGGCGCGAAAAGCTGCGGCAGAAGGCGGCTATTATTCCATAACGCACCAATTTAAGCGGAGGCCGGTCCGGACAAATTCACATTTTTTCCGCATACTTACCGCCAGACTTGACACTCGCGGCAGATAACTGTTAGATTATTAGCACTCTATGATGGAGAGTGCTAACCATGCTTGACGAGAGAAGCAGACAAGTTTTATTTGCGGTAATTCAGTGTTATGTCAATACCCCCGGGCCGGTCGGCTCAAGGGTGGTGACAAAGAAGTACTCTTTCGGCCTTTCTCCGGCCACCATCCGCAACATAATGTCTGACCTTGAAGAGATGGGATATCTCACGCAGCCTCATACATCGGCCGGGAGGGTCCCGACCGACACAGGCTACAGATACTATGTCGATTCGATAAACGCAGAAGAACGATATGTCAACGGGGTCTTCGCTGCCGAACTCGCCAGGAAACTGGAACTGCTCAGGAAAGATATTAACGCCTTTCTCGACGAAGCGGCAAGAATGTTGTCGTCGCTGTCTCACTATGTCGGGATAACGATATCACCCAACTCCAGCACCACAACACTCAGCAGGATCGAGCTTATCAAATACCGGGACGGCCGGGTAGCAGTCGTCATATTTACCGATGAGGGGCTGATCAGGAACACGGTCATCCAGATGGATACAGACCTTTCCCAGAGGGACCTGAACAGGATTACCTCCTATATAAATTATCAATTTTCGGGACGCACGCTTGAAGAGGTACGGAAGGTCGTCGCGAAGGAACTGGTGAAGGAGAAAGTGCTTTGCGACAACCTGATCTCGGAAGCGATGAGGATATGCGATGCTGTTTTTTCTTCTGCGCCGGGCAATATTTATATTTCCGGCCTTTCCGAGGTCCTCGCCCTGCCCGATTTCTGCAATGTGGACAGGATAAAGGAGCTTCTGAAGACCATCGAAGACAAGCACATTATTGTCAGGCTCCTGGACAAAATTGCAGGCGCTGAAGGGCCGCAGGTCTTTATAGGCTCGGAAAACTCTCTTGATGAGATGAAAAGTTTCAGTCTTGTCGCAGCCACTTACAGAGAGGGCAAAAGACCGATGGGCGCGGTGGGGATAATAGGCCCTACAAGGATGGACTACCTGCAGGCAATTTCGATCGTAGATCTGACAGCCAAATATATCTCTGAAGTGCTGTCCTCGTAGACAGGGGAAACTACTATGGAAGAACGTGACATGACAGACAGCGGCAATTTTGCAGAAGAAGGGGATGAAGAAATCATGCTGGTAGAAGACGAAGAAACAAAACAAGAGGCCACCGAAGTAGTGCAGGAACGGGCGAAGACAGCAGATGCGGAGGCCCTGCAGGAACTCAACAACAAGTACTTGAGACTTTACGCGGAATTTGATAATTACAAAAAAAGAGTTAACAGAGACAAGGAAGAACTCTCCCGGTACAGCAACGAATCACTTTTATACGCGCTACTGCCTGTGTTGGACAATCTGGAGCTCGCACTCAAGCATGCTTCCTGCGATCCCAATACCGGCGTGGTGCAAGGGGTTGAAATAACGCTGAAGGAACTTCAAAGGACTCTGGAGAAGTTCGGGCTCAAAAGGATAGAGGCAGACGGAAAAGAGTTTGATCCGGCGGTGCATCATGCGATGATGCAGGTCGAACGGGAAGACATGGAAGAAAAGATGGTTGCGGAGGAACTGAGGGCCGGGTATCTGTACCACGAGAAGGTACTTAGGCCGTCCCTGGTCTCCGTCTCGGTGAGGCCTAACAAAACAGAGGAAGATGTGCAGTCAGAATGAGACAACAATACATTAGATATTATCCAGACTAAGACAAAAAAGATTATAGAGGAGGAGAGAGTAAGATGGCAAAGGCAATCGGAATAGACTTAGGGACAACCAATTCATGTGTTGCGGTGGTTCAGGGAGGAGAGCCGGTAGTAATACCTAACCAGGAAGGCAGCAGGACAACGCCTTCGGTAGTGGCAATAACGGATAAAGGAGAAAGACTTGTCGGGCAGATCGCAAAGAGACAGTCGATAACCAACCCTGAGAATACGATTTTTTCGATCAAAAGGCTAATGGGGCGCAAATACACCTCAGCTGAGGTCGACCATGCGAGAAAAAGACTTCCTTATAAGATAGTCGATGCCTCTAACGGCGACGCCCATGTCGAAATCATGGGCAAAAGGTATTCACCCCCTGAAATATCGGCGATGATCCTCCAGAAATTAAAACAGGCAGCTGAAGATTATCTCGGAGAAAAGGTGACCGAGGCGGTCATTACGGTGCCGGCCTATTTCGATGACAGTCAGAGACAGGCGACAAAAGATGCGGGAAGGATCGCCGGTCTGAATGTCCTGAGGATAATCAACGAGCCGACAGCCGCAGCGCTTGCCTACGGCATGGACAAAAAGAAAGAGGAAAAAGTTGCAGTGTATGACCTCGGGGGCGGCACCTTCGATATCTCTATCCTCGAGATAGGGGAAGGCGTCATTGAAGTCAAATCAACAAATGGTGATACATATCTGGGCGGCGACGATTTCGACCTGCGGATACTCGACTGGCTCGTGGAGGAGTTCAAGAAAGACCAGGGGATTGATCTCAAGAAGGATAAGATGGCGCTTCAGAGGTTAAAAGAGGGGGCCGAAAAAGCAAAGATCGAGCTCTCTACGGCGACTGAGACTGAGATAAACTTGCCTTTTGTTACGGCGGACGCCACAGGGCCGAAGCACCTCCTTATGAAACTTTCGAGGGCAAAACTCGAACAGTTGACCGGTGACCTCATCGATAAGACAACCGGTCCATGCAAGAACGCCCTTTCTGATTCGAACCTTTCTTCCGAGAACATAGATGAAGTGCTTTTGGTGGGCGGGCAGACGAGGACCCCTAAGGTACAGCAGGTTGTGCAGAGTTTCTTCGGGAAAGAACCGAACAAGACAGTCAACCCTGATGAGGTCGTGGCAGTTGGTGCTGCGATCCAGGCAGCAGTGTTGAAAGGCGATGTAAAGGAAGTGTTGCTTTTGGACGTAACCCCACTTTCGCTTGGCATTGAGACCCTCGGGGGGATTTTTACCAAGATCATAGAAAGAAACACGACCATCCCCACAAAGAAAAGCCAAGTATTCTCTACGGCATCTGACAACCAGCCTGCAGTGACGATCAAGATCTGCCAGGGTGAAAGAGAGATGGCAGCTGACAACAAGCTCCTCGGCAACTTCGAGCTGATCGGCATTCCACCGGCGCCGAGGGGTATTCCGCAGATCGAGGTGACTTTTGATATAGATGCCAACGGTATACTTCACGTCTCGGCAAAAGACCTCGGCACCAATAAGGAGCAGTCCATACGGATCACGGCTTCCAGCGGGCTCGATGAGAACGAAATCAAAAATATGGTCCGTGATGCCGGCTCTCACGCCGAAGAAGACAAAAAGAAGAAGCAACTCGCTGAAGCCAGAAACACAGCCGACACGCTCGTCTACACTGTGGAGAAGTCGCTGAAAGACTACGGAGACAAGATCAGCGCCGACGAGAAGAGGGAAATAGAAGAGGCGCTCGAGCAGTGCAGGAAGTTGAAGGACTCAAGCAGCGACCCCAATGAGATAAAGAGCGCAACGGATCGTCTTACTACCGCTTCCCACAAACTCGCAGAGCATATCTACAAGTCTGCCGGCGCCCAGCCTCATGGCGACGGCAGCGGCGCAGAGCAGGCCAAAAAAGAAGGGGAGGAAGAGGTAGTCGAAGCAGAGTTTGAAGACGTAGACAAAGACAAGAAATAGAAGAACGGTTATAATAGGAGGGTTCGACTGCTTTTCGGCAGTCGAACCCTTTTTACGTTTGTAAAAGAATTTATACCAACCATCGGAAAGTAATGCACTGACATGAAAGATTATTACGAGTTGCTCGGAGTTTCAAAGGACGCATCCGAGGCAGAAATTAAGAAGGCGTTTCGGCAACTTGCCATGAAATACCACCCCGACAGAAACCCGGGGGACAAGGCTTCTGAGGAGAAATTCAAGGAAATAAACGAGGCATATTCCTGTCTCAGCGACCCTTCAAAAAGGGCAAATTACGACAGATACGGCTCAGCCGAGGGGCCTGCAGGCACTGGCTATGGTCCCTTCACCTCAGGGGCCGGTTTCGGAGACGTCTTTGAAGACATATTCAGTGATTTCTTCGGAGCCTTCGGCGGGCAAAGAAGACAGAGGCCGACAAAAGGAGAGGACCTCAGGTATGACCTTTCATTAAACCTTTCGGAGGCGGTTTTCGGCACAGAGAAGGTCATTGAGTTTCCACATCTGGAGGAATGCGTGGAATGTAAAGGGTCCGGCTCTGAACCCGGAAAAGAGCCCGTTACATGCTCTTCCTGCAAGGGGACCGGTCAGATCCGTTTTCAGCAGGGCTTCTTCAGTGTTTCAAAGACGTGCGGAAAATGCTATGGCATGGGCAAAATCATCACTGACCCCTGCAAGAGTTGCAAAGGTAAAGGGAAAGTACAGAAGA
Source organism: Candidatus Sulfobium mesophilum (assembly GCA_900302705.1). Lineage (GTDB taxonomy): Bacteria > Nitrospirota > Thermodesulfovibrionia > Thermodesulfovibrionales > UBA6898 > Sulfobium > Sulfobium mesophilum. Next base: position 10,643 of record OUUY01000090.1, read on the forward strand.
TGAAGAGCATAAACGTGAAGGTCCCTGCCGGCATTGATACTGGATCAAGGCTTAAGGTATATGGGGGAGGCGAACCGGGCTTTTACGGTGGTCCCAAGGGCGACCTTTACATCGTGCTGGGCGTCCAGGAACATCCGTTTTTCAAAAGGGAGGGCACCGAGATCTTTTGCGAAGTGCCGGTCTCGTTCCCCCAAGCTGCACTCGGTGCAGAGATAGAGGTCCCCACACTTGACGGAACCTCAAAGATCAAAGTCCCTTCCGGAACCCCCTCAGGCAAACTCTTTTACCTTAAGGGAAAGGGAGCACCCAGGGTAGGCGGACATCAGAGAGGCAGCCAGGTAGTAAGAATTTTCATAGACGTTCCTAAAAAGCTCACCCAGAGACAAAGGGAACTGCTCGAGGAGTTCGCCTCAATAAACGGCGATGAGGTCTCAAAAAGTTTTAAAGAGAAACTAAAGGACCTTTTCTCCGGCGTAGAAAACTGATCTCTCATGCCCAGATTGTTCCTGCCGGACACGGAACTGAATTCCCGCTTCATTACTATCAAGGGCGATAAGGCACGGTATTTAGCAAGAGTCCTTCGCTGCCGCGCAGGCGACCCTGTTTTTCTTTATGACGATAAGGGAAACTCTTATTCCTCGGTAATTACAGCTGTATCATCCAGAGAGGTAAGCGCCGAGCTGATCGAAAAAATAGACTTTCATCCCGAATCTCCCCTTCATGTAACGCTTCTTCAGGGACTGCTAAAAGGTGAGAAGATGGACCTGATCATCCAGAAGGCAACTGAACTGGGCGTTAAAGAGATAGTGCCGGTCATCACGGAAAGAAGCCAGGTGAGAGAAACAAGGAAGATGGCCCGCTGGATAAAGATCGCAGAGGAAGCATCAAGACAGGCAGGGAGAAACACGGTTCCAGTTATCCGCCAGACCACTGAGTTTGATGAACTCGGCGGGATACCTCTGCCAGGTGGAATAATCTTCTGGGAGCAGGGTGGAGAGGGCCTTGACGATACGCTTAAGATGTTCAGGGGCCGCAAAAGCATATCTCTTTTTGCCGGGCCTGAAGGAGGTTTTTCGCAAAGAGAGATTGAGTCTGCTTTAGAGAAGGGTTTTGTCAGAGCTACGCTGGGCGGCAGGATACTGCGTGCCGAGACCGCAGCTATCGCCGCCATGGCAATCACACAATTTGCGTTAGGGGACATGGGCGCATAGTGCTTTCTCAGTCAACGTCTGCCATATCTGAATTCATCATCAATTTTGCGGGCGCAAATAATAATGTATAATATTTAAAAAGAGACGATGACACTCGAAATATTTTTCATCCTGGTTTTCCTGATCCTGAACGGTTTCTTTGCTGCATCGGAGATAGCTGTTGTAACCGCCAGAAAATCGTTTGTAAAACAGCTCTTGGAAAAAGGGAGCCATCGGGCCGCTACTCTGCTGAAGCTCCAGGCAGAGCCCGACAGGCTCCTGGCAACTGTGCAGATAGGCGTAACGGTTATGGGCTCAATCGCTTCAGCTATCGGCGGTGCGGCCTCAATTAAAATGCTGAAACCAGCACTTGCAAACATTCCGTTCCTGGCTTCATTTGCGGAACCGCTGTCGCTGGCAATCACTGTCCTCGTGATCTCGTACTTTACCCTTATCATAGGCGAACTCGTTCCTAAATCCATCGCACTCAGAAATCCGGAACGGGTAGGTCTGTTCGTCGCCGGTCCGATATCTTTTATTTCCAGGATCTCCTCTGTCTTCGTGACAATCCTTACCGAAAGCACTAACCTTATCCTCAGCCCCTTCGGTACTAAGGCGTATTCAGAACGTTCTTTTATCAGCGAGGAAGAGATCAAACTCCTGATAGAAGAAGGCAAAGACAGAGGGATTTTCGAGCCTACCGAACAGGAACTTATCCACAGCGTCTTCCGTTTCACAGACATATCGGTCAAGGGTGTGATAGTGCCTTCACCCCAGATGGTCGCTTTCAATATAAACGATTCTCCCGAGACGATAATAAGAAAGATCGCTGAGGAGAACTTTTCGAGATATCCTGTATACGATAAGGACAGGTCGGACATCAAGGGCATCCTTTACAGCAAAGACGTCTTCAACGCCCTTGCCTACAAGAGGGAAATAAGGATAGCGGACCTGCTGCACTTCGCACTGTTCGTCCCGGAAAGCATGAAGATAAGTACGTTGATGCGGGATATGCAGAAGAAGCGCCTGCATATGGGCATTGTTGTCGATGAATACGGCGCAGTTTCAGGGCTGGTCACTATCGAGGACCTCCTTGAAGAGATAGTAGGTGAAATACGGGATGAGTATGACACCGAAACTCCGGTACAGCTCCTAAAGAGCGGCTCCATGCTCATTGACGCTTCGCTTGCCATAAGGGACCTAAACGAAGACTACCATTTCGATATCCCGGAGTCTAACGAATACGATACCCTCGGGGGGTTCCTGCTGACGGGTTTTCAGAAATTCCCTTCTGTGGGTGACAGCCTCAACACTGATTCCCGCAAGTTTACGATAGTAAACATGAAAGGCCGCCGTATCCTGAAGGTGCGGGCCGATTCCAAACCAGAGGCTTAGTGCTTCGGCAGTCTATGGACTGACACAAAAATGGAAGACTAACCAGTTCATTAAGTGGTTATTTAGATGATAGAATAATTCTTAATGAAGGGGGGAATGTCATGAGATTCAAACCTCGGCACTAATTCTCCTTATAAGTACTGTCTGAATGTCATTTACAATTGGATTATTTCCGGCAGCAGCTAATGCGTCCGACAAAAGAATTGATGGTTTCAATTATCTTAATCTTGTGACCGACGACGTATTTTGGTTCGTTCAGATTTCAGATATACATATTGGTAGATCGATTGATGCTGAAAACAATCTGAAATGGATTGTTCATAATTTACCGAGATTTGTTAAACCTGAGTTCATTGTTGAAACCGGTGATCTAACCGACTCATTGTTTGAATTCGTCAGGAACGCTGAATGGATCACTTATAGTCAGATTGTTAACAGTGACGCTGACTTTTTAGCAGAATACCACGATATTCCCGGAAATCACGATCGGTACGGGGATCCGAACTGGAACGGGTATATCGCTTATTCCTGGAGCGGTTTTGTTCAACATCAAACAAAACCAAATGATCCGGTCGGTGAGTTCGTTTGGACTGTCCATTAACAGGCTACGGACAGGAGTTACCTGTTCATTTCTGGAAATACAAATGACGAGACAGGTCATACTTTTTTTTACTATTTGCCACAATATATTTCCGATATTCCTGAATTATCGACTACTGAACTGAATTATATAGAAGACAATCTGAGAGTTTTTTATAGTGAAAACAGATATGGGCCTAACCCGCAGTTGTCCTTTATCTTTGGTCATCACGGCCTCTATGCAACAGATGCAGATTTCTTAGGGCATGAAGGCATTTCATGGCTGCCTGGACTGGCCGATTGGGGTATAGGGGGAACTGAACTGCAAAACAAATTCAGAAACTGGCAAGTTTCTTCTTATACGGTCATACTCATACTGAAGAAGAATTTTTTTGACTCGTCCGCTGTGCAGTTGAGCACAGGTACACTTTTAGACGGGCAGTATCGGATAGTCGCGGTTGACAATAATGGCGTCTCCACAACTGTTACATCAATTGATAGATGGCCTGTTGTGATGATTACATCTCCTGTAGATAAACACCTCGGAAGTGCAAATCCTTATGCCTTTGTTGTACCCAGGACTAAAACCAATCCAATCAGGGCGTTAATTTTCAATGACCCACAGTACTGTTCTATTGATTTCGTTTCATTCGCAGTTGACGATGCAGAAATTGGGGCAATGCAAAGGGTATCGGACAATCCGGCAGATCGGATTTATAATGTATGGGAGGGTTTTTGGGGCACTACCAATGTATCAGGTGAACACAAAGTCGACGTATCGGTAAAATGTAGTGATCAGCCGGCGCCCATCACGAATGCCATTACGGTTGATGTCGAAGAAGCCTTGGATCTCATCTCTTTGCCAAATGGACGGGAGGCATTCTCTTATCCGCCTTCTGTTTTTCCAAATGCCAGTGCAAATACCTCCATTATTAACCCCATTGGAGTAGGCTCTGTCGCGGCGGGTGGAAATATGTTTTCTCTCAGGCTTTTCCTATCTCAGTTTTCAGGCCCCGTAGATATTTATGGTGCATTCAGATCTTCGAATGACCCCCGCCACTGTTAATATTTTGAAAACTGACCTGACTTTTCAAGCATTCCCAATTGAAGAGATCAATGAAGCACTTTCGACAGGAATTCTCCACGCGGGCGTGCAACCGTGGAGGGCAAATACAACGGATCCGATTGATGAGTCTCTGTTTGGGGCCGTCCCTATGACCAGCCTCCCAGATGGAACATATTCTTTTTACATGCTGGTTACGCCGGCAGGAAGTTTGAATACTTACTATTTATGGAGTACCTTTTTTAGCGTTGCCGCAGAACCTGATATTCCAGCCGCTCTGGCAGGCCTAACGGGGACTGCTGTTTCCTCAAGCCGGTAAGCTTTAGCAAATCCACAATTTTATTGACCGCAGCACTTCTTAAACTTCTTGCCGCTTCCGCACGGGCACGGGTCGTTGCGTCCGGTTTTTGGAGTCGAGCGGACAACCGGTCTGGAAGGCACAACTTCCCCGTTTGCAAAGTACCATATGCCGTCTTTTTTTGCGAACGTGGCCAATTCATGGTGGTTTTTTTTGATCCCCTTCTCCGTATATAATGCGACAAATTCAACCCGTCCCTCACTGTCTTCGGGTCCGCCGCCTTCGGTTGTTATAATCTCAAGACTATGCCACTGGGAGCCTTCGGCCCATGTACGCGTGCTTTTTTCGTCGAAGTCCGAACGGTGGTCAGGGTGAAGAGACGACAAAAGATACCCGACTTCCGCAAGGGCATAGGCGCTATACCTGGCTCGCATGACCTGTTCAGCTGTGGCGGCAGGCCGGTCGCCTTTAATCAGAGGCAAACAGCATTCACTACTGGGCAGGTTTGATCCGCACGGACACCTATCCATTAAAACCTCCTTGAAGCAGTCTTCGGAATTATATCACATAAAAAGAAGCAAACCCCTTCAGTCCTACCTTTGCATTAGGGCGACATCAGAGCGGCTTCAGCGGCGCGTTTTGCCCGGCACATGCGCGCCCATGCCCTCGGAGGTCTGGCGCTTGGTCGGACTGAGAATGAGCGATGATGTTGCTCTCATGCAAATATTTTGGATTGCTGACATGTGGTCTCAGAAGCTATTTAAAACTTGTATCTTCCGAGGGGAATATCCCTTTTTCAACCTCTTCCCTGTAATCCCTCACCGCCTTGAGCGCAGACTCCTTCAGGTTCGCATAACGCTTCACGAACTTCGGGACGAACCTTTCGAACATGCCGATGACATCATGAAGCACCAGCACCTGGCCGTCGCAAAAAGGTCCCGCCCCTATGCCTATGGTCGGGATTGAAAGCTCCTCCGTTATTTTTTTTGAAAGCTCCATCGGAATAGCCTCAAGAAGAAGAGAAAAGGCCCCGGCATCTTCTGCTATGTGGGCCTCCTCAAGGAGTCTGGCTGCGGCACCTTCCGTCTTGCCCTGGACCTTGTATCCCCCCATCCTGTGTATTGACTGCGGGGTCAGCCCGATATGAGCCATTACGGGAATGTCAGAACGGGTCATCGCCCTGATCTGGTCTGCCACTTCACGGCCGCCTTCGAGTTTTATGGCAGAGGCCCCCGCCTCCTTCAAAAACCTGCCCGCGTTTCTGACAGCATCCTCGACCGATGTCTGATAAGACATGAACGGCATATCGCCTATGACCATCGCATTTTTCACGGCGCGAGTAACCAGTCTTGTGTGGTAGATCATTTCATCCATGGTCACAGGAAGGGTATTGTCAAGCCCCTGAACGACCATCCCGAGTGAATCTCCTACCAGGATACTATCGACGCCCGCTTCATCGACTATCTGCGCGAATGGGAAATCATAGGCCGTAAGCATCGATATCTTCCTGCCTTCGGTCTTTTTCCTGAGAAAATCCTGTATTGTTATCTTCGGCATAGTCTGCTCCTTGAATAATGCCCTGATTGTACTTCAGTAATAATAGGTCTTTTCAGCCGATATTATCAAGATTTCCGCCACTGTCCGACTGATTCGGGACATTATGTTATACTCTTTTATGGGCGAAAGGGCACGTTATCAGCCGCTGACGAGAGAAGACAAGATAACCGTGGTTCTCTATAGGATAGGTATCTTTTTGTCGACTTTAACAGTCTGTATATCTGCAATCCTAGCCATCATGGGCTTGAGATATCCCGAAGTCTTAAACAACCGGGTGATCTCATCAGGACTGGCGCTCGACATTCTCCTTCTCATTTTCTATCTCGGCGTTGGACTAAGCGTATTTTTCATTCACCTTTATGTAGGAAAATTCCACAGGGTACTTAAGAAGATATATTATGTCGCGGTTCCGTGCCTTGCGGTTTTATTTCTGGCTGGAAAGGGTAATCCGGCTGTTCCCTTATTGTCCGGTCAGAGCTACGAAACCCTTCTTTTAATTCCTGTCTCATTGTGCCTTGGATTTGTTACGGCAAAAGAAGCCTTCTGTTTTCAGCTCGTCGAAGGGTATATCCTTGCGCTCCTGATGCCGGCCTGTCTCTTCTTTTATTCTGTCGGGGCCTTGTCCCGTCAAACAGCGGTGTATGCTCTTGGGCTGATTGCAGGGTTGCTCGTGCTATTCATTTTCAGGAAGGTTTTTATGCCTCTGGACTTTGACATTGGTGACAAATCGGCTTACCAGCCATAATAGCGGATACCGTTCTGAGGTAAGGGAATTCTTCCCTGATAATATTCTTTTCAGGGGTTTTGTTTTTTTCTATAATAATCCAGACGGTTTCAATTTATGAACATGACAACATTTGAAAGGCTTTTGAAAGACCCTCAGTTTCTTACTGAGATGTTTGAGGTCATGAGGGACGGCCTCATGGTGTTGGACAACAAAGGTATCATACTTTTATTCAACCGCGCCGCTGAAGAAATAACCGGCTACCGCAGGGAAGAAGTGCTGGGAAAGGAATGTTCCGTCTTCCATTGCGATGCGTGCATGGTCGTTGATAAATCCAACGGGAGCAGTAACACCCAGCTCGAAAAATCCGGCGCCGTCTACAACAGGAAGTGCCGGATAGAGACAGCCAGCGGGAAGACGGCGATTCTCCTTAAGAACATTGTTATTTTGCGGGATGAAGGCGGCGAAATCCTGGGTACGGTGGAATCAATGACCGATATAACCTCACTGTACAACAAAGAGATGGAACTGCAGGAACTGAAGGAGGAATTAAGGCAGGACTACTGGTTCATGGGGCTGCTGGGCAAAAGCATACCCATGCAAAGACTTTATGAGCACATAAGAAACGCTGCTTCGAGTGACGCGCCTGTCCTTATCTGCGGGGAAAGCGGTGCCGGTAAAAACCTTGTTGCACGCGCCATACACAAGCTGAGCAGGCGCAAAGACGGGCCGTTCATACAACTAAATTGCGCATCGCTTAATGAACAGCTCTTGGAAAGTGAGCTCTTTGGACATAAGAAAGGTTCTTTCACGGGCGCCATAAGCGACAGGATAGGAAGGTTCGAGGCAGCAAACGAGGGAGGGCTATTTCTTGATGAGATCGGAGATATGCCTATGACGATGCAGGTAAAACTCCTGGGCGTTCTTGAAGACAAGGTTGTGGAGCGCGTGGGAGATAATAAGCCCATACCTGTCAACGTAAGGCTCATTTCAGCAACCAATAAAGACCTCGGCAACCTGCTTCAGTCGGGCAAATTCAGGGAAGACCTTCTCTACAGAATAAATTCCATTGTGATCAATGTACCTCCGTTAAGAGAAAGAAGAGAAGACATTCCCCTCATCGCCCTGCACTACTTAAGAAAGATTTCATTCGCCAACAACAAAGAGATCCGCAATATCAGTCCGCAGGCTATGGAGATCTTAACGGACTTTCCGTGGCCGGGCAATGTCCGGCGGCTTATCAATGCCCTCGAACACAGCGTAGCAACGTGCAGAAGCGATACCATAGAGGTTTCGGACCTGCCGGAATATCTCGTCCACGAAAAGAAGACAGAGGTTAGTGAGGGAGGCATAGACCAGGAGGAGATACGGTCGGCTCTTTCTCTTTATAAAGGAAATAAGACCCTGGCCGCCAAACATTTGGGCATTAGCAGGGTTACTCTCTGGAAAAGGCTTAAGACACTTGGGATCGACCAATAAAGGTAAGGAGATGAGATGAAGGGATATTTTGTTATTATAGGAGTCCTTGTAGTCATAGTTGCTTCACTTGTAGCACTGAGCGTCTCTTTCCAGCGGACGCTGCAGATGGAAATGGCCGAACAGTTCAACACACAGCAGCAGCTCCTTGCCAATGCGGAGGCGTCAAACATTCAGGCTTACCTCGACGGTTTAAGATATGAAATGATCCATATAGCCTACTCCGCGTCATTGTTTCAGGTTCATAAGGAAAAGGATATCGCTATATTGACTAATCTGGTCTTTAAGGACACAGGCAACACGCAAAAACGGATCGACTTGCTGGACAGGCAGGGAAATGTGCTTTTCAGCAGAGGTGACCTGGCCGGAGACGCTGGTGAGGTAAAGAGTTTTGTCGAGGAGATTAAAGACAAATGTCCGGGCAGCGCACTCATGAAACAGGATACAAAAAGGTTTTTCATAATTGCTCCCGTCTGCAGCTCGGACACGCCCTCGGGCGCCTTCGTACTCTCAATCGCCATTCAGGATGTCGCAAGAGCGTTCCTCGCTCCTATTAAATCAGGCTCAAGGGGGTACGCGTGGATGATGGACGAGAAAGGGAATCTCCTTTACCACCCCACTCAGCCTGATATGGTCGGAAGAAACTTGTACAAGACCGACTCGTCCTGCTTCAAATGTCACAAAACCTTTGATGCTGAAAAAAAGATCATCGAAGGGAAAGGCGATTACTACGGCAGATATGTGGCCCCAACCGGGGAAGATAAGATATTGGCCTTTTCTACTGCAGCCGCCGGAGAATCAAAGTGGATAGTTGCGGTATCCGCCCCTTATTCAGAGGTCACGCTCTCAATAAAGAGGTCAATGAAATTATATTCCTGGATCATCATCCTGATCTTTGTGATTGCCAGCGGAGTTTCAGCGCTGCTGATCGTTCAATACAGGAAACGGGAGAAGGCTGAAGAGCGCGCAAAACACGAAAAGGAACTGGAGATGATGCGTTCCGAAAAACTTGCTGCAATGGAACGGCTGACCTCCGGCATAACGTCGGAGATAGGAAACCCGCTGACATCGGTTTTTTCGTTTATCAGGGTCTTGATGGATATGGAGGAGGACGAATTCAAGAAAGAGACGCTTGAGACCATCTTCTTCCATATGAACAGGATTTCTGACATCATGAAACAGCTCTCGGGTTTTTCGAAGATGATGCCCCTGGAACTCAAACCATGCAGGATTAACAACGTCATTGAAAATTCCCTGTCCCTTATCCAGTATGACAAGAGAATACAGGGCATCACCATCGTCAAAGATCTTGCGCCGAATGTTCCGATGCTGACCACTGATGCAAACAGGCTCTCCCAGGTCATCGTCAACATTGTCTTGAATGCGGCCGACGCAATGCCTGCCGGCGGCACCCTGACTATACGGAGCAAGACAGAAAACAACAATATAGTTGTCGCTTTTGAGGATACCGGAGTCGGAATCGGCAGGGAGGCCCTGAGCAGAATATTCGAACCATTCTATACGACCAAGGAAAACGGCACAGGCCTGGGGCTTGCGGTAAGTCATAGTATCATCGAGAACCTAAAGGGAAGCCTCACAGCGAAAAGTGAAGTCAACAAGGGCTCCACATTTGTCATAAGCCTTCCGGTAAGCGGGGAGAGATAAATTAAAAAGGGACGGAATTTCGTTCCGCCCCTTACTCTTAATAGATTATCGACCTACTCGATCCCTGCGTGCGTCTTCGCCGATTTAACAGTATTCTTCATAAGCATCGTGATGGTCATCGGCCCTACTCCGCCCGGCACAGGCGTGATCGCGCCTGCAATCTCTTTTGCTGCATCAAAGTCAACATCCCCTTTGAGAATAGGCACCATCTTGCCGGTCTTTTCGCTTTTCTTCTCCCCGACGCGGTTAACCCCGACGTCTATCACACAGGCGCCCGGCTTGATCCATTCAGGCTTCACAAGCCCGGGCACACCGGCAGCAACGATGAGGATATCAGCGCGCTTGCAGTGCGCATCCATGTTTTTGGTCCCCGTGTGCACAACCGTAACCGTGGCATTTGCCCCCTTGCCCTTTTGCAGCATAATGTTGGCGATCGGCTTACCGACGATATTTGAGCGGCCCACAACGACAACTTCAGCGCCTGCAGTTTCGAACCCTGAACGGACAATCAGTTCCTGGATGCCGGCGGGAGTGCATGGAAGAAACTTTGCCTCTTTGCCTCCTATCATGAGACGGCCGACATTGACCGGATGAAATCCGTCAACGTCCTTGTCCGGATCTATCGCGTTTAAGACCCTCTTCTCATCAATATGCTTGGGAAGCGGCAGTTGCACAAGGATGCCGTGCACCTTGGGGTCCTTATTGTACTTGTCGATGAGTTTCAGCAGATCAGCCTCGGACAGATCTTCCGGCTGGTCATCCTGGATCGAGAAGAAACCCAGCTCGTCCGCAGCTTTATGCTTGCCAGTAACATAGCTGACCGATGCAGGGTTCTTGCCCACCAGAATAGTGACCAGCCCCGGGACGACCCCGTGCTTTTCCTTCATGTCGGCGACTTCTTTCTTGAGTTCTTCACGTATCTGTGCCGCGATCTCTGTACCGCTTATAATTTTTGCTGCCATACCTTTCCTCCTTTGTTTGGTATCGGTGATTCAGATATGCTTCAGAGTCATAATTCGCTAAAAAAGGCTTTCGATAAATTCAAAGTCAGATCTGCAATCGTTTTGCATCGACACAAGCCACTGACGCTTCTTAGTCCCTTTGCTTTATAAGCTCGAGCAGTTCCTGCCGCGTTGATTCCTTAGACCTGAAGATGCCGCGCACCGCCGAAGTAACAGTCCTCGAACCCGGCTTCTTCATCCCTCTCATCGACAGACAGAGATGCTCCGCATCGATAACAACCATTGCGCCCTTCGGCTTGAGCTTCATCATTATCATGTCGGCCAACTGCGCAGTAAGGCGCTCCTGCACCTGGGGTCTCTTGGCAAAAATTTCTACCGCCTTTGCCAGTTCGCCTATCCCGGCTATCTTTCCCGCACCCGGCACGTATGCCACATGCGCCTTGCCGATAAACGGCAGCAGATGATGTTCGCATACCGAATAAAATGGGATATCCTTCAGAAGCACCATCTCATCGTGGCTTTCGCCCTCTATGTGCTTGAGTATCTCTTCTGTGGGAGTCTCAAGGCCCGAAAATATCTCCTGGTACATTCTGGCCACGCGCTGAGGCGTGCCCCTTATTCCGGGCCTTTCAGGGTCTTCACCTATGCCCTCGATAATGAGTCGTACGCCTTTTTCAATCTTCTTTAGATTCATTTTATAATTTTTTTTTATAGACCCATAAATATCGCTTGTAAAAATTTTACCACTTATACCCAAAAGATAAAAGAAAAAAATTACCCGTGCGCGGCGTACTACTATACCATTTCCCTTTTGAAAATTCATTCCTAACTCGGTCGAAAGATTTGAATAACTTCCCTGGGCAGCCGGAGTCAGAGCACCTCAATGCTGATTTCTAATTCAGTGGCCAAGCAGTTATATACCTCGCTGAAAGTAGGTATAAAACTTGTCCTGCGGCCGCCGTATGTAGTAAATTAGATCGTCTTTTTAACCGATCTGCTTTCACCTGCCGCAGTGCGACGGCAGTAATACTTTATAAGGAGAGAAAATCCATGCTTAAGGCGTCAAAAAGAGTGACCAAAGACACTGTCAGGGCGAAAACAAGGCCCGCAGTAAAAAAAGCCCCAGTTGCAAAGAAGCTCTCAGGGTCGGCGTTTACCGTCAAGCCTGCGAAAGAGATTACGGCAACCTTCATCGATTGTGTTGGGTTGACCGCCAAAGTTGCCTCGGCACTGGCAGCAGAGAATGTCAACATACTCGCCGGTACTGGGTCCTCAGCCAGCGGGACACGCCGCAAAGCAACCTTTACGCTTATCGTAGATGATCTTGTGAAGGCCGAGAGGGCGCTTGAAAAAATTGGCGCCGATGAAATTCAGGATTCCTCGGTCATCATGGTAGAGACGCCGAACAAGGTCGGGGCACTGGAGAGGATATCGGGGATCATCGCAAAAGCCGGCATCATGATCTATTATTTTTACTCCACCACAAGTTCCGGGAA
>OUUY01000066.1 GCA_900302705.1 Candidatus Sulfobium mesophilum
TACTATTACTTCCCCTTGGCAATAGCGAAAAACACTGAGATCTCGGATGGAAAAGTGAGTGTCAGGGTCAAGCCGATCAAGGGGCATATTGACAGGGCGGGAGGCATTGCCTTCGGCATACAAAATAGCAGCAATTATTACGTCATACGAATAAACGCTCTTGAAGACAACGTAATCCTGTTTGAGTACGTCAACGGCAAAAGGTACCAGAGGGTTGCGGTAAATGAAAAGATCCATTCCAATACATGGTATGACCTCTCAGTTGAAATTATTGGGGACAGCATCAGAGGATTTCTAGACGGCATCCCTGTCATTGAATACACGGCTGACAATCAGGTTCAAGGTTTTATTGGGTTATGGACGAAGGCAGATTCAGTAACATATTTTGATGAATTGATTATCGAAACAAAGGGCAATAAAAAGGTAATCAAATTTTAAAGACAACAAAGGAGGTTTATCATGAAAGAAGTAACTGAAATGGCAGTAAAGTTAATGGCGGCTTCCGCAAGGACCGCTCCGAAGGCGGGAGGTAAGGATTTTCTTGAAATTGTTGTGATAACAAAAGAAGAGGATTTAAAAAAGATTGCTGATGCAATGAAGGAGTATGCACCAAGAAGCACCAACGAGGCCTACTGGCTGAGAGATGCCTCTAACATAGAGAATTCTCAAGCTCTCCTGCTTGTGGGGCTGAGCAAACCTGTAACGGCGGGGTATGATTGCGGCGGCTGCGGTTATCCAACCTGCAAGGAATTTGAAAAGAACAAACAGATGAAGAGCAAGGATATGGGATATACGGGTCCCCATTGTGTCATGAGGATGATGGACATCGGCGTAGCCCTTTCATCTGCTGCAAAGACCGCAAGCCTTTTGAATGTGGACAATAGGGTCCAGCAGCGTGTTGGAGCTGCGGCAAGGGCTATAGGCCTTATACAAGCTGAGGTGGTCATGGGTATTCCGGCAAGCATAACTGGAAAGAGCATCTACTTTGACAGACAGACACCAGTGAAACACTGATTCATTCGTCCTCAAAGCAAATGGGCTATCTTGAGGAGGGCGTAATGAAACTCAAAATAAACGTAACTACTCCTCGTCCCCTCTTAGCTTAAGAGGGGGATGGGGGGCGTTAAACAAATACGAGAGGATTCCATGACAACGCTTCTCTCTCCTTTCACGGCACTTTGCTCCGTCGGTTTTTTCGCGCGGCTGTCTTATGCGCTTGCGAGGAGCCCGGTACTTCCGCTCTTTGCCCTTTATCTCGGAGCCGGACCTGAGGCCATAGGATTTGCAGTAGGAGTATCAACTGTCACGGGGATATTCTTCAAGCTTCCATCAGGGGCTCTGTCTGATGTTATAGGCAGGAAAAGGACTATGCTCATCGGTCTATTCTTCTTCGCCTTTATGCCTTTTACCTATCTGCTGGTAAAAGACTACAGCATGTTGATTGTCATCAGGTTCGTACATGGTCTCGCTACAGCGATCTACGGGCCGGTCTCGATGGCAGTCGTTGCAGACATAGCGGGCGCAAAGAAAGGGGAGATGCTTTCGTGGTTTTCGTCGGTAACTATCATAGGGAACCTTCTTGGGGCTCCACTTGGCGGCTTCATACTCCACAGAAGTCCCGGAGCACCGACACCTTCTATTGCGGACTTTCAGTATGCCTACCTGGCAAGCGGTTTTGCCGGTCTCTTCTCGCTGTTTTTGGCTTTTGGAGTGCTGCGCAAAGACAAATCTGCGTCTAATGGCGACGGACTCAAGGCTGCGTTTTTAAAGTTCATATCGGGCATAAAAGAGGTGGTGAGCGATAAGCGTGTCGCGATAACATCCGTAATGGAGGGATTGCAGAACATGACCGTAGGGGCGCTCGAAGCGTTCCTTCCTATCTATGCGATCAAGGTCGCTGGTCTCAACGAGTTTCAGGCGGGCATCCTTTGGGGTGTCCAGGTGGTCACAACTATGCTTTCGAAACCGGTCATGGGAAAGACCTCTGACAAATACGGAAGGAAGGCGCTGATAACTGTCGGCCTTCTCATATGCGCAGTATCCTTCGGGTTGATACCTGTATTGAAAGGTTTTTATCTTCTTATGCTCACAGCGGCATTCTTTGGCTTGGGCGAGGCGCTTGTCACATCGTCAGGCGCTGCATTTGTGGCCGATCTCTGTGAAGAGAAACACTTTGGTACTGCCATGGGGACCTTCGGAACCATTTTCGATATCGGGCATGCCTCCGGTCCGATCCTTGCTGGATTTCTCCTTGCACGTCATGATTATCTTTTTTCGTTCTGGGTAATGGCGGGAGTCCTTTTGTTGGCTACTCCTATATTTATTGTTACCGTTCATGTCGACGGTGACAGAGTTAGGAAGGCATAGTTTTCATTGATATAATGGCATAAGCAGGGCACAGTCTTAACTGACAGGGCCGCATATGAAAGGAGTTTGTGATGAAAGCTGACACTCAGGTGAGAGTATTATTGATTGGTTTGCTGCTTTTCATTGGCGTTGCGCCACTCGTTCATGCAGGGCTGGCAGATCTTGATCGGGATGGTATTGCCCGCGCCATGGGAAAGACAGGGATCGCATCGGGAGATATATACAAGGTTTCCTTTACCCGGTCCGATCTTCAGGTCAAGGCGGGCAAGGTGATTATTCAGCCTGAATTTGCATTGACGAGTTGGGCCGCCTTCAAAAAGTCGGGGGAATCCTCGATGACCTATGGCGATCTCGTGCTTCTGGAAAACGAGCTCAATCCGGTCATCAGTAAGCTCGAAGAGAAGGGAATTGGTGTTTCCGCTATTCATAACCATCTTATCTATGAGACTCCGAGGATCATATACGTGCACTTCCTTGGATACGGGAATGAAGTGGTTTTAGCCGAAGGTCTCAAGGCAGCACTGGCTGTCACAGGCACACCTTTGAAATCCGAGGCGGCAAGCTCGGAAATGAAGTCGGAGGTAGCTAAGCAAATCGAGAAGATCCTTGGATATGAGGGGAATATGGTCAGCGGCGTGCTCCATTTAAATGTTCCCCGCAACGATATCCATGTGAAAACAGCGGATAAAGAGATCCCCGGTGGCATGGGTATGAACACGCCCTTGAACTTCCAGATGGAAGGCCACAAGGCGGCGATCAACGGCGATTTTTTACTGTTGGCTGATGAAGTGAACCCGGTCATCAAGGCCTTGAGAGACAATGGCATCGAAATCGCCGCTTTGCACAATCACATGTTAGATGAGGAGCCGCGGGTGTTTTTCGTGCATTTCTGGGGATACGGCGATTCAGTTTCGTTAGCAAAAGCGCTTAGGGCGGCACTTGATAAAGCAGGTATAAAAAAATCGAAAGGGACCCAATAAAAGCAAGATGAGATTCGCAATTAAAAAAAAGACTTTCAGTATCGCAGTTGCTGCGATGGTGGCGTCTTTATTAGTCCTTGTGACGATCAATACTACGGCGCGGCCTGCCAACGTAAATCAGGACGTCGGAGTGCTCCGGGTGGCACAGAGTATCCCCCTTCCAGGGGTCAAAGGGCGAATTGACCACATAGCGACTGATATTGGTGGTCAACGCCTCTTTATAGCCGCGCTCGGAAATGATACACTTGAAATCGTCGATCTGCGCAGCGGCAAGCGCATTCACAGCATTACTGGACTGCGCGAACCGCAAGACGTGACATATGTGCCTGAGATCAACAGGATTTTCGTGTCGAACGGTGCCAGCGGATCTGTGAGTATTTTTGGCAGCCGTTCACTCCGGTATGAGGGCAATATCACTTTTCGTGAGGACGCAGACAATCTTCGCTACGACGCACACAGTAAATATCTTTATGTCGGGTATGGCAAGGGCTCACTTGGAGTAACAGATGTAATGTCCGGGAAAATTATAGGCGACATCAGGCTTGCAGGCCATCCCGAGGCATTTCAGCTGGAAACCAAAGGCCCGAGAATTTTTGTGAATATTCCCTCGGCAAGACAGGTGGCCGTTGTCGACCGCGATAAACGGTCGGTTATCGCTGTTTTGCCGCTCAAAGAGTCCGGAAACTTTCCGATGGCGCTGGACGAAAAAAGACATCGCCTTTTTATCGGCTGCCGGCGTCCCGCGACAATGCTGGTTTACGATACCGAATCAGGAAGGGAAGTTGCCAGGATAGATATTGGCAGAGATGTTGATGATATTTCTTACGACCCTGTGCACAGACAAATTTATACATCCTGTGGAGAGGGCTTTATCGACGTCATTCGTCAGACAGAAGCGGATCATTACGAGGTCACGGCAAGATTGAAGACCGCGCGGGGCGCCCGCACCTCACGCTTCGAGCCCGAGTCGATGCTTTTTTACCTGGCGGTTCCCAGTGAGTCAGGAAAGAGCGCTGAGATTCGCGTTTACGATTTTCTGACAAAGTGACAGATATGCGACAAGGGAATGCTTAGGTTCTCATTATGCTGATGATCTTATTGCTAATACAAAATACTATCGACGACAATCACAAAGACGATATGCGGAAGAATCGGCCTTTGGTCAGGCCGACTCCTACGTTTTCTTTAATAATTTTACGGTACAATCGAAGTAACTCTGATGCTCCGCATCAGGCAACTTGACGCGTAAGGAGAAAATAACATGAATTGTGCACAATTTTGTCCGGTCGGGAAACTTGAGAAGCTGCTTGTGGCAACCGATCGCTCGCAATTCAGCGACGGAGCGATCCGGGAGGGAATTAATTTCGCAAAAAAATGTTCCAGCAGGCTCTACATAGTATCAGTGCTTGAAACGAACCCGGAATATGAGACGATCGGATCCAATGTCTTTGAAAAAGAGAAGGAAGAGTTGATGGCCCATCTCGATTCCGTTAAGGCAATGACAGCGAAAGAAGGCCTTGGCTGTGAGACTATTTTCCACGAAACAGCGGACCCTTCACAGACAATCATAGATGAAGCTGACAAAAAGAACGTTGACATGATAATAATCGGTAGGCGTGGGCGCACAGGATTGATGAAGGTACTAATGGGGTCAGTGGCGGCCAGGGTTATTGCCCATGCACCCTGCAAGGTGCTGGTAGTGCCAAGGGCGGCAAGAATTGAATATCGGAACATATTGGTCGCAACTGACGGCTCGGTACATGCCGCCGCTGCCGTCACAGAAGCGATATCTATTGCAAAGCGCTGCGGAAGCAACCTCATTGCACTTTCAGCCATGCGGGATCAGAGCGAGAGGGAAGAGGCTGCACGTTATGCAAACGAAGCTGTCGAACTGGCCCGGAAGGAAGAAGTGTCAGCAGAAGCTGTAACCCCTACAGGAAGATCTTTCGATGTGATAGTTGAAACAGCGGGGGGCAGAGCGGTCGATTTGATTGTGATGGGAACTTACGGGAAGGCAGGTATCAAGAAACTCCTTATGGGAAGCTCGACAGAAAAGGTCATCGGCAACGCTGGATGTGCAGTGCTTGTCGTGAAAGCTACATGATCAGCCCTTGGGGCAGGAACTTGAATGGCATTTAAATATATTCTTTACTTCCTGATTGGCGGGACTATCATCACGGTGGTAACCTATTTCGCAAGCCACTCAAGGACCATGGTAGCCGCTTTTTTCGCAAATCTTCCGGTGATGACGCTGATTACATTTCTGACAATTTATCATGAGGCAGGCGAGAAGGCGGTGGTTCCCTATGCTCAGGGACTTATCATTATGCTCGTCCCCTGGCTGGCGTATATCGGGACGGTTATCTTTCTTACGCCGCGTATCGGAGTCATAGCATCCTTATTGGGCGGGATATCTCTTTATTTCTTTCTTGCTTATATAATAATCTTCGTTAAGAAGTTCTGACGGGATCAATTCGGACAGATATCGATATCAATTGTCCCGCTGCCCGGAGGAGTGGACCAGGGCGGGATTTTTCTGGCATATATCCCGTTTTCCCTGAGGAAATCGTAGAAGGTAAAGTTGAAATCGTACCGATATGTCCAGAATTTGGTCCAGAACTTTTGGACCGTTTCGCGGCTTGCCTTTACCAGAACTATGTCGTTGCTGCTCTTTACTAAATAATACATCCGCCGCTATTACCTATATCTTTATCGCAAGCCATTGATGAATCTCACGCTTCATCGCAGTCGTAGAGAATTTCTGATGTCCGCTGTAGTTCGAGCACCACTGGGTCAGCCGCCCAACAAATGTCTGTCTGCGGATATCATAAGAGTCCAAAATCATCAATCTTGTCTTTTCGAAATGTCGGACGAACACGGCATTTATCAGAATAAACAGAAGGGTTGCAGACAAGGCCATTGCCATTGTAATAAGGGAAAAGTAAGGCTGAAGACCAAGTATGGTAAACGTCATCGAGGCAACAATAACCGGCAACGTCATAAGAATGAGCAGAAAGACCAGCCTGTTGAACCGTTTCAGTTTCCTGAGCTTCCGGCCCAAAGCAAACTTTATTTCGACATCATAAAGATCTCCGGCGAGATTTTTTGCAACGTCAATGTCTTTTCTTACAATCTTGGATCCAATAAGGTTGAGGAGCCTTTCTCGTTCGAAATCAAGTTCCTTTTCCGAGAAAACTCCACCTTGCGCCGTTACCCCATCTTCTTATTTCACCTCGTCCTCTTTTTAAAATATGCCATTTTTTGACATTTTTTACAATATCTAATATCTTTTATTTTAGCCCGTCAGCTTTACCCCTCATCTTCCGTGGGGACGGTTATTCGTACCAGAACATCCGGTTTTACCTTCATCGCCCCAAAGAGCGCGCTGAACGGTTTTATACCATAATCCGGGAGGTGAAGCCGCACTTCTGCTACATGGCATCCATCTTCTTTTTTAACAGTGAACTTTATCTCCCTGTTATTGCCATGGAGGGTCAGGGTCCCCACGACCCGGTAGGACGAATCCTCCTTAACTACCGACTTAGAACTGAAGGAAATTAACTTGAAAGTTGCTGCGTTCATTACCTCTTTGAAAGTGTTGTCGTCAATCTCCTTCAGGTTGGCTGCGCTTAGGATGTCTGGCCGCTTCATGCCCTCCGCCATGGCACAGTCGACACGCAGTGACCCTGCATCAAAGCGACTGTCTACATGTGCATCATCGCTGAGTTCTATGACAAAAGAGGTTACATTGATTAGAAGGTCGTGGGCGAGGGCCGAAAACAGGCCTTCCTTGTAAGTAAAGATCTGACAAGTCGCAGAATTCTGATCAAAGCGTTTCATATGTCTGTATAAAAAACCCTTCCGTATCAGCCAAAATTATCTCAACTGTAGTGCCTGAAAAAAATAATCCAAATAACCCGATTTTTTATTATATTATATGCGTTTTGAGCGCAGGCGGCTATGATCTGCAGAGCACATTTGTGAGTCCATATATGATATATATCATTAAAGGCATTGGGTGGATAGGTTAGAATAGTATATAAATTGCTAATAATAGACAAGGAGGTCAGATATGGTTGATAGGACAAAAGTGCAGGAAGTTATCGAAAGGGTGAGGCCTTTTCTTCAGCGTGACGGCGGGGACGTTCAACTCGTGGACGTAACGGATGACGATGTAGTAAAAGTGAAACTTACAGGCGCATGCGGCCACTGTCCCATGTCGATGATGACTCTTAAGGGCGGCATAGAGGCGGAGTTGAAAAAGAGCCTGCCTGCTTTGAAGGCCGTCGAGGCTGTTTAGAAGGCAGCTTTAGTTTCATTACGTGCGCCTCTGATGTCAGAGCCGGAGGCGCACGTTCTTCAGTAGTGCGTTGATGCGTCCACCGACGGCCTTGCACTGAAACCTCCAGCCCGGCATCTCTTCATAATTTGTTCACAAAATTTTCAAATAATTTCTTATTTCAAAAAAATTATGTGAGATTTCAAAGGAGGACACGTGAAATGGAACGCGGCAGAGGAGGTCTTGTTATCGCAGTAGCATCGACAGTTGTAGGGATCATTATCGGTCTTGTTATCTCAACTAATTCTGCTTTACTTTCTAAGGCCTATTCGGCTGAGCCGAAGATACCTAAGGAGGCGGTGGAGATACTTTCAAAAACGGGGCAGGCCATGGCAGAGGTCGCAGCCGCCGTAAAGCCTGCCGTAGTCAATATATCCACCACTCACACTGTCAAAACACCTGGGATGTCAAACCCCTTCTTCAACGATCCTTTTTTCAACAGGTTCTTTGGAGAAGAATTCGGAAATATGAGGAGACCGAGGGAATATAAGCAATCTAGCCTTGGCTCCGGGGTCATAGTGGATAAGGATGGCTATATACTTACAAATTACCATGTGATAAAAGATGCCGATGAAATAAAGGTTAAGCTCTCGGATAACAGGGAGTTTAAGGGAAAGGTAATCGGCAAAGACGCAAGGACCGACATCGCTGTGATTAAGATAGGTTCCGACCACCTGCCAACACTTTCAATAGGTGACTCGGACAAATTGAAGGTTGGAGAGGTGGTGATAGCAATAGGAAATCCTTTTGGCCTGAATCAGACTGTAACCTCCGGCATTGTAAGCGCAACAGGCCGGGCAAATGTGGGCATTGCCGACTATGAGGATTTTATCCAGACCGACGCTGCGATCAATCCGGGCAACTCAGGCGGCGCACTCGTGAACGTAAAGGGCGAGCTCGTCGGCATTAATACTGCAATCTTCAGCACGTCAGGAGGATACCAGGGTGTCGGTTTTGCGATACCAAGCGCTATGGTCAAAACCGTGATGGACAACCTTATCAAACACGGCAAAGTAGTCAGAGGGTGGCTGGGTGTTTCAATTCAGCAGATCACACCCGAACTGGCAAAGCAGTTTAATCTAAAAGAACAAAAAGGCGTTCTTGTTGGAGATGTTACGGAGGACAGTCCTGCTGAAAGGGCTGGTATTAAAAGAGGAGACGTTATTATCGGTTATAACGGGAAAGACGTAGAAGACCCTGCGAACCTCAGGAATATGGTGGCCAATACTCCTCCCGGCAAGGAAGTAGTGCTCAGGGTAGTCCATGACGGAAAGGCGGAAACGGTAAAGGTAACCGTGGCAGAGCTTCCCGCTGAGACGCAAAAGCTCCAGGGCAAAATTGACAACGTTTTGAAAGGTATCCAGGTGCAGAATATTACACAGGATCTAAGGAGAAATCTCAGGCTTCCCAAGCAGGTGACAGGGGTCATAATAACCGATGTGGAAGAGGGCAGCCCCGCCGGAGGCATACTGTCGCGCAATGACGTAATTATGGAGATAAACAGAAAAAGTGTTAGCAACCTGGGTGATTTCGAAAAAGTAGTCTCCGGTATAAGGTCGGATCAAAACATGTTGCTTCTGATATACAGAGACGGGTCGACTTTCTATGTGACCATTTCGGGACAATAAATATTGTGATAACAAGGGCCGGGTATGGAGCATGAAATAAGATGGAATATGCTTCAGCCCGGCCTTGAGCCTTTCGTATCTTCGGCAGTCGCGGCAGCCAGGGCAAACAAAAGCAATTGCAGCATTATGGGAAAAGAAGAAATATTCTACGGGTTCCAGATATACATGAACTGCACGCCTGAGAAGAGGGGAAGTGCATCGGCGTTTACTGAAATCAGGTTTATTGTTGCCTGCCCCATCTGAGGCATCTCGGAATATTCCGAATAAATGTTTGATTTAAAGGTCTTGGGCCGGACATAAGTGATCACTCTTGCCTGTCTGATATTCAGATCCTTCTTCATCTTGTCGATTGTCTCGTCAAGATAAGCCACGCCGTCGATTAGTCCTGCCGCCAGGGCCTCGCTGGACACAAATACCCTCCCGTCGGCAAGTGCTCTGACCTCCTGTTCGGTAAGAATCTTCTGCCTGTTTGCGCTGACGACCCCGACGAAGCGCATATGAAGCTTGTCGATGATGTCCTGGAACATCTTCTTCTCCTCGGGTGTGGTCGGGCGGAAGGGCGACCAAAAGTCCTTTTTAGGACCGGATTTGTAGGTCTCCTCGGAGACGCCGATCTTAGAAAGAAGTTCTTCGATATTGAATTTCATAGCTATGACGCCGATGCTGCCTACGATCGCAGTGGGGCTCGCGCTGATATTATCGGCGGCTGATGCCACATAATATCCCCCCGATGCGCCTAGTTCCATAATGTAGGCATAGACAGGTATTTTCTTTTTCTGCCTGAAGTCCATGATCTCATGGTAGATCGTGTCGCTGGCGGCAACACTGCCGCCTGGGGAGTTGATTCGGAGGATCACTCCGGAGATTTCAGGATCCGACTCAACCTTAAGGAGCGCTTCCCGGAAAAAGGCTACTTTCGAAGGTCTTGTCCTGAGCTTCAGGACGTCCTTTTCTTCCTTGAAAGAAATCACGCCGTCGAGATCGACGAGGAGTATCTTCTGCCTTCCCTCGCCTTCAAGGAGCTTCTCTTCGAGGGGCTCTGTCGCTGGCAGGAGCGATACGCTAAGCCCGGCGCATCCGGAAAGAATCGACAGGCAGAGGATGAAAATACATATATTTTTTTTCATCTTAAAATCCACTTGGCTGTCGAGTTATTAAGAGCGACAGGAAAACGTTTCAAATATTAAAACCGGCTAGTTGGATATACTGCGCGGCCAGTCGCCTTCTCGCGCTTTATAGCTTTGCAGTTCCTGTCCAATTATTTGGTAGAGTTCCGGAAGCCACGCAGGACCGGGTTTCAGTCGGCCTGATGCGGGCGTTCTGTTACGAAAATCATAAGGTGCAATCAGTACCTGTGTATTTTCAATCCCTGTCCTGGCAGCAAGGACAAACAACTCTTCAATCGCTGAATCACCCATTGCAATGCAGCCTTTTGATTTTGCCTTGCCATGGATATAGATATCGCCGCCGAGATTCGACCTTCCGTCCTCATGCGCCTTCATACGGTCATATTCGTTGGGATAGTCAAGCCCAATCGATAAATGGAAGTTGCTGTTGGGGTTTAGAGTGTTGATCCGGTAAATCCCCTCGGGCACCTGACGGTCGCCTGCCTTTTGCTTGGGTCCTATATCCCCGCTTGCAGCAAGGACATCATAAGTTACAATATATACCCATCTGCCGTCCCTTTCAGCCCATACCTCAAGTTCCATCTCATCCTTAAGCCCGATCAGGGTGAGTCTTGAGGGGGGATAACTTACGCCTGCCTTGTCGAAAAAAGTCCTGAGACGGTTCTCGACCCGCGGACTAATTTTCTTGATCACATCGGCGACAGACCTTTTCGACAAACAGGCTGAATCCTGATTTTTACAGGCTGATTGGTCAGTAGCGTGAGCAGAAAATGCTACAGACAACAAGGAAAATAAACTGATAATCGATACTTGCCTGAGCATGGGTAATTTTATAGTCTGGCAAATCTTCCGGATTAATGAGTATAATAACAGCGGTGAAACATATAGAACTGAGCTGGCCTTTTTTGCTGAGCTGCTTTTTATCATATGCTGATTATAATGAATAAAATTATACCTATCATAGCATTTTTCTTTCTGATTTGCCAGGCGGCTGAACCTGCGATAGAAGTCTGCCCTCATGACAGCAATGATGCTGTACTAGGGGCGGTCACATCGTACAAGGTAAAGGAAAAAGAATCACTGATAGAGATCGCTCGAAAATTCGACCTCGGCTATAATGCGATTGCAGCTGCAAACCCTGATCTGGATCCTTTTATACCGGGTGATGGTGCTTCGGTAACAATCCCGACATCATGGATTCTCCCTGACGTAGTGAAAGTAAACGGGGAAGGTATAGTAATCAATCTTTCAGAGTTGAGGCTATATTTTACTTATTATGTCGGCAAGGTGAGGTTCATTAAGACCTTCCCCATAGGCATTGGCAGTGAAGGGAATGATACGCCAACCGGTCAATTCAAGGTGATCGAAAAGATCGTTCAGCCCTCATGGCATGTACCTGAATCCATAAAGAAAGAAAAACCAGAATTGCCCGATGTAGTGCCGCCTGGACCGGATAATCCGCTCGGGTCTCACGCTATGCGCCTTTCTCTTCCGAGCGTCCTTATCCATGGCACTAACAAGCCGTGGGGTGTCGGAAGAAGGGTCAGCCACGGCTGCATAAGACTTTACCCTGAAGACATACCAATACTTTTTCGTTCAGTTCCTCAAGGGGTGAAAGTGACTATAGTGAAGCAGCCGGTGAAGATAGGGCTGAAAGGAGACAGGGTATACATCGAGGTGCACAAAGACGAGACGAAAAATGAGGCCAGTTATCGGGACGACGCCCTATTGATGCTGAGGAATAAGAAAATTCTTAACCGTGTAGACACCAAAAAGCTTCATTATGCAATCGAGGAAAAAAAAGGGATGCCGGTTGATATCTCCGATGAGGCTCATTTCACAGGTACCGTGAAACTGAAGGACCCTGGCAGCAACTGATCCTACCAAGGTCCCCTATTAAACAAAGCTATTTCTTTTGTTGCAGTTCAAAAGCCTTTTTTGCCCTTTCACCTGCTGCCTCTGCCCTCTTTGCAGCCTCCTCTGCCCTGCGAGCTGCATCCTCACCCTTGCCGCAGCATTCCTTTGTGAGCTTCATCGCCTCCTGAGCTAACGCCTTTGCCTCTGCTGCCTGCCTCAAGGCTTCGTCAGCTGAACTTGCTGTAGGCATAGGCCGTGCTTCGAGCGCAGCTACCCTCGCCTCCAGTTTGCTGATCCTGTCATTCAGAGGTTCTATCTGCTGTCTGACATAGTCCTTGGTGGCGCAGCCGACTACAAATAACATCAAGAAAAGACTTAGCAGGCTCAATAATGATAACGATCTTTTCACCACTCTCACCTCCCTTTCTGCTATGGATTTGCTTTCATGGTACCCCATAAATACTTTGATTGCAAGCATAATTTTGCACTTTTTTATTATCCTCACGACTAAGTACGTATCAGCGACAATGCCACGAGGGCTTCTCTTTTCAGAACCAGCTCACTGTCATTGTCGGCTATTCCCTGAAGGTAGGAAGCCGCCCTCGCATCTTTTAACAGACCCAGAGAGTGGATTGCGTTTACCCGTATCGTAAAGCTCTTGTCGCTCAATTGAGCGATGAGATAAGGGACAGCACTTTTATCTCCGACTCTGCCCAGCGAGACAATGGATGCCTCCCGTACCAAAGGCTCAGGGTCGTCCAGGCCCTCGATAAGGCCGGCAGCCACCCGCCGCCCCGAAAAGTTTCCAAGAGATAGGGCGAGGCTGCTCTTTATTGCGGGGCATCCATGGTGAAAAAAAATATCGGAAAACCACTGCAGTAACGTATCTTCGGCCTTGGGCGTATGTATTTCGCCCAGCACTCGTATCCCGCGTATCTGGAGTCTCCAGTTGGCGCTTTGATCCCTGATTAAATCAATAAGCAACTCAGTTGATTGTGTGTCCTTTATTCTTTCAAGCGCAGCCCCATTCAGGAAGCTGGCCTCCCAGTCATCCCGTTGAATCTCACTCAGAATGGAGGCGCGATCCCATGCGGCGACCGGCGTGCTTGCGAAAAAACAGAAGATTACGCTGATAGCGGCCGCAATTCTTATGAGAACCTTCAATGCGACTGCTCCGTTGAAGGCAACTTCATCACCGGCACTCTGTCTTCGGGGATCTGCTCCTGCGATCATTACAGCCCTCCTTCTGATTTGCCAACTTTCTTTAATATATATTAATTACTAATCATAAACAAGGACTATCCGCAAGACTTTTTTATTGTGTCCGGCCGAAACCTTATAGAAATACACATAAGGCCTGGTATCGTATGGGACAATAGTTCAGGAATGGAAAGGGAGGGTAAAGCAGGCAGCCGTTTATTCTTTCGGCTGTTTTTTAGTTTTTAATTCCTTCTGCTTGAATTTGCGGAAGGCCACGGAAAGAGTGGATGATTCGGAGATCGCCCCAGATATCAGCAAGACGTCCATTATTTCATCAAGAGAGGCACCCTCCTGAGTGGCCCTGTCCATGTGGGCTTCAAGGCAGTGCTCACACCTCAGGGCAGATGCTGCGGCCACAGCAACTAGTTCCGCTGTCTTCTTATCGAGAACGGAGGGATTATAAACCGATCTGCCCTTGAGCAGGTACGGGTTGAACGTGCGCGGTCTTTCCTTGAGAGCGGCAAGAAGGAATCCTAGTCTGCCGTTTTTTCGTTCGATAGCTGAAGCTAGCGCCGCTGTAAGCCTACTGTCCTCCATGAGAGACTCTGCAAGCTTAAGGATGTCTTTTTTATTTCTCATATCAATGTTCTGATGAAAGTGTCCGTGATTCTTACGCCTCTTCCAGTTCTGTTCTGACCAGCGCCAAGATGGCTGAATGGGGGACAATCAGATATTTCTTTCCTTCAAACTCAATTTCTATCGCCGATTCCTTCAAAAAGATTGCGTAGTCCCCCTCTACGGCCTGAAGCGGTATGTATTTAAGTTCTCTCCTTTCGGTGGACCAGGATTCATCTGAGGAAGGGTCGTGGATGGCGTATCCCGGGCCCGTCTTTACCACAAAACCACCGATTACCTTCTCTTTTTCCCGTACGGTAGGCGGCAGATAGAGACCAGACGTTGTCCTGTCAGTCCTATCATCCGGGTCTATGAGCACCTTGTCTCCTACAGCGATCAGGTTCTTTTTAGCCTTCATTTTTGGTATTTTAAAACATTTCGCATAAAATTCGCCTCCGAAAGTGTTTTCACCCGGATTTGTTATGTCATATGAGCTGTGGCTGCATAATAGAATGAGACGGCTGGGTTCTTATGAGCTGTGGCTGCATAATAGAATGAGACGGCTGGGTTCTTATATAATATGGACAGGGAAATGAACAAAAAGAAAGAGCTTTTAAAGATAGCCCGTGAGATAGAAAAATGTGCCTTATGCCGAAAGTGGGGTACGGGCGAGCCCGTACCTGGAGAGGGAAATCCCGAGGCAAAGATAGTTTTTGTCGGGGAGGCTCCGGGAAGGCAGGAAGCCAGGACAGGGCGCCCTTTTGTCGGAAGGTCGGGCAAGCTTCTGAGGGCGACGATTCTGGAAGCAGGTTTATCAGATGAGGAGGTCTATATCACAAGCCCTGTGAAATATCTTCCGCTCAGGGGGACACCATCCCGGGAAAATATTTTACACGCAAAGACCCATCTGCTTAGGCAACTGTCTGTTATCAGCCCGGAGGTGATAGTGCTTTTAGGAAGTGTCGCCTGCTTCGCGCTTCTTGAGAGAAAGGTCGAGATGACTAAAGAGCGAGGAAGCATAGTCCGCGAAAAAGACGCCACATATTTCCTTACATACCATCCTGCCTATGCCCTGCGCTTCCCTGCAGGAAAACAGGCTTTTCGCAGTGATTTCATCGAACTGGCACGGCTTATATCAGGCCGGTAAGCACTGCCTTCCCGTCTTCCGCTCATCCCGGCTGGTCGTTTGCTTTTTTTGCGACTTTAAGGCCCTCTATTAAAAGAAGAGCAAATATTACTGTAAAGCCTGCCAGGACTCCGAAGATATTTACAAGCCGGAGGTAGATCAAAAGAGACAGTATCGCAAAAAGAAGGAAGAGACGGAACATGCTGAAAAAGATCATTCTCCCAGTCGCCTTTCCCGTACCAAGGAGCCCGGTGACGCTCCACTCAAGCCCTCTGATGTTTGCAAGGCATAGCACTCCTCCGACAATGACGCTCAGGGGCAGTTTCTTCCATTCAAGTAAAGCGGACAAAAGTGCCAGCGGGATGAGGACCAGGAATGCTTTTTTATATATCCTTCTTATCAGTTCCATCGTTTTGCTTTCTCGCCAGCCGCAGCAGGTCCCTGAAGCCCGAGACAATTCCAAGGATCAGAAATATAATCGTCAGCCAGGGAAAGGTGACCTTAAAGAGTTTATCCAGCCCGTAGCCTATGGCAAGACCGATGAAAGTAGAGAAGACCAGGTTTAAACCGACAGTCCAGGCCTTTAGAAATTCAGGCGAATATAATTTTGCCAAGGGCGCTCCTGTCTACCAAAATCACCATCAGATTTTTGCCGGGACGCATTCGAACGGTTTCAGCGGAGCGTATCGCCATTTGCGGGCGCGTCCCGAAGATTTTCGGGACTTTCATGACAGTGAATCGGGGTTTATCCGGAACCTTCGTATTCATGCTCGATGAACCCCTTTGTAATCTCTGTAATCTCCCTGTAGAAAACCGTCCTTGCCTGTTTCATCACCTGTTCGCAGTAATAGGGTACCCAATTTGAGATATGTTCTTCAAGGAATTTCTGCTGGAGTTCGTGGTTGTCGATATCGATCAGATAGCTCATAAAGAGGAATTCAATGGAGATATGGTCGGGAACGGTCTCATAATCCTCCTCGAACGTAAGCCCTGTTCCATAGTAAAATGCTGCCACCGTATCGGCTATGTCCTCGCCTTCGGTGTAGAGCGACTCGAGCGGCGGCAGTTTTCCTTCAGGATAAAGAAAAAGAGAATTGAAATCCTCAAGGACCTCCTCTGCAGTATCTTTTGACTCCAGTTCAAAGTCTTCCCGTACACTACCGAGTTTATCCTGCTCCGGCGCGGCTGAAAAAATATCGGCCAGGATACGGTAAAAGCCGGCCCGTTCATTGTCTTCCTCAAGAAGTGCCATCAGGAAATCTTATTATATTCACAAGGGGAATATCAAAAGTATTCGCCGTCAGTGCGCGCATAATCTTTGATGTTAGATTCCGGCAGCGTTTTTTATTTCCCAGTCTGAGCCAGTTTATATGGGAAAAAGAGAGAAAAGGTCGAATCCTTTGCCGACAATACTACTGACGGAAATGGAGCCGCCATGGTCTTCCATGCTTTCTTTATTGATTGGAAGTCCAAGGCCGATTCCTAGCTTGGCTATTTTAGTCGTAAAGAAGAGTTCGAATATCTTGTCGTGCATTTCTTCAGGCATGCCCTCTCCGTTATCACTTATGAGCACTTCGACATGCGTCATGCCGTTGAAAGACTCTTCTGCAGCTGCTACACTTAGCACCTGCACGATGACACTATTTCCCCTGCAGGAATTTGTGTTAATATGTTCAGGATGTGCGAACTTCCCGGCCAGTGGGTATAATTTCTGCATTGGCGGGCGAGAGATTGGCTGAAAGCAAGCGATAAAAAGGTCTGAGAGGCCTTGCGAGAGACTCAACGGGCAGCTATTGTTTTTATATGACTGGCAAAAGTTCCTTCACTAAATTTTCTGCAATTCCGATTATCTCGGGAGAGAAACGCGATGGCTGATAATGAGGTCTTTGATGTTGTTATCGTGGGGGGAGGGCCCGCAGGACTTACCGCCGGGATTTATTGTCAGAGGGCGGCGCTTAGAACAGTCCTCTTTGAGAAGGGACTGCTCGGAGGGCAGATTGCGATATCAAAGGATGTGGAGAACTACCCAGGTGTCGAGGGAATAACCGGTTTCGATCTGGCCGAAAAAATGCTGGGCCATGCCCGGCACTTCGGCCTTAATGTAGTGCAGCAGGAGGTTGCGGAGGTAGTGGCAGGGCCCGCCCTTCATTCTGTCAAACTTGCCGACGGCAGAGTGCTTCGGACCGTTGCTTTGATACTTGCTGCGGGAGGGTCCGTGCGAAAGCTCGGCATCCCCGGTGAAGGGGAGTATTTGGGGCTGGGTGTCTCCTACTGCGCCACATGCGATGGTTTTTTTTTCAGGGGTAAGACGGTCGTTGCCGTTGGCGGAGGTGACACAGCTGTTGAAGAAGCCCTCTATCTGTCCAGACTCGTCAAGAAGGTTTATCTTGTTCATCGGGGTAATACGCTTCGGGCAAGTAAGCTGCTGCAAGGCCGCCTTATGAGTGAACCCTCAATCGAAATATTCTGGGATACTGTTATTACCGAGATAAAGGGCAGTGACAGTTCCGTTGAATCTGTGTCTTTCGAAAATACCCGAACACGCCAAAAAGGCGAATTAGCGACTGACGGCGTTTTTATTTTTATAGGGTATTCTCCGAATAACCAATTGATCCCTTCTGGCGTCCGCATGAATGAACAGGGCTTTGTGATTACGGATGAGAAATGCGCTACGAATGTCCCTGGCATCTTCGCAATCGGCGACATAAGACAAAAGTTCGCAAGCCAGATTGTAATTGCGGCTGCGGACGGATGCATAGCCGCTCTGGCCGCAGCTCACTATGTTGAGGAGCATAAGGCGAAGGGCTTGTAACCCTGATGCTTCGCGGCGGGAGAAATCGTGGAAGGTCTTACTGAAGTTGCCGGTCATTTCAGGACAGAAGGCAGGATCGTCGATTTCAGGGAATTCGGCAGCGGCAATATCAATGATACATTCCTGATTACTTTGACCGCCGAAGGGGAAAAACACTTTGTGCTTCAGCGCGTCAACACGCATGTGTTTTCCCGGCCCGATCTTATTATGCGGAATATGCGGATTGCTACGGAGCATATGCGCAGTCGCATTGAACTTATGTCCCTGCGCGAGGACAGCAGGTGGGAAATCCCGACCGTTATTCAAACAGAGGACGGAAGTGACCACTGGATTGATGCCAAAGGGTCGTTTTGGCGTGCCGTCAGCTTCATAGAAGGGGCGGAGTCTTTTGACACTATTCAAAGCGGCGATCACGCCTCAGAAGTCGGTTATGCTCTGGGCATGTTTCACACCCTCTTAAGTGACCTTCCCCCGGTTATGCTCGCTGATACACTGGAGGGCTTTCATATTACGCCGGGCTATCTTCGGCACTATGAGGAGGTTCTTGCCAAGTGCGATCGTGCCGGGTCTCCGGAGGTAAACTACTGTATTCGGTTTGTGGAGAAACGGAAAGGCCTGGCTGATATTCTCGAAGACGCAAAGGCAGGAGGGAGATTACACCTGAGGTCTATTCACGGAGATCCGAAGGTGAATAATATCCTGATGGATACGGAAACAAGGCGGGCTGTCAGCATCGTCGACCTCGACACAGTGAAACCCGGTTTAGTCCACTATGATATAGGGGATTGTCTTCGATCAGGCTGCAATCGGCTTGGAGAAGAGACCGGGCAGTGGGAGGCTGTCAGTTTTGATTTGGACATCTGCCGGAATATTCTCAATGGTTATCTCATGATGGCAAGGGCGTTTCTCACCGGTGATGACTTCGGATATCTCTATGACGCAATGCGCCTGATAGCATTTGAGTTAGGACTCAGGTTTTTTACGGACTATCTCGAAGGAGATGTCTACTTTAAGGTAAGTCGGGCCGAGCAGAATCTTGCCAGAGCGCTTATCCAGTTCAAACTCGCCGAGAACATAGAATACCATGAAAATGTCATACGCCGAATTATACGGGACATCAGATGAAGGGCAGCAACTTCTCCCTGAAGCCGTTCCCATCTGACTACAAGCCGCCTTCTTTAAGGGTTACCGGCAGGCTAGAAAGAAAAAGAAATATTCTTTCTGTCAGCTATTCACTAAACGGCTCTCTGACAGAATTATTGATCCCTGCTCCGGCGAAGAAGTCCGAACGGAGGCAGGTATTATGGGAAGAGACCTGTCTCGAATTCTTCCTTGCCGTCTCTGGTTCCGACTCATACCGGGAATTCAATCTCTCACCCTCGGGACACTGGAACGTTTATCTCTTCACTTCATACCGTAAAGGCATGCAGGAAGATCAGGGTTTTACATCTTTGCCTTTCAGCGTGAGTATCCTGCCCAATAGCCTTCAGCTTTCTCTTCAATTGGACCTGAAAAATATTGTCCCCGCACGGCGAACTTTAGAGATCGCAATCAGCGCTGTGATAAAAGACATAAACAGCACGATTACCTACTGGGCGCTAACCCATCCCGGGCCACAGCCGGACTTTCATGACAGAGCGGGTTTTATTATCGGGATGTAAAACGATACTTGGCGCTGCCTTAGACATATGATCAATGCGTGAAGGAGGGGGACCATCTTTTCGCTCATTCTCGGTCGTAACGACCTCCGAGGCAATTTCTCGTCTCGCCTGCGGGCAATACGAGAAATTGAAGCCGCTCAAAGACAGTCCCATCCTTCATAAGTGTATACGGGAGCCAAGTTTATGAATGGTCTGCTAGTTCATTCGAGGGGCTCATCGTCCAGGAGGCCCTCGTAAAATTTCCTGAGATCAGGCAGATTTTTTTCCGCCATCGCCTTCATCCCGCTTCTGGGATGTTCGTTAAGCACACCTGTAATCATGTAGGGTATATGGTAGCCCCACTCAACCTCTGTTTTTAGCGGGATGAACAGATCCTGTATGACCTCAAAAATCGGTCTTATGTCGAACTTTGGATTTTTGAGGAATGAGAGAAGGAGTTCCAGCGGGCAATTCCCGGCACCCCTTCCCATGCCGTACAGAGTGGCATCAATCCTGTTGGCGCCGGCGATTATCGCCTCTATTGTATTTGCAAAAGCCAACTGCTGGTTGTTATGGGCGTGAATGCCCAGTTCCTTGCCGGGCAGAGCCTCGCGGTATTTTTTTGCGAGGAAATGGATCTGCTCGGAATACATCGCACCGAAACTGTCCACGATATAGACGGTTTCCACCTGGCTCTTGGAGAGGTCGTCGAGGGCCTCGTCCAGGTCCCTTTCAAGAACCTTTGAGACAGCCATGAGGTTAATGGTAGCCTCGTAACCCTTATCGATGCATTGGTGAGCCAGGCGTATGCCCTTGTCCACCTCCTTCACGTAGCATGCGACCCTTATCATATCTAGGACACTGTCTTTCTTAAGTGGAATATCTTCCTGATCAATGCGGCCAATATCGGCCATGGCGGAGAGTTTCATTTTGGCACCGGTATCACCGATAATTCTTTTCAGGTCTTCTTCAGTGCAAAATTTCCAGGCACCATTATCCTTGCGGGAGAAATACTTTTCGGAAGACTTGTATCCTATCTCCATATAGTCAACGCCCGAGCGCGCAAGGGCGAGAAAAACCTTCCTCACAAAATCATCGCTGAACTGCCAGTTGTTGATCAGGCCGCCGTCGCGGACAGTGCAGTCTAGAACCTTAATTTGTGGCCGAAACATATACGTTACCTCCTAAATCCGGCAAGACCGGACAAATATGCTTTACTATCAAAAAAGAAAAATGGCATACAAAGAGAGCAAAAAATTTATTCGCCGGGAAACACCGTGAACTCAGAGTTTCTCCTGCCATTTCAGACAGCTAAGAATTATACACAATTCACTGACTGCCGGTGAAGTCCGCTCTTATTTTGCCACGTAAAGTTCTTGCACCTTCAAAGCAAATTTCCCTGCAATTTCTGTAATAGACGGCCAGTCGGATGAAGCAATAAGGTCGCGTTTGATTATAGCAGAACCTACGAGAATGGCAGCCGCGCGGGCCGCGAGGTACCCTGAGATGTTGTCAAGGTTTACGCCCCCACAAAGCATATAGTCGATATACGGGAATGGGCCCCTTACGGTCCTGAGGAAGTCTAGTCCGCCGATTTCCACAAAAGGGAAAAGCTTTATGACGTCGCCGCCGGCCTTATATGCCCGATAGATCTCCGTCGGGGTACATGCCCCCGGAATCGAGAACGCTCCCTCCTTTTTGGTGAGTGCGACGACGCCTTCATCAAGGTTCGGGCTCACGATATAACGTGCGCCGGCGCGAAGGGCCTTCCTCACATCGCTTGTGCTAAGGACGGTGCCTGCTCCCACTTCGACCCTGCGGTCGGCGCTCAATTTCCGTATCACTTCCTCAGCATCAGGGACCGTGAAGGTAATTTCGATGAACTTTATCCCGCCCTCCATGCACGCGGTCGCAGCCATGTAAGCCTGCTCTGGAGTTTCCGTCCGGATCGCAACCATCAGCTGGTGTTTTCTCAGCTCCTCGATCAAAACGGTGCCTCCTTCCCTTGCTTAGGATTCAACGATACATGCGAGTTTATTATCTTACTCTATATCACAATAAAATAGAAAAAATGCGTCCATGCGCCACCCATAAATTTGTGCTGCCTTGATGCGCAGTCAGGGTCATTATTGAAGACAGGGTTAATCCTGAATTAAATACTATTGTGGCAGCGGTGCTTATGAGCATCAGACAGAAGATCTAAGCAGGCAAAGTCAATTTATAAGATTATGAGGGAAATCCTTGTCTAATGTCGTCGGCAGCGCATTTGAAATGCCATGAGAAAAAAAATGGCTTTCGGCGGCAATAACATATTGATATTATTCATTATTGACCCTGCCTATTTTTTGTGCAAAGTGGAGTTTTCTGCGATAAGTTAAGACTCTCCGGGAATCCGTTGACGGGTTACCAACAGGTTATTAATAAGTGTTGGTAAATTGCTTTATCAAAATTGAACAAATACAATTGTGCACAAAAAGAAGGAGATCATTTTTCTTCGTCTTCAATACGAGAAATTGCATCCGCTCAAAGACAATCCATTTCTGAATAATGTGCAATCCGAAAAAAATTTATGAAAAAGTTTGAGCCTAAACCGGATTAGTCTAATCTTACCTCTGCGGCATACCAGCAAGGCGGAGTATAAATACACGAAGGTGAAAGTCAGGCAAAGAATGGGTCCTAGCGCTGAATTTTCATGAGTTGAAGAGAATGATAGTGACTGCCGATAAAATAATTGCGCTATAAAACAACATTGTGTGACGTTTTAAAAATGTCCTTGATATCGAAAAAGGCAGGGCCTGGCTGTTCCCGGCTTTGTCCCTAATATCCCTGGAGAAATCCATGTATTATTTTGGCATGCCTGCTTTTATTCTCATTTCATATTGATTAGTTCCCATTTATCATGCTATTTTAGCCCAATTCTGGAAAAACTAATTCGAATCAAGCCTTATCAGTAAAGTTATTTCAGGTCTTAGACCGAGGATTAAATTTTTAAATAGGAGGAAGGCATTGTGAAAGAAGTTTATCGTCTTGTCGTTGCAACAGTCTGTTTGGTCCTTAGCATAATGTCCGCAGTGGCATTTGCCGCCGAGAATAACGGGAAATTAAAGGTGCAGATTCCTTCCAACCCCCAACTTTATAGCAGTGCCCCCCAACCGCTAACAGTGGAACAGTGCGGTCAGTGCCACCCAAGTGTGTTTCGCAGCTTAAAAGAAGAGGGAACAAAGCACCGTTTTGACTGTCAGAAATGCCACACCGCATTCCATGTCTACAACCCTAAAAAGGCAAACTACGATGCCATAATGCCCAAGTGCGACACCTGCCACAACCAGCCGCATGGCGCAAAGGTAACCGATTGCGCAAGTTGTCACTCAAATCCCCATACCCCCAGGAAAGTGGAGATGAGCGCCACATTGGCAAACGCATGCGGCCAGTGCCATCCGGGCCCGAAAGAACAGTTGGACAACTTTAAGAGCAAGCACTCCAATGTCGCTTGTAACAGCTGCCATACGGCTCATGGGCTGATCCCATCTTGTTTCAATTGCCATAAACCTCATCTTGAAGGCCAGGAAATAGCAACCTGCACAAAGTGTCATCCTGTCCACAAGCCTTTGCAGGTAACCTATACAAATGATACTCCTGCGGCAACTTGCGGCGCATGCCACACGACTGTCTACAGCAAATGGCAGAAGACGGAGAGCAAGCATGGAAAGGTCAATTGCGCACTCTGTCACCATACAAAGCACAAATATGTGCCGCAATGCAAGGAATGCCATTCAGCTCCGCATTCCGAAGGCATCCTTGCCCGTTATCCGAAGTGCCTGATCTGCCACCTGGATGTGCACGATCTGCCTGTTAGACCCAAAAAGTAAATTAATAACTAAAATGGAGGCCTCCACTAACGGAGGCCTCCTCTTGTGCAGATGGGCGACGTGACAGTTTAAACGGAGGAAAAAAAACGGACAAACTGCACATGCCGCACCTGATAATACTCTTTCTATCTTCTGCCTCGTTAAACCCTCTCCGGGTCTTTTCTTTTTATGCTATGTCAACAAAATTCTTCTGCACCGAAATAAAAGCGGGACTCATCGTCCCGCTTGGATTAATGAGAGTCCTTGTAGTTGAATACGGGGAATACCTTGCCGATGAAGTAGAACAGAATAAACGGCATGACGAAGATTCCGACGGCGCCAAAAAGCCCTTCTTTAAGTGTTTCCAGGTTGTGCGGGATTATCGGGAGGTGATAATGCATGTAGCCGGCGAAGGTCAGTGAAAAAGCCTGACCGCCGATAACAACGTTATACCTCATCATGAAAACGCCGAAGAGCACGAGCAGTACACCAATAACCGTCCTTCTCAAGGTCAATCCCGGCAGCAAAAAGAGAGTAAGCGGCAGAAGATTCCCGATGCCGTACTGAAGGATGAATATGTCCGTGAAGTCTCTGCCGTAAATGACGCTTCTTAAAACATCCCACGACTTCACAGCAGTATATCCCCTGAATATCAGGTCCAGAAGTTCAAGGCTTATGGCAAAGATCATGAAGAAGAGCAGATACTTTGCTGTTATCTTGACGACATGCATCTCTACGCTCTTTAACTCCTCTTTCGACTGATACATTTGATAGGGTGTCTTTTTGCGTGACGCAAGCAGTTTTCTTATCTCCATTACCGCGATGTATGTCAGCAAACAAAGAGCTATTCCTGAGACGATTGCGGACATTATGAATATGACCGGCATAAGAGGTGTCATCCAGAGGGCGTTAGCCTTTACCGAGCCGAATATGAAGCCTGCATACCCGTGGAGAAAACAGGCGACAGGTATACCGAGCCCGGCGAGCACCTTAATGGCCTTCTCGTCTTTCTTTAACGCCTCCTCGCTTATGTCGTAAACGCCAAGGGTGAGCGTGCAATAAAGAATAAATTTCAGCTGCTCTGAAAAAGTCTTGTCCTGTTTATCTTTAAGAGAAAGGGCGATCTCGACAAAATGTTTCCTGTAAAGAAACCATAGTTCGGATGCGACGATAGCTCCGTACGAAAAGAAAACTATCCCAAAAGCAGCAATAGCAGACGTAAAATGAGAGGTCATCATAACATTTATGCCTCTGAGCGGATGCTGCAGATGAAGTACTATAGGCATAGGTGCGGCAAAAAGAAGGGCGAATGAAAATACGAGCGCGAAACGGGCCATATCCTTTAGTTGTTGTATCCCGAAGACATGGTAGAGTGATGAAAGCACAAACGCACCGGCAACGAGTCCCGTCATGAAAGGATACATTACTATCTGAATGCTCCAGTATATATACTCATTCGGATATGTAAAAAGCTCCTTGACTGTCCAAATTTCTCCGTGGACCATCCTATTTCACCTCCCTGTCAAGACCTATGTAATACACCTGCGGCTTGGTGCCGTATTCCTCTTTCAATATGCCGACCCTCTCCGTCATAATGATTTTTGCTACCGGATCGTTCGGGTCCTTGATGTTTCCGATCTGCCTTGCTCCGAAGGGGCAAGCCTGAACACAGGCCGTCTTTAAGCCCTTTGTTATCCTGTGGTAACAGAAATTGCACTTCTCGGCTGTATGGTAGACGGGATGAAAGAAACGCACGCCGTAAGGGCAGCCCATGATGCAATACCCGCAGCCTATACACCATTTCCTGTCGACAAGGACGATGCCGTCGTCAGTCTGGTATGTCGCACCCACAGGGCAGACTTGAACGCATGGCGGATTTTCGCACTGATTGCAAAGCTTTGGCACAAAGAACGCCTTATCAATATCTTTATCCTTTATATCCTGGTACCTGCCTTCCCCAAGGTCTATCTTAGATGTAACGAATCCGTCTCTCGCTCCTTTCGGGGTATCGGCGAAGGTCTTGCCGTCTTTTGTGATGACATATCGTTCCACCCACGTCCGCGTCACATTGGCGTCATAAGGTATCTCGTTTTCAAGTTTGCATGCCTTTACGCACATGCCGCAGCCGACACATTTGTAAGTATCGACGAGGAATACCCACCTCGTCTTTGTCTTGCTGCCTGTGGAGGCTAATAGTTCTTTCGGGGTAAGAATCTTAAAGGCGCTAAGCGGCAGGGAGAGTCCCCCCACTACCACGGCTGTTTTTTTTAGGAAATCTCTTCTGTTCATTTCAGGCCCTCCAGAGAAGGTTTGTGAGGGTTGTGGCACATGACGCATTCTGTGTCAGGATTATGGGTGTCCGGATTAATGCCCCTTATATTTGCCCTGCCGCTTGTCGGATAAGGCAAAAAACTGTGGCATCTCAGGCAGAGCCCCCTGCTTTTGTCGACCGCCAGTTTAGGCGGCTCTGAAGGATGCTCGAGAGCAGGTCCGTGACAGTCTTCGCAGGGGATGATAGCATGGGGCGTCGTCATTATGCTTTCATATTTGTCCGAATGGCAGTCCTTGCAGTATTCCGTGCCCTGATATTTGACCTTGACGTTTTTCCACTCTTCAATATTGCCTTGCCTGTACCATCCGTACATATAACCTCTCTCATGGACTCCGAAATCCTTTGGGACATAAAATACGCGGACAATCAGGGCGATGCATACAATACTGATTACAACCACCAGCGGACGAAAGACGTGACTTTTCATACGCCACACCTCACCATAAAAGCTACCCCCCTTCGTTATGGTTCAATATTCTATAAAGGCCGGAAATTGTATTT
This sequence comes from Candidatus Sulfobium mesophilum, assembly GCA_900302705.1. Classification (GTDB taxonomy): domain Bacteria; phylum Nitrospirota; class Thermodesulfovibrionia; order Thermodesulfovibrionales; family UBA6898; genus Sulfobium; species Sulfobium mesophilum. The sequence continues at coordinate 26,373 of OUUY01000066.1, forward strand.
GTTCTGTCCAGCCCCGCGAATTAACGTCTATTAAGCGCCCAGAAAAAGTTTCGGGTCCCTGTACTCATGGCACTTGACACAGTCCTTTTTGGCCTGCGCGGCAGAAACCCTCCACGAATGAGGCCTATGACAGTCCTTGCACTGCATGTTCATGCCCTGGATGTGCATCGAATGCTTTCCCACGTTAATGACGTTCTTATGACAAGTCATACAGTTGCCCCAATTCGGACGCGCAGTCTTGTGCGGTTTATGGCACTCGTAGCAGTAGAACTGCATCGGCGCGTCTTCCGGGACATCGATCTTGATCGCCCTTCTGATCGTATTTTCGTCGGGCTGGTAATGGGTTACGTCGAGCGTGCCTCCGGCGATAAGCTCCTTTCTTACTTTCTCTCCGCCGTGGCAGTAGAGACATTTCGCGCGCCCGGGCTTGAGGTCGACTGTCCTGTCCGTATGACAGTTCAGACAGGCAAGACCCTCCATGCCGGCCCCGTGGACCTCCCTGCCCTCGTGGCATCTTACGCAGAAACGCGGCTCAGCTGTGAACTGGTGGATATTGTAGCCATGGCACTTTATGCATTCGATCTGTTCCATGTAATAATGCCTGGCATGAAGCCGCGAGTGGCTGATGTTTTTTGCAGTCGGCGCCTTAGGGTTCTTTTCCCAGTGGCACTGATAACAGACCTTCCATGCGACAAGGATTTCCCCATGTCGAGGCGATACTGACTTCACACCCAGGAAAGCGAACCGGTACATCTGGACCATCTGTTCCTTCTTGGAGGCGTGATGGCAGTCGTGGCAGCCGATGGTTTTGTGTTCGCTCACCTGCCACCTCTTGTTTGCGCCGTCATGGACGTGGCAGGTCATACAGGCGTTGGGGTCGTGCTCGAAGTAGTCGTTTATCTTGTACGCTGTGAAACCCATGCCGGCCATAATGACCAGCCCTATCACAGCAATGATGATTTTTGCTTTTGCTGAAATGCCTTCACTGAACCAGTTATATAGCCTTGCTATAAGGCTAAGCGGATTAAACATCTTAAAGCCTCCCCTACATTACTGCCATTTATACTTTTTTATATTTTTTTAAGCGCTTCGTATGCTGCTCTTACTGTTCTGTCTATGTCCTTATCGGTATGCGCCAGGGACATGAAACCCGCCTCGAACTGCGATGGTGCCAGATTCACGCCCCTTTGCAGCATCTCCGAAAAGAATTTGGAAAACTTCACGGTGTCAGAGCTCTTTGCGGTTGTGTAATCAACGACTTCGAGATCGGTAAAGTAGGTGCAGAACATGCTCCCTGCCCTGTAAAAACGGGTCTTGACGCCAGCCATTTTGGCAGCATCGATAAGACCTCTTTCAAGAAGGGATGATTTCTTCTCCAACTGTTTGTAAACGCCTTTTTTGGACAATTCCCTGATTGTTTCCACGCCGGCGGTCATGGCAAGTGGATTGCCCGATAAGGTACCGGCCTGATAGACCGGGCCCTCGGGAGACACCATAGCCATTATGTCTTTCTTCCCTCCGTAAGCCCCTACCGGCAGTCCGCCCCCGATTATCTTGCCGAGGCATGTCATATCCGGATCAATCCCGTAATACTTCTGCGCTCCTCCGAATGAGACCCTGAAGCCCGTCATCACCTCATCGAATATCAGGACAATTCCGCGGCTGCGGGTCAGCTTCCGAAGCGTTTCAAGGAATGACGACCTTGGCAGCACACAGCCGATGTTGCCTACTACCGGTTCGATTATTACGCAGGCTATGGACCGCCATTCTCTTTCTATCATGGACTTTAATGCCTTCGTGTCATTATAGGGGAGGGTGAGGGTGTTCTTGGCGCAATCCTTAGGCACCCCCGGGCTGTCAGGTACACCGAAGGTCGTTGCCCCGGAGCCTGCCTTAACCAGGAGGCCGTCGGCGTGCCCGTGATAACAGCCTTCGAATTTGATGATCTTGTCTCTTCCCGTGAAGCCCCTTGCCACACGGATTGCGCTCATTGTCGCCTCGGTACCGGAGTTTACCATCCGCACCTTGTCCATAGACGGATAGGCCTTCAGCACCAGTTCCGCCAGTTCAGTTTCAAGTGCAGTTGGCGCGCCGTAGCTTGTGCCTTTTTCAACGGCATTTTTAAGCGCCTTTACCACCCGGGGGTGTGCATGGCCCAAAATCATGGGGCCCCAGGACAACACGTAATCCAGGTAAGCGTTTCCGTCGGCGTCATAGATCCTCGATCCCCTGGCTCTCTCGATGAAGAGGGGATTGCCGCCGACCGCCCTGAAGGCACGGACCGGGCTGTTAACACCTCCGGGAATTATTGCTGATGCCTTTTTAAAAAGAGCTTTTGATATCTCGAATTTTCTCATTGTCAGCGCAAAACCCAATTAATTTAGCATAAAGAAACTTACCCTGTCAAAAAGGCAGGAAATATCGCTTCATATGGTATAAAATAGAAGGCATTAAATCATCCGGAGGAATAAAAATGAAAAGGATTTTAATGAGTATCTTATGTGCGGGGATGCTTTTTTCCTGTACCCAAAAAGCGGCTGAGCAGACTACACAACAGGGGCCGGTGGTTGCCAAGGTAGGCACTTCAGGCATAACACAGGCTGATTTCGAGAGGGAGATGAAGTCCCTGCCTGATTATGCGCAGCAGTTGTTTGTTGGTGAGGCAGGCAAGGAGAAGTTTCTTGAAGAGATAATAAAGAAGGAGATCCTCTATCAGGAGGCCCTGAAGAAGGGTCTGGACAAGAGCCCTGAATTTAACAGGAAGCTCGAGGAGTTTAAGAAACTGACCCTCGCCTCGGCGCTTTTGGAAAAAGAGATAATGTCGAAGAACAAGGTGAGCGAACAGGAAGTCAAGGACTACTATAGCAAACATAAGGAGGACTTCACGACAACTAGCCAGATAAGGGCGAGCCATATCCTTGTAAAGACGGAGGCCGAGGCGAACAAGGTTCTGGAGAGACTGAAGAAAGGGGAGAAATTCGAGGAGATCGCGAAGAAGGAGTCTCTGGACAAGGGATCAGCACAAAACGGGGGGGACGTCGGATATTTCTCCCGGGGGCAGATGGTACCTGAATTCGAGAGGGCCGCTGCCAGTCTTAAAGTCGGACAACTAAGCGGTCCCGTCAAAACATCTTACGGATATCATATTATCAAGGTGACAGACAAGAAGACAGGGCCTGTTGTTGAGTTCGAGAGAGTGAAAGATGTCATCTTCCAGAGGCTCTCAGGTGAGAGACAGAAAGAGGCGTTTGACAAATATATAGCTGAACTCCGGAAGAAGAAAGACTACGAAGTTGTGATCAACAAAGACGTTCTTGCGAAGATTTCGCCGGAGATAAAAAAGACGGAGAAGCCGGAGGCAGCACCGGATAAGCCATCCGAAGAAGTGCAGAAGAAAGATGAAAAGAAGAAGTAAGGGATGACATTGTCGTAACGAATGCATGAAGGCGTATTAAAAAGGCAGGCTGCCCAGCCTGCCTTTTTTTGTCACCTCTGCTCTAAAAGAGTTATCATATGTATATGTTCTCACAAACAATGACAATTGTAATATCTGCTTTGATATCCGAACGAGGTACCTATGGATAAGCTGGAGGAGTTTCTCAAAGATCCGCATTTTCTGATCGATATCTTCGAAAATATGAGGGACGGTCTTATGGTCGTTGATACTGAGGGCAACATTCGCGTCTTTAATAAGACAGCGGAAGAGATAACAGGGTATAAAAGAGAAGAGATCATAGGAAAACCATGCACTGTTCTTGATAGCGATACTTGCGTGGTTGTGGCCGAAGCAGGAACTCAGGGAAAGTGCGACGTTTTCAATTGTGGTTTTATGCGCAACAAAAAGTGCAGGATGAGGTCGGTTGACGGCCGGCCGGTCTATGTCCTGAAAAATGCAGTGGTTTTGCGGGACGGAAGTGGTGAAATAGTTGGCGCTGTTGAATCCCTGACAGACATTACGTCTCTCTTCATGAAAGAGCTTGAACTCGAAGACCTCAAGAAAGAACTGAGGGAACAATATTGGTTTAAAGGATTACTCGGGAAGAGCGCACCCATGCAAAAATTGTATGCTCAGATCCGGAACGCAGCAGAGAGTGAGGCTCCTGTACTTATTTACGGTGAAAGCGGATCAGGCAAAAACCTCGTTGCCCGTGCTATACATTCGTTAAGTCGTCGTAAGGAGGGACCCTACATGCAAGTGGGCTGCGGCTCACTTAATGATCAGCTCCTCGAAAGCGAACTCTTTGGTCACAAAAAGGGTTCCTTTACAGGCGCCGTAAGCGACAGAAAGGGGAGGTTCGAGGCAGCCAATCGCGGCAGTATTTTCCTTGATGAGATAGGAGATATGCCAATGGTGATGCAGGTGAAACTGCTTCGGGTGCTCGAAGAAAAAGTGCTGGAGCGGGTAGGTGAACAAAATCCTATACAGGTAGATATTCGTCTTATTTCTGCTACCAACAAAGACCTCTCAAAGCTCGTGTCTGCAGGCAATTTCAGGGAAGATCTTTTCTACAGGGTAAATTCAATTACTCTCAGGGTTCCTCCTTTGAGGGAGCGGGTCGAAGACATTCCACTCATAGCGCTTCATTATGTCAAAAAGATTGCGGTAGTAAATAATAAAGAGGTAAAAAGAATCAGCCATGACGCTATGGCGATCATGGGGAACTACAAATGGCCGGGAAATGTGAGGCAGCTTATCAATGCCCTTGAGTATTGTGCAGTGACGTGCAAGGGCGATACCATCGAGGTCTCAGACCTTCCGGATTATTTGTTGCATAATGATAGGGCTGTGGCAAACGAAAAGCATGTAGGGCGTGAGGAACTTTTCTTAGCGCTTTCCCAGAATAAAGGCAACAAAACTCTAACCGCAAAACAGCTCGGAATCAGCAGGGTTACCCTCTGGAAAAGGCTCAAAGAGTCCGGGATGGAATAAGTTCCTCTGAGCATAATATCCCTTTTTGTAATCAGTCTCGTCGTCGGCATAAAAAGGAAAAATGCAAAATAAGATTGTTGTAAACCAGAGTAAGCTATGGCAGCAGTAACTGCAGGTGTTACTCCGGGTTTTATACTTTCAGGACTGATCATTGGGATGCTTTTAGGTTTTATATTGCAACGAGGACAGTTTTGCATGAACTCCGCCTTCAGAGACACGATCTTTATGAAGGATTTTACCATGTTCCGTTCTTATCTGATCGCTCTCGTAATTATGATCATCGGTGCTAATATCCTTGAAGACATTGGAACGATTGTTCTTAAACGACAGACCTTTTATCCCCTTGCCAACATCGTCGGAGGGTATATCTTCGGCATAGGAATGGTTTTGGCAGAGGGATGTGGAAGCGGCATTATCTATAGGACAGGCGAGGGACTTCTTTATGCCTGGGTTGCCGTTTTCTGTTTTTTAACCAGTGTGGGTGCAACGACAAATGGTATCCTCAACCCAGTCCTGATGTTTTTGAAAAAAGAAAGTTTCAGTTTTTCTTTGTCAGGCAGGCCGAATGCAGCTTTGTGGCAGTTGATTGGAGAGGGTCCTGCAATCAAATGGTTTGTGATATCTGTCTTATCGTTTATTATTTTATTGTATATACTTCGTGGCAGGCCTTTCAGCGCGAAGCGACGGGAGGGTTTTTCCTGGCCGCTCACAGGCGTTCTTGTGGGTGTAATGGGCGTAATCGCCTTCTGGGCCTCTCAGTTCTGGGGCGGAGGGTTCGCAAGGGGATTGAGTTTTGCGACCCCGACGGGCGAGCTCTTCTTGACTGTGCTCAATGGCAATGCCGAATCGAGGTTCTTCCCCATGTTCAGTCTAGGGCCATTTCAGACAACGTGGGCCGTTTTCTTTATTGTCGGTGTGCCGCTTGGATCCTTCGCAAGCGCAAAGATGTTGGGGAAGTTTAAATGGAGGGTTCCAGCAGCAAGGCAGCTTGTTACGATCATGGGCGGCAGTATTATGATGGGCTTTGGAGCTGTTCTTGCGGGCGGATGTAATGTCGGACAGGCGCTCACCGGATTTGCCACTCTTTCTGTTGGAAGTATCGTTGCCACAGCTGCTATAATCGCCGGCAACTGGACAATGGTCTACTTCAAATTCATAAAACCCGCGCGAGGCTAATGTAATTATCTCGGGGAGACGACGAACATCCCGATATACTTCAATACTCAAGCTACCGATTTTAAGGAATATTTTTCTTTGCTGTTAAGATGAAATATGATATCTCATTGCAAGAAACGGGGAGAACATTAGGTCGTATAGTAATTGTTGTGCATAGGGATTATATGACAATGAAACACAATGAAAGATGCAAGGAATGCAAGATTACGGTCGAAAAGCTCCTTGCCGAAATGTATGGAGAAATAAAATCAAATTATAATCTTAACGTCCCATGCAAAATAGAAGATTATAAAAACCACGTCATATCCACGGCCTTAGACAGAATATATAAAAAATTGCAGCTGCATAGGAATTATACGAGTTTTGTTAAGTCAAACAAATTGCCAAATGTTGATTTCTTTGTTCCATCTGCCGAAGTCATAGTCGAATTTGATGAATCACAACACCTTACGGAACTTCGTGAAATTTCAATATCTGAGTATCCTAAAGATATGGTACTTGGATTCGACAAAAGAAAATGGCAATCATCATGTTCAAAATTAAAGAGAACGGATAATGATCCACCCTATCGAGACGAACAAAGGGCTTGGTATGACACGTTAAGAGATTTCGTTCCGCTGATGTTAGCCCTGAAACCTACGATACGATTGTATTCAGGTGATTATATATGGTGTTCTCTTAAAGCAGACCGCAAGCCGGACATAGCGACATTCAATAAATTCTTAACGAAAACATAAAGAGATAATTTTGAAGTCAGTAGAATGTTAAGATTGCATAACCGGCAAATCAACCCGACGCAGAATAGCGTCGGTCGGTTTTTCCTAGGCTGCTTGCCTGCGCGGGTTATTTATTTCGTGTGTGCCGGACATGGCACAGAACTTACGGGGT
>OUUY01000018.1 GCA_900302705.1 Candidatus Sulfobium mesophilum
CAGCGATTCTTTTTGCCGCAATGGTAGGATGCCAAAAAAGCATGACGCAGGCGTTAGGCATGAAAGGGAGTGGAGGACCAACTAATACAATAAATATTTCGACCGCAGGTCAAGGAACTTGGCAAGCGTATGCTGCCATTGCAGCACGATGGAGTGCGGGTCCCGACCATCCCTGAGGTCCTGAAGAACTGCGCGTGAACCTACAAGGCCCAGTGTCTTATCAAGCTGGAATTCAGCCGGGTGAAGCTTATGGAGTGCTTCCACAATTTCAACCCCCATCGCAGCGACATCCAGCGCCTGCCGGTCGGACAGGGTGATCCTTACCCCATGACACTGTTTATGCTTAAAAATGTACTTGTTCGGCATGAAGGCGGCCGGAGCAAAACTTACGCCCGGGATATTTCGCATGTTCAGGTAAGCAGCGAGTCTCTCCCCATTGATCCAGGGAGCCCCGATCAGTTCGAACGGCGTATCTGTCCCGCGTCCCACGCTCACGTTAGTTCCCTCGACCATCGCCACCCCGGGGTAAAGAATAGCTTCTCTAAGGCTGCGGAGGTTCGGAGAAGGGTTTACCCACTGCAGGCCTGTCTCATCGAACCAGTCCGACCGCTTATACCCTGCCATCTTGATGACATGCAGTTTTGCTCCTATCTTGTTTTCGGCATTAAACATCTCCGCAAGTTCCCCCACTGTCATTCCGTGCCGCAGGGGCATCTGAAAATAGCCGGTGAAGGATTTTAATTCTTTGTCCATGACGGGCCCTTGCACAAGCGCGGCGTTAAGAGGGTTCGGCCTGTCGAGGACGTAAAAAGCGATTCCTTTCTGCGCCGCGGCTTCCATCGCATATCCCATTGTGGTGATGTAGGTAAAAAAACGGACACCAACGTCCTGGATATCGAAGACCAGCGCGTCCACGTCATGCAGCATTTCCTCAGTCGGCCTTCTGACGGCGCCGTAAAGGCTGTATACGGGCAGTCCTGTGGACGGCTCTATCGTTGAAGCCACTTTCGTGTCGTCCTTGCCGTATAAGCCGTGTTCAGGACTTAAGATCGCGGTCAGTCTTACACCTGGAGCATTACGGAGCAGGTCAAGAGTACGCCGTCCCTCTGAATCAAGTCCTGTATGATTGGTTACGAGGCCCACGCGCAATCCTTTAAGAGGCAGGAATTTTTCTGCAGACAGGACATCGATGCCTGTTATCACCTTTCCGGCACGCGCGCCCTCCGGTAAGAAGTTTTTCTCGCGGTCACTGCGCCCCGGAAGTGAGGGCCTTCTCTCCAGTGCCTGGCTGGCCCGGACCGGTCCAAGCGCCTCGGCAACAACCTTTTTTATCTCTGCCCGCAATTCCTTAACATCGCCTTTGCCGTCCGGATGGACGCGATTTGTCAGGGCAATTATATACGTATCGCTGATCGGATCTATCCATAACGCTGTCCCTGTATAGCCGAGATGGCCGTACGCGCCGGCTGGAAATAAATCTTCGCGATTAGAGACAAAGGGCGCCTCCAAGGCCCAGCCGAACCCTCGAAGAATTTTCTTCCCGGGCGGTGACTGGGGTAGGGTCATCTTCTCAACTGTCTTCGCTTCGAGGATCCTCTTTCCGGAGTAGCTTCCCCCATTCAGGAGCATTTGGGCGAAGATGGAAAGGTCGTCAGCCGTCGAAAAAAGCCCGGCGTGTCCTGAAACGCCGCCCATGCAGTAACAGGTGGGGTCATGCGGCTTTCCTAGGAGCAGCTTTCCGCGGCAATACTGCGTGGGGGCAATGCGGTTCCTGAAAGATGAAGAAGGATTGAAACCGGTGTCCTTCATCCCTAAGGGTTTGAAAATATGTTCATCGCTGTACTCGTCTAATGGCTGCCCTGAAATCCTACGGACAAGCTCGCCGAGGACTTCAAAATTGATATCGCTGTAAATAAATCCTGTACCCGGTGCAAGCAGAGGCCTCTCGGCTATAATTTTTCTCATGGCATTCTTATACCCCGTCCACCGCGGCTTCTCGCTCAGATCGGCGCGGAGCCCGGAATAATGTGTAAGGAGCTGTCGGACAGTGATGTTTCTCTTGCCGTTTTTCCCAAATGCTGGCCAGTAACGGGAAACCGGGGCTTCGATATCCAGTTTCCCCTGATCTGACAACTGCATGATCGCAGTGGTTGTGGAGACAACTTTCGTGACCGAGGCCAAATCGAATATGGCATCTTCGGTCATCGGAATCTTCTCCGGTTCGAGGGCACGGTATCCGAAGGACCGCCGGTACACAACTTTCCCCCGGTTTCCGACGAGGACAACGGCCCCCGGCGTATTGCCGTTTCGGACCGCCTTTTCAACGATCCCGGCGATAGCGGCCAGTTGTACGGCATGCAAACTCTGAGGAGGGTCAGCTGCCACAGCCTCTGCGAGGACCTCGAGGGAAACGACCGGTCCAAAGAGTAGACAGACCACTGCCAGCAGGAGCGCTTTTATTTTCCCTGCGGTGTTTCCTTTTGCTTTAAGCCTTAGGCCCATCAAGCCTCGCATATTTTCTGGGAAGCGGTTCCCGACTTAACCCGTCGTCTTTATACACATTCCTCGGGTTCCATAGCATCCAGCCATTGGATCCGAACTCCTCGGCGGCCTTTATCTGGCTTCTTATCTCAGGACCGTAGAAGTATCTCCTGTCGAATGCATAATCCCTGAACGCCTGGAGCCAGGGCCTGAACCGGACGGCCGGAATCCCGGCACGCTCACGGGCCCTTTTTAGCGACAAAGAAACGATTTCGTAAGGATGGGCTACCGGGTTCCTGTATCCCGGTATGCCGAACTGAAACCCCGAGGGGTAAAGCATCAGGGACAGGTAATCGACACAGGGGGCGATGTTCTGGATCTTTTGTCCTATCTGGGTGTCATCGAGGTTCCAGGAGACATATCCGAATATGTCGGCTGCAACGAAGACGTTATAAGGCGTGAGCCTCCTGTATGCCTCAGAGAGGAATCCCGTGATGTACTTCACCCTGTTTTCCTCCGTACTCGGCACGCCAAACCTTAGCCCTTTCTTGTCGGGGAAACGGACATAATCGAACTGTATCTCGTCGAAACCGTTTTGCGCGGCCTCGACCGCGATACTGATGTTGTAATCCCATACCGCCCGTCTGGAGGGGTCGACCCAGATGAGGTTTTCCCTGTCGCGAAATACCCTCCCGTCCTGTGTCCTCACCGCCAGGTCAGGACGGGCCGTACCGAGCAAGTCGTCTTTGAAGACGACGATCCGGGCCACGGTATATATTCCTTTTTCCTTCAGTGATTGTATCAGGCCCCTTATGTCCTTAATGATGACCAGCCGTTGTGCGCCTATCTCCGACGCCAGGGGGATGGTGCTCTTGTAGGTGATCACTCCCCTGTCGCCTTTTACATCAATGACGAGCGAGTTGATCTCGGTCTCTTTCGCAAGGTTCAGCGCCGACTCACGAAGCAGCCTGCTCCCGATTCCATAGTGCGTAAGATAAAGGGCCTTCGGGGTAAAGGAACGCAGGTAGACATTGACGGGCTCTTTGACCGGAGCCGCTGGAAGTACGACCTCTCCCCGCGCGTGGCCGTAAGCCCGGATGCCGATCTTGCCTGTGGCATTTTTTAGCATAAACATGCCGTTTGCGTCGGTGCGGATTACCTCATTGTTTCCGGTGACAATGGCACCTTCAAGAGGCCTTTGGGTCTGAAAATCCATCACTCTCCCGTCGGCGTAACCAGACGCAGACGCTGCTGCGGTCAAAAAAGAAACGATGCACAAGAGAACGTAAAACCAGATTTTTTTCATCTCGCTCCTTTATATACTCCCTGAAATAGTAGCTACCCTTCCGGCCCGGGGACTGCCCCAGATCTGCTCAAAGACCTTGCCTTTATCACTGTTTTGCATGAGGTAACGGGGGAGTTTCATTACATTATCCCCGCTCACTGCATGCCTCCTCTCTATCGAGAAGGCTGCCGTATACCCTGAATCGGCCGCATACCTGATAAGTTGGTCGTCATAAATCCCGAAAGGCCACGCCAGCATGTCCACTTTGACGTCAAGTTCTTTCTCAAGCCTTTCCTTTGATTTCCTCAACTGCATCCGGACAAACTTTTCGTATTCGGCTCCCGGCAGCCTCTTCTTCTCCTGCTTGAAGTTTGGATGCCAGAATGTGTGACCCTGGAGATCGAAGAGACCGGTCTTTTTAATCTCTTTGAGTTGGCCCCAGGTCATGGCATATGAAGCGTTGGAAATCGCAGAGGGATATACGAAAAGCGTCACGGGGTAGTGATATTTCTTTACGAGCGGCAGCATCTCTGTGTAGACCGATTCATGCGCGTCGTCGGCCACGATCACCACAGACCCCGGCGGAGGCGGCGGACCCTTCTTAAGATAGTAGTCTACCAGCTGCCTGAGGGGTATGACCGTAAGTCCTTTGTCCCTTATATATTGCAGATGGGACCTGAAAACAGCCGTTGTCACCGTCATACTGTCCGATGCTGCCGGACCGAAACGATGATAAAGCAGGATCGGCACTCTCACCTCATAGGGCCGGACTTTTGGGACTGGATTTCCACCCTCCGGAGACGTTACCCACAACAAGGAGAGAAAGGTTGTGATCAAAATTACAGACTTCAAATAAAAGTTCAAGGTTTCCCAAACCCTATATAAAAAAGCAGCAAGCAGTTATTCAGCCGGCACATTAAGGCAGACATTGAAATTATGATACCCGCAACAAGGAGAGAAAAGCTGTGATCAAAGTTACAGACTTCAAATAAAGGTTCAAGTTTTTCAAACCCCATGCATAAAAAAACAGTGAGCGATTTTCAGCCGGCACATTAAGGCAGACCATAAGTGTCGCCTTTTTCCGATGGCATGCCCAATAAAATTGCGAAGATTATAACACAGATTGTTTTAAGATAATGGAGACCGAAGACCGATGAACGCAGGCCAGCCTGCCGATCTTCTCATATGGTACAGGCAAACTGCCTGTTAGGCGATTGCGCCTATTCAGGTGGAGCCCTGTCCTGCGGTGCATGCGTAACAGTGGTCGCCGACCGCAATAGGTCGGGTCTTGAGAGGTGAGTAGTCGAATTCCCTGATATGCTGCGGGAGATGCGGATGCACCGGGACCCCGAGCATCTGGTTAAAATCACAGTCGTACAGCCGTCCGTCCCATCCAATGTTCAGGAGCCTTCTGCACATGAGGCCCCGGAGGTTTTCAGGGTTGAATGCGGAGATGAGAGCTTCCATATATTTAACGAGCCCTCCGGTCCGGACAAGAAAGTCCCTGAACCTGCCTATCGGCATGTTAGTAAACGCGAACAGGCTGTCGAATGTTATGCCGTAATTCCTCTTCAGCTCTCTTCTGTAATCTTCTTCCAACGCTTTTTGAGGAGGCGCCAAAGATGGGCCTGAAGGGTTATATACCAGGTCCAGTTCCTTTTCAGCAGAACCGTTTCCATAGCCGAAGCCGTTCAGCGCTGCGAGGGCCTTTACGCATTTATTAAATGTCCCTTTCCCTCTTGCCCGGTCGACGTTTGCCTCCGTATAACAAGGCAGGGATGCGATGACCATGACCGAGTTCTCACTCATGAATTCCGGAAGATAATCCATGCCCTCTTCAAAAAATATGGTGAGGTTTGTGCGGACGATGACGCGGCGGCCCATCCCACTCGCCTCCTTG
>OUUY01000086.1 GCA_900302705.1 Candidatus Sulfobium mesophilum
CTCAAATTTTGCCTTTGCCATCTTGCCTCCTTCCTATATCTTCTTGCAGTGCTGTCCGGATAATCCGGCATCCACCTGGTTACTCTCTATTCGCCTTTAACCTTCGCGATAATCGTCTCAGCGATACTCTTGGGCACTTCATCGTAATTTGCAAGCTGCATAGTATACGTTGCCCTGCCCTGGGTCTTGGACCTGAGGTCAGTGGCATATCCGAACATCTCGGCAAGGGGAACCTGGGACTTGATCACCTGGGCCTTGCCGCGTTTTTCCATCTGCTGTATCTTACCCCTTCGGGAATTGAGGTCGCCTATTACGTCGCCCATATATTCTTCAGGCGTAACTACTTCGACATTCATAATAGGTTCGAGGATAACCGGCTTCGCCTTCTTTGCCGCCTCTTTGAACCCCATTGAACCGGCGATCTTAAAGGCCATTTCCGATGAATCGACTTCGTGATAGGAGCCGTCGTAGAGGGTCGCCCTTACGTCTACGACAGGATACCCCGCAAGTATTCCTCCGTCCAGCGCCTCCTTTATGCCTTTATCGACAGCCGACCAGTATTCCCTCGGCACTGAACCTCCTACGACCTTGCTTACGAACTCATAGCCTTTGCCTGGCTCAAGGGGTTCAAGCTCGAGATAGACATGACCGTACTGGCCGCGTCCTCCTGACTGCCTGACAAACTTTCCCTCCGCCTTCGAAGGCGTCTTTATCGTTTCCCTGAATGCGACCTGAGGCTTGCCGACGTTGGCCCCCACCTTAAACTCCCTCAAGAGCCTGTCAACAATGATCTCCAGATGCAGCTCTCCCATTCCGGAGATGATGGTCTGGCCTGTTTCTTCGTTCGTCGTCACCCTGAATGAAGGGTCTTCCTGCATAAGCTTCCCCAGTGACTGCCCGAGTTTCTCCTGATCGGCCTTTGTCTTTGGCTCTATCGCAACGGAAATGACGGGTTCCGGAAATTCCATCGCCTCAAGTATTACCGGCTTCTTGTCGTCGCAAAGGGTGTCCCCCGTGAGGGTACTTTTTAAACCTACGGCAGCGGCAATGTCGCCGGCCGAAACTTCCTTTATATCTTCCCTTTTATTAGCATGCATCTTAAGCAGCCTGCCTACTCTTTCCTTCGTACCTTTGGTGGAATTGTACACATATGAGCCTGCGGCCATAACACCCGAATATACCCTCAGGAAGGTAAGCTGACCCACAAACGGATCTGTCATAACCTTGAAGGCAAACGCAGAGAAAGGCTCCTTGTCATCAGCCTTCCTCAGGACATCGGCGCCGCTGTCCGGCTCTTTCCCCACCACAGCGGGAATATCGAGCGGGGAAGGCAGGTAGTCAACGATAGCATCGAGAAGCTGCTGAACCCCCTTGTTTTTAAATGCAGTCCCGCAAAAAACAGGAGTAAACTTCATCTCCACCGTGCCCTTTCTGAGGGCCGCCTTTATCTCGGTTTCGCTGATTTCTCCGCCGCTGAGGTATTTCTCCATGACTTTTTCATCAACATCAGAGATTGCCTCGATCATTTTTTCCCTGTATTCCCTTGCCTGGGGCATAAGCTGATCCGGAATGTCTCCCTCGACGAATTTTGCACCAAGCGTCTCGTCGTCATAATAAAGTGCCTTCATCGTCACAAGGTCTATAGGCCCTCTGAAATTATCCTCCGCGCCTATAGGAAGCTGGACCGGGACCGGCCTGGCACCCAACCTGTCGACCATGCTGTTTACTGCCATATAAAAATCGGCCCCCATCCTGTCCATTTTGTTCATAAAAGCGATCCTTGGTACTTCATACTTATTAGCCTGCCTCCAAACCGTCTCGGACTGAGGCTCAACGCCTGCCACAGAATCGAATACCGCCACGGCGCCGTCAAGAACCCTTAATGACCTCTCTACCTCAATAGTGAAATCAACATGTCCGGGGGTATCAATGATGTTTACTCTGTGGTCTCTCCAAAAACAGGTCGTCGCTGCGGATGTGATGGTAATACCTCTTTCCTGTTCCTGGACCATCCAGTCCATGACAGCGGTCCCCTCATGGACCTCGCCTATCTTATAGGTAACGCCGGTATAATAGAGGATACGTTCCGTAGTCGTAGTTTTCCCGGCATCGATGTGTGCCATGATTCCAATATTGCGTGTTCTTTCCAGCGGGAATTTCGACAAAGTATTTCTCCTCTATTCTCTTTACCATCTATAATGGGCAAAAGCCTTATTAGCCTCGGCCATCTTATGGGTGTCTTCCTTCTTCTTAATGGAAGAGCCTGTGTTATTAAATGCATCCAGCAGTTCGCCGGCCAGTCTCTCCCTCATCGTTTTCTCCCCCCTGGCCCTCGCGTAACTTATAAGCCATCTCGATGCAAGTGCCATCCTGCGCTGGGGCCTTATCTCAACCGGCACCTGATAAGTGGCGCCGCCAACCCTTCTGGGCTTTACCTCAACAACGGGCTTCACATTCTCAAGCGCCGCCTTAAACACCTTGAGCGGGTCGTTTCCTGTTTTTTCCTTTATTACGTCAAATGCGCCGTAACAGATATTTTCGGCTGTTGACTTCTTGCCGTCCGTCATGATAGCGGCCATGAATTTACTGACCACCTTACTGTTATATTTCGGATCCGGCAATACTTCTCTTTTTTCTGCAACCCTTCTTCTAGGCATTATTCAACTCCGTTTTATGCTTGTTTACTTGGGCTTCTTAGTTCCGTACTTCGACCTGCCGCGTCTCCTGTCGTTTACGCCTGTTGAGTCGAGAGTACCTCTTATAATATGGTATCTGACACCGGGGAGGTCCTTAACCCTTCCGCCCCTTATCATGACGATAGAATGTTCCTGCAGATTGTGTCCTACGCCGGGGATATATGCTGTAACTTCCATGGCATTCGTAAGCCTCACCCTTGCCACCTTCCTCAAAGCAGAGTTGGGCTTCTTCGGCGTTGTCGTGTAAACCCTTACGCAAACTCCCCTTTTTTGGGGACAGGATTTCAAAGCGGGACTCTTTGTTTTACTTACTAAGCTCTTTCGACCCTGCCTAACTAATTGTGCTATCGTGGGCACTTTTCCTCCGTAATAAAAATAAATAAGTCACTTATTTCTTGATACCCTGGGAAAAACCTTACAACTTTACCAGAGAAAAAAATATTTGTCAAGTTTTTCGGGGCTGTATATGAAAAAAATCAGCGCCTCAAAAAACCCGTTCTTGGTCTTCGGCTTGGAAGTAATAATTATAGCACAATATCAGGCAATTATGTAAAAGCCAAAAGGCATGATATCCGCAAATAGAATCCGCAAGGACTTTAATCAGTGTTTGAAAGCCCTCTGCCCTGTAAAGACCATGGTAACCTTCGGGTCAGCCTGATTACATGCTTCGATAGATTCAAAATCCCTGTCGGAGCCGCCCGGATGTACAATAGCCGAGATCCCCTCCTTAATACCAACATCCACGCCGTCTCTGAAAGGGAAAAAGGCATCTGAAACCATAGTCGAGCCGATCAGTCCGCCCCTATCATCTCTTGTTTTTTCATCTATCTCCTTGAGTGCTTTGGCATCCCGCATACCCTGAGATGCCTCAAGCTCAAAGGTCTTATACGGAACGCCGTGCTTTCTGAAGCAGAGGCCGTCCGCATATTTTGTATAAGCCTTAAAAACCGCTATCTCGGCAACGCCGACCCTGTCCTGCTCACCGGTGCCGATACCAACGGTCACCCCGTCTTTTACAAACAGCACGGAATTTGAAGTCACCCCCTGTTCCACATTCCATCCAAAAAGCATGTCAGCATAATCCCCTTCAGTAGGCTGACGCTCAATAGCATATTCCTTCCCTTTATATACGGCTTTTGCGGAGAGGAAATCTTCCTTGGTCCTTATCCTGTTAATGGGCGACTGCTGCACTATAATCCCACCGTCAATGAGTGATTTAAAATCCACGAAACGCAGGGTCCTGTGTTTTTCAAGGTTATCAATCTTCTTTATTCTGACTATCCTCAGGTTTTTCCTCTTTGCGAGTATTTCCACAACGCCATCTTCAAAGTCAGGGGCCCCGACTACCTCGAGATAGTTGCCGCTCACCATCTCCGCACAGGTCTTATCCATGGCCCGGTTCACAACCAGGCAGCCTCCGAAGGCAGCTATTCTGTCGGCCATGTTAGCCTTGTCATACGCCTCCGAAACATTCTTGCCGTAAGCAACACCGCAGGGATTGTTATGTTTCATAATCGTCGCAGCAGGTCCTGCGGAGAGGAACTTAAGGATATTAAGGGCGTTGTCGAGGTCGGTAAGGTTTGTCTTGCCGGGATGTTTTCCGGCCTGTATCATGTCCTCCTCAGTGATGCTGCTCACCAGGCCGTTTCCCGGTGAGATATAGGAACAATCTCCGAGCACCAGATTGCCGTTTACGAGCTCGAAAAGCGCAGCCTGTTGGTCGGGGTTTTCTCCGTAGCGGAGACCTTTTTCGATAAGTTCGCCTGACTTTTCGTCAGGGATCTTCCACGCCCTCTTTCGATAAACAAGTGTCTGGTCCCCGAACTTAATCGTCATCTGATCAGGGAAATTATCATCCATAATGGTTTTATACATCTTCTTAAGATCCGACATATGCATCTCCTTTGGAAAATATATTGTGAAAGCCCGGAATTGCAGGTCATTATGAAAAAGGCTAAGACAATAATAACAAAAAAGACGACCTGAGGAAAGAGGCTCAGCTTAGGACTTCGACATATCCTTTTTTGTACAATAGGGCAGAAAACTTTCTAAACGGAGACAATATGAAAAATATCGCCAATTTTTTATTCGAGGCCGGCATGCTAAAGCGCACGCCGAGAACGGGTTTTCAGTTCCTCGGCTCAGGCGCTGAATCAGTGGCAGAACACATTTTCAGGACTGTCTATATAGGCTATACCTTAGGGCGCCTTTCAGGCGACGTTGATACGGACAGACTGATAAAGATGTGTCTGTTCCATGACCTCCCCGAAGCACGCACCGGGGACCTCAATTACGTAAATAAAAAATATGTGAAAGCCGACACAGAAAAAGCCATAGAGGACCTTGCCGCGACCGTACCTTTTGGAACTGAGATCAAGGAGCTTGTTGAAGAATTTGAAGAAGGTAAAAGTCCTGAGGCTCTGCTGGCACACGATGCCGACCAGTTGGAGTTAATACTGGCTCTCAAAGAATATAAAGACGTCGGAAACAAATACGCCGACGAGTGGCTCGAATATGCCATGAAGAGGCTAAAGACCGATATCGCCCGAGGCCTTGCCCGAACAATTCTCTCAACCGATTCTTCTTTATGGTGGTTTTCAGATAAGAGCGACTGGTGGGTAAAGGGAAAAGAGGAAGGGAAAATGTAGGGGCGGGGTTACCCCGCCCCTATTAGATCATTTCTTTCAATCTTTCAGCCACAGCATCGATGAATTCTTCGGTATGCGCGTATCTTGAAACCTTCGGTTCTGCAATAAGCATCAGGTCCTTTGTCAGGATCCCGCTCTCAGCCGTTTCGATGACCGCCTTTTCCAGGGTGCGGGCGAAGTTGACAACGTCAGGGGTATTGTCCATCTCGCCACGTTTGGCTATTGCGCCCGTCCATGCAAATATCGAAGCTATTGAATTTGTAGATGTCGGATTCCCCTTGAGATGCTCGTAGTAATGTCTCACGATCGTTCCATGGGCTGCCTCAAATTCGTATTTCCCGTCAGGTGATACCAGGACCGATGACATAAGGCCAAGACTGCCGAAACCCGTGGCCACCATGTCCGACATAACGTCTCCGTCATAATTCATGCAGGCCCAGAGCATGCCGCCTTCGGACTTCAGGACCTGGGCAACGGCATCGTCGATGAGCAGACATCTGTATTTTATCCCTGCCTCATCAAGCTTTTCGCCTGCCTTGCCTACCTCCTCCGCAAAAATATCCCTGAAAAAGCCGTGATAAATCTTAGATATCGTATCCTTGGTGCCAAACCAAAGATCAATCTTTTCACCCAGCGCATAATTTATACACGCCTTGGCAAAGCTCCTGATAGAGGCCTCAGAATTATGCATTCCCATAACAACGCCGCTGCTCTTAAAATCATGTATCTTCAGGACTTTTTTTTCTCCCCCGTCCGAAGGAGAAAAAACAATTTCGGCCCTGCCCGGAGCATCGATGACCATTTCTGAGCATTTATAGATGTCACCGTAGGCATGACGGCCTATCACAATCGGCTTCCTCCATGCGCGCACTGCCGGCGGGATGTTTTGAAGTATAATCGGCTTTCTGAAGACCGTGCCGTCCAGAAGAGACCGTATCGTTCCGTTGGGGCTCTTCCACTGCTGCTTGAGGTTATATTCCTTCACCCTTGCGGCATTTGGCGTAATGGTAGCGCACTTAACCCCGACTCCGGTTTCCTTGATAGCCTCTGCCGCATCGATGGTCACTTTGTCTTCCGTCTCGTCTCTATGTTTAATGCCCAGGTCAAAATACCGTACAGCGATATCAAGGAAAGGGGAGAGAAGCTTATCTTTAATCATGTGCCAGATAATCCTGGCCATTTCGTCGCCATCCATCTCGACAATCGGATTTTTCACTTTTATAGCCACAGCGTTTCCCCCTATAAAATAAGTATAAAGTTGATAATTTTAATTGTATTCTTCCGCTATGTCAACGCAGCGAATCTATCATGGCACATTTAGATTGTTGTTACTTCTGTGGAAGTTCAAATGATGCCTTGTTTTATGATACGATATTTCAAATTCATATTGTGCTAAAGGAGTCCACATGTCTGAAAAGTGGTATGAAGGCCTTCCGGATGATGCGTTTAAGACCGAGACCTCCAAAATGTATGAGAAGGCTGAAGCGCTAATAAGGGAGAAGCTTGACCAGGGGCTTGATTTCGACAGCGCCTGCGCAGCTGTGGAGATAACTGATGAGCAACTTAGGAATAGTATCATCGAGGACATGCTAAAGGTACTGATTGCCGAGGAGCATTTCACAAAAAATGTCTCACTCGATAACATGGCAAAAAAATTAGGCATCGAGGTTGCCCGTCTTGAAAAGGCCAAGACGGAAATGCTCGAAGATGTTAAAAATGCTTCTATAAAGGCTTTTTATAATAGTCTAGAGCGCCGTGACATGAACTAACAGGAGCAAAGATCATAGATCTCCCATTAGAAGAAGGCACTGTTGTTATATACCCTGAAAGTAAGATGATAAAATCAGGCATGCTCTCCGAGGATTCCTTAGTGCAGGGAATATTTTTTAAAAAAGGCACTATCCTGGGCTTTGATGAAAATGGGAAGCTCTGGCGGTGCAGAATTTCGGGGACCACAGTCATAAATGAACTGCACTGCATGGCCGGAAGCGAAGTGGAATTCTACCCTGAAGGGAACCTCCTTTCATTTATAACCGCCTCCGAGACGAAGTTAGGGGGTATATATGCCGCTGCGGAGTCTCTTGTCATGCTCCACCCAAATGGCAGTGTCTTTAAGTGCGATATAAGCCGTGGCACCGTCGTCGATGAGTACCCTGTGCTTGCCGGTAAGGATGTCTGTTTCTTTGAAAACGGCAGGTTGTCCGCATTTTATCTCTCCAAAGACCTTTTGATTGATGGGGTATTGTGTCCTGAGGGTTCCCGGGTCTGGCTGCGGAAAAATGGACGGTTCTCTGCATGTACTGCCGGCCATGACGTGGAAATACAGGACGTCCATTACAAAGCCGGAGAACTTATTGTCTTAAGAGAAGATGGGACCCTGGTCCACTTAAGCCCATGAAAATTCTCCTCTACCCTGATGGCAAACTGAGGGGTAGACTTCTTGAGAAAGACGAAGAGGTTGGAGCTATCAAATGCAAAGCCGACACGTGGGTGTGGTTCCATAAAAGCGGCAGTGTCTCAAGTATTGTGCCCATATCAGACGTAGTTATCTACAGCGTAGCCTGCAAGGCAAACAGCAGGGTCTATTTCTATGACTGCGGCAGCCTTATGAAGTGCAACCTGCCCAGTGACGGCATAGTAAAAGGCATCCCGGTAAGGTCGGATACGTTTATCCTGTTTCATGATAGTGAGGCCATTTCTGCCTGCAGGCTTTTGGAAAATATCCTTTATCAGGGCATCCAATGCAAAGGGGGTTGCTGGATCGGATTCTATGGCGACGGAAGACTCAAGAGGTGCTTCATCGCAGAGGACGTGATGATCTCGGGCGTGATGCTCAGGCATGGGGCATGGGCATCCTTCCACAGAACGGGGATGCTCGATAACTACCGGCTCACGGAAGATGCTGTTGTCCAGGGAGTGGAATGCCTCTCCGGAGATATACTGCTGTTTAGCGAAGATGGAAGGCTGTCCGAAAGACTGAAAAAGCCTGATCCTCCAAAGGAAATCGGAAAGTGAGTTATTCAGTAGCTTTAGTGATCCGGATGGAACCTCCTTGGGCTGCCTAGAGGTTGATCACATTGATTATCGCGTCCATATCGTTTTCCCACCGATCAACGGTACGCCAATAAAGCCTCTCACCTTTAATTGATTGGGGGAAAGGAGTGTCAACTCGCCGCTGTAAGTCTTGCCGTTGTCGGAGTTGTATATTTTCCCCCTTTTCCAGGAATTATCACCGCTACCCACGAAGCCAAGAAGGATGGGCAGCCCGATAAGAGGTTTTTTTCTCAGTTCCGGGTCCGGGTTGTTATGATCCAGCATCGGCGTGCCCGGTGTCCCTTCTGTTGAACCAGCAGGATAATGCGGTTCCATCAACCAAACAATTTTGCCGCAGTACTTTATCCCGCATTTATAGATTTCTATCTTCGCGTCTCTCTCCTGGGTATTCCACAGCCCAACGATATCGTCTGGACTCGCGGCATAGGCAGTTGCCATGACCAGCAATATGACCATGAAAGCCATAAACATCCATCGCTTCATGTCGTCTCAGCTAGCAGGCTATTGATGTTAGTACTGCATTATCAAATGTAGTCTTCAATTTGTCAAAGTATATCACGCGCACACATTTCGGGAAGAGCCTGCTGGCAACCGGCATCGGTATGTTATAGGCCTGGCCAGCGCAGCGTCATGAGCGTGTACGTTACTAGTGGTCGGTCACGGCTTCAGCAGAAGTTTTCCGTTATGTAGACCTTCCCGTTTTTAATAATGACACCTATGCCTTGGGACCTAAAGACAGGCTGAAGGATATTTTCCCTGTGCCCGGTGCTTTTCATCCAGCCCCTTACTGTCGAGCGGGCAATCTCCTCAAGACTGTTCCAGTCGTAATGCGCCTTTTCGTTAACGTATATGATTGACGAGTACAGATTATTGCAAAATATGTTTTCCGCCCCTTCGCATATGCTTTGACCAACGCGCACCCGGCAGACAAAACCTTTCTTTTTATATCGCACTAGAAAGTCCTCACCCTCGGGGTTTAGATGCGAGAAGTAATTTCTCTCGGCCATATCCTTGCTGTGGTCCCTGGCAATGGCGCAGAGCTTTTTGTCCAGTGCCAAGGGCCTGAGTCCCTCTTTTTGGCGTTCAATGTTGATCAGTTCATGGATCCTTATCTCCAACTCTTTCGTATCTATACGCGGTCTGATATGTTCAGCTAAAGCTGGAGAAGCTATAATAAGCAGAACAGCTATTAATAAAAGGAGTATTCCTCTTTTTGGCATAGCGTTATTATAAAATAAAAAAAGCCTCCATACGTCGAATTAAGGAGAACATATGACCGTAAAGATAAAAATCGTAGCGAATGATATTGTGCTCGATGCGGAGCTTTTCGACACCGCCACAGCAAGATCCGTTGCTGCTTCACTTCCTGTCGAAGTGGAACCCAACGAATGGGGAGATGAGTTCTATTTCGAAATTCCTGTCAGGATGCCGCTAGATAAGACTGCAACGACAAAGGTATCGATCGGCGATATCGGCTATTGGCCGCCAGGCAACGCCCTTGCAATCTTTTTCGGTCCGACGCCGATGAGTAGGGGCCCTGAGCCGGTGCCTGCAAGTGAGGTAAATATCGTAGGGAGGATTACCGGCGACGCAACGATTCTTAGAAGGGCTAAAGGTCCCGGAGCCATAAGACTTAAGATATACTGATCAACGGCATCGCTTTGCGCCAACGTGCATGCAAAAATCTCTGATCCGTCAGGCAGGTCACATACCGTCACACTCTTCTTTGTAAATTAATAATTTAAACTAATTCGTGTACCCGAAAAACCTCATCATATCACCCGCGATCCTATCAAAATCCCTATTCATCTCATTAGACCACTCCTCCTTTGGAGGAAGATCAAAGAATGGGTTTGCGTTGACTTTTCTTACTGCGAATTCCCTCTCCTTGAGCTTTATGCCGGAAAAAAACTCGAGCCTGTTGTGGATATCTTCTTTCCCGATCTCCTCTATCTTTATGATCATCTTATTATCCGCCGGCACCTTCTTTAGTCCCTCGAGGGCCTTTCTGTTTCTGTAGACCCATATCCAGGCATTTTTCTGAAGGGCCGACATTGAATTCCAGATGGAGAAATATGGATCCTTGCGGGGAGGAACAGTCCCAACGATATCCTGCTCATGCCATTTGCGGCTCAGCGCGGATCTCACGAAATCTTTTCCGTTCCTTATCGAAAGAATGATTCTCACCGAGGGGTCAAGTACGTATAGGGCATCAATAAAATGTATGTACAGGTTTGAAGAATCGATGAAGGTGTCATGGTCTATTCCCTGGTGAAGATCAAGCATCACCTCGATCCTTTTTTCGAGACTGTGAAATGGATCTGAAAAGGGGTCAGACTTCAGAAAATATTTATCGACAATGTAGCGCACCCTGAACTCATGGTGGCCGTGGAACATCTTAGTCAAGGTAGCCGTCCCGCACCTGCCTGTGCCGGTAATGATTAACATCCTTGAATGTCCCTCATATACCTTTGTAATCTATCAATTGATTTATTGTCAACTTCGAAAAACTGTCACTAAATGCTTACGTGCAAGGCTACACGTTATCCTGGAGTTAATGTTAATATATGCAGATTCCAAAAGGAGAAATACTGCATGGGTAAAGAGGAAGAAATTAAATCAAGACTGTTTCAGTCGATCATCCATTACGTGAGGATGAACCACGCAAAGGATATAGACAAGGCATATGAATATTTCTGGGAGGAGCAGCAACCGGACGAAATCATGAGCGGAACCGCACTCGAACTTGGCTTTCACAACTTCGAAGACTGGCTCCTTTTTGACTACAAGGCAAACGAGGAAAAAGAGAGCTTCATCGACATCTACATGAAAGATAACAGGGAATTGAAGGCGGAAGAGCGCGCGGTCCTCGAAAAGATAAAAGACGCACTGTTGAGCCTTTATGAAGTCATGTCGGTCTCGAAGGATAAAAGGGTTCTGATCAAAGACCTCCTGATAGGAGGTGAATTCTCTCTGCGTGACAGGAACCTCACCAGAGGGCTCAAAAAAGGGGATATCTTCGCTACAAGGCTTCTAACCCTTGACGGCAATACTGTCATGAGCGGATGCGTCTATCCCTATTCCGCGGACCGGAAAAAATCAGTACTCAACAACATCGACAAACAGTTCAAACGCTATGTCAGAAATGTAAACCCCGAAGGCGCCATGAAAGACTATCTGAGGGACTACGGAGATATTTTCAACCTCATCTGGTTGCACTTCATCCTTGACGCTGCGCAGGAGCAGGCATAAAGAAAAGACTGAAAAGGCCTGCTGCATTACACGCCTTCAGGGCAGCAGGCCTTTCCGGACTGATTACTGCTCTTCCATCTTGATGCATTCGACGGGGCAGGAATCAACCGCCTCCTGGCAGTTGCAAGTCTCACAGCCTTTTGGATTTACAACATAGGCCTTGCCGTCTTCTTTTACCTTAAAGACATCCGGACAGATTGCCTCGCAGGTGCCGCACCCCTCACAAGCCTCAAAATCAATCACTGGTATCTTCATTTCTCATCCTCCATTTTTGGATAGTCTTATCATAATTTTATAACAATAAGAGGCACTCCGCTACAACCGGCCAACTTTGTTAGAAGTGTGCGCTTTTGTGATATAATGCTCGCGATGAATATTAAAAAACTGGTAAAAAAGGAAGTCTCCGGTCTTCAGGCGTATAACGCAAAGGAACTGCCTTGCAGGATAAAGCTCGATGCCAACGAAAGCCCTTACGGCTTCAGCGCAGCGCTGAAGGCAGTCGGCGGACTGAAGACAAACAGATATCCTGACCCTGAAGCCAAGACATTGAAGGGTCTTTTGGCTAAGGACCTCAGGGTAGGAAAGGACTCAATCCTCCAGGGAAACGGCTCGGACGAGCTCATCTACTATCTTATCGCAACATTTGGAGGGCCTGTCCTCTATCCTGTGCCGACTTTTTCGATGTACGGCATTATAGCTCAGGCGCTCGGCGAAAAAAGAATCGCAATACCGCTCAACGGCGAGTTCGATCTTGATCTTCGAAACATCCTCTCTGAGGTCAAAAGCGAGCAGCCCAAGCTTATCTTCCTCAGCAGCCCCAACAACCCCACCGGCAACTGCTTTTCTTCAGAAAAGATGTTGAAGATCATTGAGAATTCAGGATGCATAGTCGTAGTTGACGAGGCTTATCAGCCTTTTGCGAGTGAGAGAGGCTTCCTGCCTCTTTTAAAGGACTACCAAAATCTTGTTATCATGAGGACATTGAGCAAGATCGGCCTTGCGGCTCTCAGGACAGGCTTTCTTATTGCTGATCCATTAATTGTAAATGAGGTCAACAAGGTCAGGCTACCGTTCAATGTTAATTCACTCTCGCAGGCAGTTGCGATTGCAGCTCTCAGGGAAAAGAAAGAACTGAAATCTTTTATCGGCCAGATCGTTTCCGAAAGAAGAAGGCTTTTTAAGGAGATGGCAAAGATAAATGGCATACGGCCCTATCCATCGGAGGCAAACTTTATTTTGTTTTCAGTCAACGATCCTAAGAAGGCATATGCCTCCCTACTGAATAAAGGCATTCTCGTAAGGAACATGGGAGACGCAGTCAGGGGATGCCTGAGGGTCACCGTCGGCAAACCCGGTGAAAATACGGCCTTTTTGAGGGCCCTGAAGGAAATCAGGTTTTGATGTTCACTGCGTCAGAAGGGGGGCTAAGGCTAACATGAGGAAGACCTCGGTTGAAAGAAAGACTAAAGAGACAAACATAAGGATAGAGATAAACCTCGACGGCACAGGAAGGTACGCGATAGATACCTCCGTCCCCTTCCTCGATCATATGCTTTCCCTTATGTCCAAGCACGGTCTTTTTGACCTGAAGATCAAGGCAAAGGGCGATATCGAGATAGATAACCACCACACCGTCGAAGATACAGGGATAGTACTTGGCAAGGCGTTTAAGCAGGCCCTGGGGGATATGAGGGGAATACGCCGGTATGGTCAGGCTTCTGTCCCGATGGACGAGTCACTCGCTTCGGTAAGCCTGGACATCAGCGGCAGACCATATCTTGTCTATAAGGTCGAGTTTCCAAAAAAAGGCAAGCTAAAGGATTTCGACCCTGACCTGATTGAAGATTTTTTGCGGGCCTTTATCGGCCATTCGGGAGCTACTCTTCACGTCTCGGTACCTTATGGCAGAAATACCCACCATATCATAGAGGCAGTTTTTAAGGCGCTGGGCAGGGCATTGAGGCAGGCGGTTGAAATCGATCCCCGTGTAAAAGGCGTGCCGTCGACAAAAGGGAAGTTATAACTTCGCGCCCCGCGCCTGCTTCACCTTCGTAGGTAAAATATGCAATGTCAAAAATGAAGGTACCGCTGGATGACATCAAATACGTCCTTCTGGATATGGATGGAACCCTGCTCGACAAATACTTCGACGATTATTTCTGGGAACACCTGCTGCCTGAAAAATATGCCGAGAAAAAAAATGTCACCTTCGGCAGGGCGAAGGAAGAACTTCTCGCAAGGTACAAGACCCACGAGGGCACTCTAAACTGGACCGACATAGATTTCTGGTCCGGAGAGGTTGACATCGACATCCCCGCCCTTAAAGAGCAGATCAAACATCTTATAGAGGTGCACCCTCATGTGGAGGATTTCCTTATGATGCTGAAACAGCGCAGGAAAAAGGTCTTTCTTGTAACAAACGCCCACTATAAGGTCCTTGATATCAAACTGAAGAAGACAAGGATAGGAAAGTATTTCGATGCTACCGTGACCGCCTTTGAGCTGGGATATCCTAAGGAGATGCGGGAGTTCTGGGAAAAAGCCGAAAAAATGCTCGGCTTCAGAAAAGAAAGGTCTCTCTTTATAGACGACACCAAGGCGGTGCTGCTGGCGGCAAAAAAATTCGGGATAAAATACATACTTTATAAGTCGATATCCAGTTCCAAGGCCGAAAAAGGCAGTTCGGAAGAGTTCCAGTCGCTTGACGACTTCAGGGAACTCATGCCGCAGCGTCAAAAAGGGGTATAATAGATTATGGGCGTTAAGAAGTTAAGGAACATATTTTTTATAGTGGCGACAGCACTGGCATTGCTGGCAAGTTCTTGCTCTTTGGGCAATCGTCTGGAGATGAAAACAGCCTCCGTCAGCGACCTGACCGGAAACTTTAACGTAATCTTTTATGGCTGTAACTATAACAATGACTTTGAGACAGTTGCCATACTCGCCAAAGAAGACAGCCCATATCCCTTTGAGCCCTATGCGCCTGATTTTAATTATCGGGTAGTCAAAGGGATTCCGGCCAATGAGGCCCTTAGGGAGGCCGGCGACTTTGTCGACTGTCACAGCTCATTTCATAAGCCACTGCTTAGTAAACTTGTCGATGCGAAGGGAGAAACACTCGGGTTTGAGGTGAGGCCCCTCTATCATCCGTTCACATTGGGCTTTGATGATGCTCTCAATATAGATTACAGGATCAAAGACGGCAAGGTAGTTGTCAAGATAAGACTTTTGCCTACCGTAGAAAGAATGCTTAGTGACGGCGGAAGCAGGGACAAAGACTGACGTAGAAGTCTTTTCTAACATCTGGCGGCCTTCATCTGGACACAGAAGGTTTATATCTGGTATTTTATGAAAATGGAACGGGGAAAAACCCTTTTCGATGACAACGCTCACAAAGAAGAATCCGAAGGGAAAATAAGGAAAGATTCTTCAAAAATATACAGGGAGGTCCAGCCATTGGATAGACTTAAAAATCTGGAGGAAAAGATCACCTCGGCGGTAGAGCGGGTTAAGGCATTGAAAGAAGAAAAAAACGATCTCGAAAAAAAGATAAAAAGGCTCGAGGCTCTCCTCGATGAAAAGACGCAGGAACTGGAATCATTGAAATCGGAGAAAGGCTCAATCGCCGTTCAGCTGGAAGAACTGCTGCACGAACTCGAAGCAACAGAGATCTGAGGGAAAATGGGGAGCACCGAAGTAACCATATTGGGTCAGAAATATACAATTAAGGGAGACGCATCTGAAGACCATATCAGAGGGCTGGCTTCCTTCGTAGATGAAAAGCTTAAAGAGGTCTATAACTCCTCGCCGGGTATTTCACCGCTTAAGGCTGCAATCCTGGCTTCTCTGAACATAGCCGATGAATTGCACAAGTTAAAAGAAGCCCAGGAAGACATAACCAAGAATATAGAAGAAAGGGCCAACGCCCTTACCGGCCTCTTCGACTAGGACAGAGCGGCAGGGCGACCTCCTGTATCATGACGGCATTCATCAGGTGACCGTGTGTCTTTGCCCTGTCTCTTCTTTTCATGTTCCTCGTCGCCAAATATCTTTTCAACGTTTTCGAGCTTAACATTTCCGTGATCTACAAGATCATGGCAGAAGAAACAGGATATCTGTTTTTTGGTGACGTGCTGCCTGTGTATGAATTCTGAGTCCTTAAATTTTTCAGTCCTGTCGACGTGACAGAAAAAACACTTCTCTTTCGGAACAGTTCCTTCGCCAATTTTCACCGATGTATGGCAGTCGATGCATAAATAGCCCTTCGCTAGAGGTTTGCTGTGATTGTGGGAGACCCCTTTATACTGAACGCTTGCCTTTAGCTCATTATGACAAACTGTGCACCTTTTCTTGTGTTCGGAAGTGTCGCTGACGTTAAGATGACAGAGGAAACAGACGTTCACAGAGACCTTCATGTGTTCCCCCTGGACAATATCGGAATGGCAGCTGCGGCAGTGGAGATTTATTCCCCTTCGATGCTGCGTGAAATGCGGTTTGTGATCAAAGACGATCTTCCATCTGGTGAAATTCACTTTCGATTCAATCAGTCTCATTTCATGGCATCCTGTCTGCAGGCATTTGGAATCAGGCACATTCGTAAGAGGTCTTGGGTTATAAGTGCCGGCAATAAAGCGGAGTTGTCCTGAAAATGCGTTCAATGGGCCGTACTCATGACACTTCAGGCAGGGAACCATCTTATGCGTCGACCTTTCCCATTTATTGTAATAGGGATTTATGAAATGGCAGGCCTTACAAATGGCCGGCTGGGCAATCATAACTTCCTTAGCAAAATAATATGTAACGAGTGAGAGAATAATCAGAAGGCTTAAAAATATCGCGGTAATTTTCATTGCTGGCGACCTATTCGGGCCATTTATTATAATACATAAAAGGTTCTATTTTTGAACTGACAAGTGACAAACAGGTATTTCACCGGAAAAATTATTAAAAATCAAATGGTTCTTTTTTTCTTTTTTTTTGCCTTGACATGCACAATATATTGTGGTTAAATTTTCTAGTCTATACAATTTGTTGTAATTCATTCGTCTACTTTATTAGTTAATAATAAAATATTATAAATAAGATCGGGGGTAAAAATGGAATCTTCTTCTAAACTCAATCTCACAACCAACTCCTTGAAGGTCCTTGAGAAAAGGTATCTGAAAAAAAATGAGGAAGGAAAGGTTGTCGAGACCGCTGAGGAACTCTTCAGGCGGATAGCCAGGGCAATAGCCTCTGCAGATATGAAATATGGAAAATCAGAGGCAGATACTGTGCTCCTTGAAGAAGAGTTCTATTCCATTACGACGTCTCTCGATTTTCTTCCAAACAGCCCTACTCTTATGAATGCAGGCAGGAGACTAGGCCAGCTCTCCGCATGTTTTGTGCTTCCGGTCGATGATTCTATGGAGTCTATCTTTGACGCAGTCAAAAATACTGCGATCATACACAAATCCGGAGGGGGGACTGGTTTCAGCTTTTCCAATCTGCGGCCCAGTGGCGACATTGTCGGGTCCACTAAAGGCATATCCTCGGGGCCAATATCCTTCATGACGGTATTTGATACCGCAACTGAAGCGGTAAAGCAGGGCGGCACAAGGCGCGGGGCCAACATGGGTATACTGCGCGTTGATCACCCTGACATCCTCAATTTTATTACTGCAAAAGACAATGATACCCGCTTCAATAATTTCAATATCTCCGTTGCGCTCACAGACGAATTCATGAGTGCAGTAAAGGAGGACGAAGAATACGATCTTATAAATCCAAGGACAAAGAAGGTAGTTAGGAGCCTGAGGGCAAAAGAGGTCTTCGGTCTGATCGTTAATCATGCATGGAAGAACGGTGAACCGGGTATTGTCTTTATAGACAGAATAAATGAGTCGAATCCCACACCAAAGATAGGACATATAGAGTCAACTAACCCCTGTGGTGAGCAGCCCTTACTGCCATTTGAATCTTGCAATCTGGGATCAATAAACCTCGCAAAGATGGTAACCGAAGGTGCTGTTGACTTCCAGAAAATCAAGAAGACCGTATGGAAAGCGGTTCATTTCCTGGATAACGTAATAGACGTAAACAAATATCCGCTTAAAAAGATAGACGAAGTCACCAAATCCAACCGGAAAATAGGCCTCGGAGTAATGGGATGGGCGGATATGCTAATACTTATGAATATCCCTTATAACTCAGACCAGGCTATACAACTCGCCGATGAGGTAATGGGGTTCATACAGAGGGAAGGTAAAAACGCATCGGCCGCCCTCGCCCAGGAGCGTGGCGTTTTCCCAAACTACGAAGGCAGCATATACGCAGGAAAGATGAGGCTTAGGAACGCAACCGTAACAACGATAGCGCCTACAGGCACTCTCTCGATTATCGCCGCATGCTCTTCAGGCATAGAGCCGCTCTTTGCAGTCTCATTCGTTCGCAATGTAATGGAAGGGACAAAGCTTCTGGAGGTCAACCCCTATTTCGAAAAGATCGCAAAAGAGCGGGGCTTCTGGTCCAGAGACCTTATGGAGAGGATCGCTGAGAAAGGCTCCCTCCACGACTTCCCCGAGATACCCGAGGATGTAAAGAAGGTATTCGTGACCGCACACGATATTTCGCCAATGGAACATATCGCTATGCAAGCGGCCTTCCAAAAGCACGTTGACAATGCAGTCTCAAAGACGGTCAACTTCTCCCACAGCGCATCCCCAAAGGATGTTGAGGACGCTTACATATTAGCCTACAAGCTTGGGTGCAAGGGAGTCACCGTCTATCGTGATGGCTCCAGGGAAGAACAGGTCCTCTCCACCGGCAAGACAAGGAAAGAGACCGAGCCTCACCTGACCGAAAGGGTGAAGATAGTGCCCAGGAAGAGGCCTGAGAACATCAAGGGCGAAACAAGGGGGATGAAGACGGGCTGTGGCAACATATACGTGACCGTGAACGAGGACGAAAACGGCCAGGTTTTCGAACTATTCACCCATATGGGCAAGGCAGGAGGCTGCGCGGCAAGCCAGGCAGAGGCTATAGGCAGACTTGTCAGTCTCGCCCTGCGTTCAAACATAGAACCGGAGGCAATAATCAGCCAGCTCAAGGGCATCACATGCCATGAGCAGACATGGACGCACGGAGGCAAGATTACCTCCTGCTCTGACGCAATCGCAAAGGCCCTGGAAAAATATCTCCAGAAGGGCAAAAAAGGAAATGGCAACGGCGATAACGGCCATAACGAGATAATGCGCATAGGACAGTGTCCCGAATGCGGCGGAGCGGTCGAACATGAAGGAGGGTGCGCAGTCTGCCGTTGCTGCGGCTTCACAAAGTGCGGTTAAGGAAAAAGAATTAGCGGCGTTCACGTTCCCTGTAGTCTCAGGGAAGAAACAAGCCGCCTTACAGCCACAAAAAATCCGCCTACTGCCTTACAGGGTTTGGGGGTTACTTGAGCCGACGCGGAAATACTATCCGGAAATCTGTCAGGAAAAACCGCTGCAGGGGAATAAACAGGGGCGGCTTCGGTTACATTCTTACGATGGATCAGAACAAAGATATTAATTGAATCAGGGCTATCACATCTAGTTGAACACGAAAATATGCACTATAAACACTTCATCAATCTGAAATGCGAATTTCTGCCTTGTCACAATCTCAAGGACTGGCATTCATGCTTGTTCTGCTATTGTCCGCTTTTTCTTATCTGCTGCCCCGGGGAATTTACCGTTCTGCCAAACGGCAGGAAAGATTGCTCAAGCTGTGTAATCCCCCATACCGAAGATGGATGGGACATCATCCAGTCAGAACTTAGCAGGCAATTATACGGCCAGGACCCCCAGAGGAAACTGCCGTACGACAGATGAGAAATAAAAAGGATGGGAATGTTCAACCTCAAGGTCCTTGTCCTGCTCTCTCTAGGACACCTGTCTACCGATATCTATCAGGGGGCGCTGCCGGCAATCTTGCCTTTTCTTAAGGCAAAACTCTCCCTCTCATACTCGATGGCCGGTCTCATCATGCTAGCCTCAAATTTCGCGTCTTCCGTCATTCAGCCCCTCTTCGGATTCATTTCCGACAGGGAAGAGAGACCGCTTCTTCTTCCCCTGGGCTGTATCGTCGCGGGAATCGGAATTTCACTTCTTTCGCTTCCCTCAAGCTATGTCGCAGTTCTTGCACTCGTCATGGTCAGTGGCCTGGGCGTAGCCTCATATCATCCCGAAGGGTTCAAGACCGCATACTACTTCACGGGACAGAAGGCGGCAACGGGGATGTCTATATTTTCCGTTGGCGGCAACCTCGGATTCGCCCTCGGTCCCGTTTTTTCCATTTATCTCATCAAACATTTCGGGCTGTCCTCCCTTCCGGCGATGATCATTCCTTCCCTCTTTTTCCTCACAGCAGTATTTTTTTTCTGGAAAACCCTCATCATCCCGAAGATGGAACGAAGACCCAAAAAAGAGGGAAGTCGTGAGATCCGAAAAGAGGCCGCCTTCTCCATGCTTTTACTTGTTCTGACGGTCATCATGAGGTCATGGACGCATGCCGGTCTAACCACCTATATACCTTTTTATTACATAGACTACCTTAAGGGCGACCCTATTTATGCGGGAAAACTGGTTTCAGTCTTTCTCCTTGGTGGAGTTGTTGGGACCTTGCTCGGCTCTCCACTGGCAGACAGATGGGGGCATAAACCCTATCTGGTTTTTTCACTTGCCAGCACATCTTTGCTCTTACCACTCATCTTTGCCGTAAAAGGATATCTGTTATTCCTTGTTCTTGGGA
This sequence comes from Candidatus Sulfobium mesophilum, assembly GCA_900302705.1. Classification (GTDB taxonomy): domain Bacteria; phylum Nitrospirota; class Thermodesulfovibrionia; order Thermodesulfovibrionales; family UBA6898; genus Sulfobium; species Sulfobium mesophilum. The sequence goes on from OUUY01000086.1 coordinate 20,417, forward strand.
CTATCGGAATGGTGCTGATTTCCTCTTTTACAGTAACTATAGTCATGGCGCAGAAAATTCTGCCTGGCAATCTGGGTATTGCTTCGGGACTCATGGTTGGCTTTGCCATAGGCACAGGGGGCGTGGGTGTAACAATATTAGGGATCTTCGCTGATCATTACGGGGTTCCGGCGGCACTGAAATCAATAACCATTCTTCCCGTCATTGGTCTGGCCATTAGCAGTCTCTTACGGTACCCGACAATAGGACAGGTAACCAAGTAAAAAGTAAATGGTGCATAGCGGAAAGAATAAAGCTAATACAATATCCACGGACTTGTTTTCAATCTTATCATTTCCGTCATATCGGGAATCCTTTTTTAATGCGGGGCTTCGCTAAAAGTCACTTCATCAGTTCAAGACAAATTCTACTTCTTCGTGCCGGTGATCAGCACTGTCTCATCCAGTAGTTTCTTTTTTATACCATCAAAACCCGCCTTCTTCATCCACAGCGACATCTCGTTCGGAGTGTAAGTTCTTCCCCGGTCTGTGTTGACAAGCATGTTTATCGCAAATACAGCGCCCTGAAGGGGACCGGTCTTCGACTCATCAAGATAAAATTCCTGGGCAATGACACGACCCCCTTTATTCAAAGAGATGCGACACTTCCTAAGCAGAGCCAGGCACTCCTCGGGGCCGTAGGCATGAAATATCTGTGAAATAAAAATCATATCATACCCGCTGCCCAGTTCATCCTTCATAAAATCACCGGGAATCAGCCTTATGTTTCTTCCTAAACCTGCTTCAGCAATTGTCCTCTTTGAGATCCTGAGGGTGGCAGGAAAGTCCATGAGAGTCACATCCATCCCTTTCTTCGCAAAGGCCACAGCATAGGTGCCAGGCCCCCCGCCCAGATCCAACACCTTTTTCAGCCCCTTAAAGTCGAGGTTTTTAATAACCCCATTAACTTTTTGAAGAGCCAGGTTATGCATGCCCAGAATGAAGGACTCATGATCGTGCGATTTTCTGTGGGGTCTGCCGGTCTTCAATACCTTGTCAAGTCCGGACCAGTTGTCCCAGAGGATGCTATTGTGCCTGAGGATGTCCCCCTGGTAATCTGGTTTCCCACTTACGAGATACCGACAAGCAACCCCCGAATTGAGGTATTTGCCGTCTTTTTTCTCAAGGAGACCTATTGCAACCAGACTATTTAGAAGAAGCCCTGTAGCCCGTTTGTCAGTCCTTATGGCCTTTGAAAGCGACTCATCCGTCCTGCCCCTGCCATCAAGATAATCGAATATGCGGTAATTATTTGCGGTAAGGATAATCCTAGAAGGGGCAAAGGCTGATATGCGTCTAAGCCATCCAATGTCCTTCGGAGTTTTTTTGATCACGCTATGCGGTCCGGATAGAGTTTGATTTTCATGCCCTTCTTAACTCCTTCGACATATGCCCTGAGCGCGGTGGCCCTGGCGTTCTGCACCATGGCATCCTGCAAAGCCTTGGTGGTCTGCTCATCAGGCCCCGAGATCTTCGCAAGTTCATCTGCGGGAATGGCCGTCGAAAGCTCTATAAGCCGCCTCATTTTTGTCAGGATCAGGTCCTGTCTTTTGGCTGCCTCGTAAGCCTCCGGGGTAAGTCTCATAAGCCTTAATCTGTTTTGGTAGATGGCGCTGTCAAAGGAGCCGTCTTTCATAAATGCCTGTTCGTTCTTTATAGCCTCGTTCAGTTCCTCGTCGCTTACCGTTATGCCGCCTTCTTTGGCAGCGATGAGGAGTACCCTGTTATCAACAAGCGAGTTCAATACGCCTTCTTTAAGGTTGAGTTTTTTTTGCATCTCTTGGTCGAATTTTTCCTTGTACATATCCCTGTAAAAATTGAACATCCTGTCATAAGTACGCCAGTATTCTTCACCGGTTATCTTGTACTTTCCGACTTCTGCCACTACCCTGCTTCCATCGGATTTATCCACAGTTCCGACTCCCCAGAAAATAAACGAAAGTATCACGATGAAAAAAAGAACATAAAAGTATTTTGCGTGGTGTCTCATCACCTTAAGCATCAGATCAATACCTCCCTTTAATGTAATCCTCAATAATCTGCCTGTGGTCAAAGGCCAGTTCATCAGGCAGGGCATTGCCGCTGAAAACGCCGACTTCTGCGGCATCGTCGCCCGCCATGGCATGGCCGGCGGCCTCCGCCAAAAACACCGTCGATATCGTATGCTGTCTCGGGTCCCGGCGAGGGTCTGAATAACTGTGAAACTGCCTGAGCAGTCTTATATCCAGCCCCGTCTCTTCCTTGGCCTCCCGCACAGCCGCCGCCTCGAGGGTCTCACCGTAATCGACAAAACCTCCGGGAAGAGCCCACCCAGGAGGAGGGTTCTTCCTCCTTATCAGAATAATGCCGTTCATGTGTCTGATGATAACGTCTACTGTGGGGACCGGGTTCCTGTGTTCACTGCTGGTTTTCAAACCTGGTATCTATATCCCTTTCAGGCACAATAGTGGAGACCGCATGTTTATAGATAAGCTGCTGGGTGGACTCCTTCAGGAGGATGACAAAATTATCGAATGCCTTCACCACTCCTTTAAGCCGGACGCCGTTAGTAAGATAGACGATAACAGGTATCTTGTCCTTCCGGAGCTGATTAAGATAATTGTCCTGGAGACTCTGGCTCTTGCTGTTCGTCATCCCCTCTACCCCCCTATCTTTCTCTGTTTTTTCCTTCATAGTTTTTATTTACCATAAATTATTTTTCCTAATTATTCAAGAGCTTTCATTATCTCCCCGAAAACTTCCTCCTTTTGATGCATCCCTGACACATCTATCCACTTTATACCCTCTTCTTTTTTAAACCATGAAAATTGTCTCTTTGCATACCTCCTTGTGTTTCTCTTTATAAGCCTGATCGCCTCATCCATTGAAATTTCTCCGCTCATACAGGATGCGATCTCTTTATAGCCTATCGCCTGCAAAGGTGTCCTGTCAGGCTTTTTCCGGATGAGTTCCCTCACTTCTTCTATAAGCCCGTCAGAAATCATGCGGTCAATCCGGCTTTCTATCATCTTGTATAGCTCTTTTCTTTCTCTCGTCAGGCCGATCTTTATGAAGTCATAGGGAAGGGGCTTTGTCAGCCTTTCCTGAAGCGCTGACATCTTATCCTCGCTCTTCAGGCAAACCTCCAATGCCCTGACAATCCGTCTGGTATCATTGCAATCGATCCTGGCTGCTGCATCGGGGTCTATCTTTAATAGATATGCATAGAGCGAGCCATGCTCTGCCTCTTCCAGGGAGAGGAGTTCTTCCCTGAGGTCCCAGTCTGCGGACGGACCGCTAAATATACCGCGGGTAACGGCCTTTATATAAAGCCCGGTGCCACCGACAATAAGGGGCATCTTCCCTTTTGAGTGTAGGTCCTCTATGACAGGGGTGATGGTACTGATGTACTGTCCAGCGCTAAAGGGTTCTGTGGGATCGACGATATCGATCATATGGTGTTGCACAGCCGACCTTTCCTCCCGAGACGGCTTGGCAGTACCGATATCCATGCCCCTGTAAATCTGCATCGAATCTGCGCTGATGATCTCTGTATTGAGGGCCCTGGCGAGAAGTATCGAGGCGCCTGTCTTTCCAACGCCTGTCGGCCCGAGGAGGATGATGACCTGTTTCATTTCCTCTTAAACATCTTCTTCAGATCATCTAGTGAAAGAAATATTCTTGTGGGTCTGCCGTGAGGGCACTGGTCAGGATACTCTGTCTGTTCGAGGTCCGTAAGCAGTCTCGAAACCTCTTCACGAGTCAATATCTCCCTGCCCCGGACAGAGCTATGACAGGCGATGCTGGCTGCAAGCGATTCCTTGAGAGACATGCCACCCCTGGGTTCTCCGGCAAATACCGAAGCTGCATCGGAGAGTATCCCTCTAAGGTCTGCTTCATTCAGGTCGTGAGGGACCGAACGGATAACAATAGTATCATGTCCGAAGTCATCAAGCTCTACGCCCATTTCCTGTAAGAGATCTTTATTGTCAAGCAATACCCTGTATTCACCGTGGGAAAGCTTTATCTGCCTAGGGAAAAGCAGATGGACGGGTTGCAACCCTATGCTCCCAAGTAGCCTTTCGTAAAGTATCCTTTCATGGGCGGCGTGATGGTCAATGAGTGTAAGCCCGCCTTTTCCGGAAAGAGCGACAAAAGTGTCCCCAAGATAAATGAAAGGCAACTCAGGCTTATAAGAAAATTCGGCATTTTCAGATATCATAGTCCCGGAAAAGGTTGGAGAAAAATGGGAATTGTAAGCGATCCCGGTTCTTTGAGTACTGTCTTCAGCAGATTCAAGAAATGGTCCGGTATAATCCTTCCTTCGGGCCTTCACAGTCTCCTTCATATGGGCATTTATGAACCTGTATATCCTCTCCTTTTCCTCAAACCTCACCTCTCGTTTTGTAGGATGCACATTGAAATCGACCCTTCCGGGGTCGATTTCAAGAAATAGAAAAAACACAGGATGCTTATCATGAGGCAGCAAGCCCTCGTATGCGCCGTATATCGCATGTGAGAGGGACTGGTCTTTTATAGGTCGTCCGTTTACGAATATGAACTGATGGGACCTGCTGTTTCTAAAATTGTCTCCCTTGGAAATGAACGCCTGCATCTGCAAACCTTCCTGCTGTGCCGAGACCTGGGTAAGCCCGCGGGCAAACTCCTCTCCGTAAATCTGCGTTATCCGCTCACTCAAGCCCGATGCCTTCGGCAGAAGCATCGTTTCGCGGCCGTCGGTAATAAGCATGAAATGGATGGACCAGTGAGAAAGCGCCTCTCTTGTTACGACATCAACGATATGAAGACCCTCTGTCACAGTCGCCTTGAGGAATTTTTTCCTCGCAGGTGTATTAAAGAAAAGGTCTCTTATTTCTAAAGACGTTCCGGTGAATGCAGATTCCCTCCGGTCTTTTATCTCTCCGCCTTGAAGTTCCAGGGAGATGCCGGCGGCAGAGCCTTTCAGCCCCGTGACGAGCTTCACCCTGGAGACAGACGCTATCGAAGGCAATGCCTCCCCCCTGAAGCCGAGTGTCTTTATATTAAAGAGGTCGCTCTCTTTTGAAAGTTTGCTGGTTGCATGACGCTCGAAACAAAGCAGTGCATCCTCCGGGTCCATCCCGGAGCCGTCGTCAGAGACCTTTATCAGCCGTTTCCCGCCGGCAAGTATATCAATCCTGATTTCCATGCTTTCAGCATCGATAGCGTTTTCTATGAGTTCCTTTACCACCGAGGCAGGACGTTCTATCACCTCGCCGGCAGCAATCTTGTTTCTTAGATCTACAGGAAGGACCTTGATTTTTGCCATAGACAATTTTAAAGATTGAACGGATTGTTTCGCAAGAGGATAACTCGAATGTAAGATAGAGAATTTCACAGGCTTCTGGCCCTCTTACAGTGTCGGACCCGATATACTTGCACGCCCAAAGCTTGTGCGCGTTAGGTTTAACAAAAAAAGCCGGCTCACATTATTGCAAGCCGGCCGTTGATTACAAGATGGGAAAAACTTACGACAACTGTGCCATCAACTTCTCCGATACCTGGCCTATCGGGGGGGCGCCATCGATGGTGACTACCTTTGGGCCCGTAATCTTCTTGAAATAATTAACCGCGGCCATGGTGCCTGTCTTTTCATCATAATAAATGTCGTGCCTCTTGTTGATAGCTGCTGCGTCCTGGTCGTCGGCCCTGGTCTTGAGTTCTCCGCCACACACACGACAGACGAGCTTGCCGTCTTTTTCAACAGGCTTAATCGCATCGATAAAGACATGGTTTGGGTGGTTATTGTCGTTGACGCAGAGTCTCCTTCCCATGATCCTGTCCGCAGCCGTCCTTCTGTCAAGCGCTATTTCGACAACATAGTCGAGCTTAATATTTGCATCCTTGAGCGCTTTGTGCAGTGTCTCGGCCTGAACAACATTCCTGGGAAAGCCGTCCAAAAGCCAGCCTTTTTTGCAGTCGTCTTCTTTCAGCCTGTCCAGGATCATCGGGATGGTGATGTCATCGGGCACAAGGTCGCCCCTGTCAATATATACCTTCGCTTTTTTGCCGAGTTCTGTTCCGCCACCTATATTCTTTCTGAATATGGCGCCTGACTCCACGTGTGTTATCCCGTATTTCTTCTGAATAATCGCACCCTGAGTTCCCTTGCCGCTACCGTTGGGACCAAAAATCAAGATATTCATAATGCTCTCCTTTCGAAAAAAAAGTTTACCGGTCAGATTTGAAGCAGAGAATAATTCCAGGTAAAAACTATACCAGAAATGGCCCAATTATTTCGAGTGGGGAAGCAGGAAAGCGATTTACACGTTTCTACCCATGCGGTTATAATCACCCATGGACCTTTACCTCATCGACGGAAATTCATATGTCTACAGGGCATTCTATGCAATTAAGGGCCTCACGAATTCAAAGGGGTTTCCGACAAATGCGGCATTCGGCTTCACAAATATGCTTCTTAAGATAATCAGGGAAAAGAAGCCAGGCGGACTTGCGGTCTGCTTCGACTCCCCGGCCCGTACAGAAAGACATGAGCTCTTTGAAGACTACAAAGCGCAGAGGCCCGAGACCCCTTCAGACCTGGTCGCCCAACTCCCTTACATTAGAAATATCATCTCTGCGTTTCGCATCAACGCGTTTGAAGTCCCCGGCTACGAAGCTGACGACGTAATAGGTACGATAGCCAGGAAGGCAGCCCTTGAAGGGCACAAGGTCTTTATCGTCACCGCTGACAAGGATATGCTTCAACTTGTGGATGACAATATAAAGATATACGATCCGATGAAGGAAAGGGTGCTCGACGCCGAATATGTAAGGGAACGGTTCGGCGTAGGACCGGAGCGGGTAACCGAGTTTATGGCGCTCACCGGTGACTCTGTTGACAATATCCCTGGGATTAAAGGCGTGGGGGAAAAGACAGCGAAAGAACTTCTATCGGACTTCAAAAGCATCGAGGACCTCCTTGGACATCCTGAACGCATAAAGAGGGACAGGCTGAGGAAAATGGTTTCAGCCAGCAGGGATATCGTCATTCTTAGCAAAAAGCTCGCAACCATCGAAACGTCAGTCCCGCTCGATATTACCTTGAGCGAATTCGTGACTGCTGCACCTGACTGGCTTTCCCTTCTTTCAATCTTTAAGGAGCTTGAATTTTCAAGTTTTATGAAGCTCATCCCGTCTTTGGAGACACTTCGACGGTACGAGACGATTGATTCTCTGGAAAGACTCGGCGAGGTCCTTTCCTCTGTCGGCGACAGGATCGCTTTCAACACAGAGGCCAAAGGGAGAAACCCCCTGACTGATCGCATTGTCGGGATAGCCTTTTGCAGTGAAGAAGATATGGCATATTATGTCCCTGTCTCACATTCTTACCCTGGTGTCGGGAAGCAGCCGGATAAGCGCGGGGTTTTTCGGCATATCAGCCCATTGCTTGGCAAACATGAGGTTGCGAAGATAGGGCACAATCTAAAATATGACATTATGCTTTTAGGACATGAAGGTGTCCGTGTCGAAGGCGTGTTATATGACACGATGATCGCCGCCTATCTCCTGAACCCCAACAAGACCGGCCACAGCCTCGAGGAAGTCTCTTTCGAATACCTCTCCGCCAAGAAGAAATCTTTTGTCGAGGTATTAAAGAAAAGAAAGTCTTTTGAAGAGGTATCGATTGAAGAGGCTGCTGCCTACGCCACTGAAGATGCCGCCCTGAGCCTCGAACTACGCGACGTCTTATTCCCTAAACTACGTAAAGAAGGACTGGAAAAAGTCTATCTTGATATCGAGATGCCGCTCATCGAGGTGCTTGTAGAAATTGAAAAATCGGGCATCAAGCTGGATACAACCCTGCTAAGAGGTCTTGCTGAAGAGATGGCTGTTGAGATTGATAGTATACAAAAGAGAATTTTTTTCCTTTCCGGGGAAGAGTTTAATATTAACTCTCCGAAACAACTGAGCCGGATCCTCTTCCAGAGTCTCGGGTTGAGCCCGACAAAAAAAACAAAAACAGGCTTTTCAACAGGCATGGATGTTCTTGAGGACCTGGCAGAGCATCATGCCCTTCCGATGGAGGTGCTGCATTACAGAAGCCTGAGCAAACTTAAGACAACATACCTCGATGTCCTGCCTTCTCTTGTAAATCCTGAGACCAGCCGCATACACACTTTTTTCAATCAAACAGCCACCGCCACGGGAAGGCTCAGCAGCAGCGACCCCAACCTCCAAAATATCCCGATAAGAGGCCCATGGGGCAAACGCATAAGGCAGGCATTTATTGCGGAAGAGGGCAATCTGCTCCTTTCAGCTGATTACTCGCAGGTGGAATTGAGAGTGCTTGCGCATGTGAGCAAAGACGAAGGACTAAGTGAGGCGTTTCACAAGGGACTCGATATTCACGTTAGAACAGCTTCGGAAATCTTCGGCGTGCCGTTGAGCGAGGTGACGCAGGACATGAGACGAACTGCAAAGACAGTAAATTTCGGGGTTATATACGGAATCTCGGCCTTTGGCCTTTCTGAGACCCTCAACATAGAAAGAGCAGATGCTCAGAAATATATAAGTCAGTACTTCGACCGCCATCCAGGCGTCAGGAAATATATCGAAGGGGTACTTTTAGAGGCGGCCAGGCAGGGCTACGTAACTACACTTTTTGGAAGGAAGCGGCCGGTGCCGGAACTTAAAAGTCATAACAAAAATACCCGGCAGCAGGGCGAACGGCTTGCGGTCAACTCTCCCATTCAGGGCACGGCCGCAGATATCATCAAAATCGCTATGATAAGGATAAGCAAGAGGTTAAGGGAAGAAGCGGTCCAGGCGAGGATGATACTTCAGGTGCATGATGAACTTCTGTTTGAGTTGCCAGGTCACGAGTTGCAAAAGATCCGGCTAATTGTAAGAGAAGAAATGGAAGGGGCCGCAGAACTGTCCGTACCTTTGAAGATTGAGCTGGGCCATGGCCAAAACTGGGCAGTGGCGCATTAAATGCTATATATTAAGATCTCTTGGATTTGGTAGAATAAACGCCTGGAAAGCATGAAGATCCGAAATACGAAGAAGAAGACAGCCGGGATCAAGGCGGCGCCGTCAAAGAAGACGCCAGCTAAAGGTTCTGCCTCCGGTGACCCGGCTAAAAGAAAGGTAAGACCTGCCGAAAAAACTTCTGCTAAGTCTCAGGAAAAAGGGGAAAAACCCTCTGTCTTAAAAAAAACTGCCAAAAAACCCGTTAAGACCAAGAAAGATCTGCCGGCCGGCTCTCCGAAGGTCGCAAAAAAAACTACTGCAAGGAAGTCTTTAAAGCCTGCTCAGGTCAAGGCAACAAAGTCCAAAAAAAAGATTACAAAGCCTAAGTCGCTTAGCAAAAAGGGGGAACAAAAGACCTCTAAGGGTGCTTTGACAAAAGCCCCGTCGACCTCTAAAAAAATTTCTCCGGTAAAGAAACAGAAGGTTATCAAAGAAATAAGAAAAGCCGAGACTGCCATAACAAAGAAGACGAAAGGCCCTGTCATCAAACCCTCCCCGAATATGAAGATGGAAAGGGTCAAGAAACCGGAAAAAGGCCCTGAGGAAAAGAAAGCTCTGATCCCTAAAAGAGAAGAAGTCTTCAGGGAAGTCTTGGAACATGTTACAACTGCTGAGTTGCCGGAAGAATACGGGGAAAATGAGCTCATCTTAATTGCAGTGGACCCTAACATGGTGTTTGTTGACTGGGAGGTAGGGAAAGAAGAGGCGTCGCGGGCTACGGATGGATTCACAATGCGCATATTCGATGTGACCGGTGTGGAATCCCCGGGGTTGGAGCGTGAACGTTTTGTTGATATCAAAATAAAAGACAGGATCGGACGCGCTTTCTTTGAACTGGGGATGCCCGGCAGAAAGGTGGCGGTTGAAATCGGGTATTATGAAAACGGAAAGTTCCTGCCTGTCATGCAGGCCTCAGCCGTATCAATGCCAAGACTCCTTACGATAGATGAACTCGGCATTGCCCAAAAATTGTTTGAATCCGGAATCCCCGTCGGATATTAACCAGTCCAGCCAACAAGAAAATGACGATTACATGCTATGAAATAATGGTGAATCTTGCGCCATCTCAATTGTGTTTTTGAAAGGCAATAAGGTAAAATTAATCCTGTCTGTTGGGTATGAGGTCTGCGGAAGTATTTGTTTTTAAATCAATCTTGCATTTAATGAAAGAAGATCTGAAGGAAGAGATGCTGAAGAAGGCGAAAGACGGGAAACTCTCTTGCGCCGAAGCGAGGCAGTTGGCTGAAAGCCTTGGTCTTCCCTACAAAGAAGTTGGAGCTGCTGCCGACGAATTGGGCATAAAGATCAAAGACTGCCAGCTCGGTTGCTTCTGATGGAAATCTACCTCTTCGAAATCGCCCTCACATTCTATTTTGCGGCTGCGATTGTATGCGTCATGGAGTTTTTCAAAGGGACTAGGACAACCTCTATAATCTTGCTGAGTCTCGCTGTTATAGGTTTTCTTTTCCACTCATCTAATATAATCGCCCGGTATGTGATTTCAGGGCATATTCCAATTGCAAACCTCCATGAGGCGTCATCATTTTTCTCATGGTGCATCGTAATGATATTTCTATTTCTTGAATACCGGTACCGAATCGGGCTTCTGGGGTCCTTTATCATGCCGGTCGTCTTTATCCTAATGCTTTCCTCATCGATGCTGCCTCGCAAGATGGAACCTCTGAGCCCGGTGCTGCAGAGTTATTGGCTTGGGATACATACTGTGCTGGCCTTTGTCGGGGACGCAGCATTTGCCATGGCCTTCGGGATAGGTGTTATGTACCTCCTTCAGGAGCACTTTGTGAAATCAAAGCACCTTGGCGGGCTGTTTCAAAGACTGCCGAGTCTGCAGATACTCGATGAGATTAACTATAAACTCATCACTTTGGGGTTTCCTCTGCTGACGCTTGCAATCATAACCGGGGCACTATGGGCTGAGAGCGCCTGGGGCAGCTACTGGAGGTGGGACCCTAAGGAGGTCTGGTCGCTGATCACCTGGTTTATATATGCAGTGGTCCTCCATGTGAGACTCATTGCAGGCTGGAGGGGAAAACGCGCCGCCATACTGTCCATATTAGGGTTTTGTGCCGTGCTATTTACATTCTTCGGAGTTAACTTTATTTTGCAAAGCAAACACGTATTCTGATGAAAGTCCTCGTAATAGGAGTAAACCACAGGACGGCGAGTGTCGACATCAGAGAGAAACTCGCCTTCAACGGCCCGAAGCTGGAAGACGGGGTTTTCGGCTTAAGGAAGATACCGGAAGTAAAGGAAGCCGCTGTCCTTTCAACCTGTAACAGGGTCGAGCTTTATATCTGCGCAAGCAAGGGCAGTGCCGCGGCAGACCATATCAAGGATTTCCTAGCTGTCTTCCATGGTCTCAATAGGCAGGATTTCGAAAAATCCCTCTACGTGCATGAAGCGGAAACCGCTATAAGGCATATCTTCAGGGTCTCCTCGAGCCTGGATTCAATGGTCCTGGGAGAACCTCAGATTCTGGGACAGATTAAAGACTCTTTTGATTTCGCACTCAATAAGAAAACCACCGGGGTGCTCCTCAATAAGCTCATGAAGAAGGCAATCTCCACTGCCAAAAGGGTGAGGACCGAGACAAAGATAGCAGAGAACGCCGTGTCGATCAGCTTTGCCGCCGTGGAGCTAGCAAAAAAGATATTCACCGATCTTGCGGGTAAGTCCTTTATGCTCATGGGGGCAGGCGAGATGGCCGAACTTGCAGCCCGTCATCTCATGAACAACGGCGTTCAGGATGTAATGGTAGTCAACCGCACTTATGAGCGCGGATGCGAACTTGCGCGCGAATTTAACGGCAAGCCAGTAAAGTTTGAAGATTTCCTCACTGAACTTGTTCATACGGATATCATAATATGCTCGACCGGCGCGCCGTCCTATGTGCTCGTTAAGGAGCAGATGCACAAAGTAATGAAGGAACGCAAACACAAGCCGGTCTTTGTCATCGACATATCCGTCCCCAGGAACATAGACCCGGAGATAAACAAGCTTGACAACGTCTACCTTTACAGCGTGGACGATCTGCAGGAGGTGGTCGATGCCAACATCCACGGCAGAAAAATTGAGGCGGAAAAGGCCGAAAAGATAATCGACGAAGAGGTGGATAAATTCGTCAGATGGATGTCGTCGCTGGACTCGGTCCCTACGATAGTGGCCCTCAGGCAAAAGGCCGATGAGATAAAGACAGAGGAACTCGAAAAATTAAAGGGCAGACTTACGGGTCTTGATGAAGAAAAGATGAAGGCCGTTGAATATATGGCGGCTGCGATCATAAATAAGCTCATCCATCCCCCTACAGTAGCCCTGAAAGAGGATACCGAAGACAGGGACGAACTCATCGCGATGATAAAAAAGCTCTACGGGCTAGACGGGGAAGAGGAGTAGGAGAGTATCGGTTCGTAAAGCTCTAAACGAGATGATTTCACATAAAGGAAAAGACCCTTGTATGAAGACTTCTCTTCTTGTCTCAGAAAGAAAGCCGGCCGGGACATTTCATCTGCACGGGAAAGTGTTTTTTGCGGGTCTCATTTTCTTTGTCCTGTATTTCGCCCTTGCCGATTCGTCCCTCAATGCCGCCGGAACTCCTGTTGGAGCTCCTAGCTGCGGTATTCGTCCATGAGGTTAGATTTCCCTTGTAATTCATCTTGCCTGGCTTTAGTTCATTCTTCTCCCTAAAAAGCAGGGAACAAAAAATTTTATTTCCCAGCTGCGAAAAAGGTAAAATATAGGGCATCAAACAGGGAGGCAATTTACCGTCATGAAAAATAAAGTCGTCATAGGCACGCGCGGCAGCAAGCTTGCTCTCTGGCAGGCCGAATGGGTTAAGTCTGAACTCCAGAGGCTCAACCCTGCGCTCGAAGTGGAATTGAACAAGATCAAAACCACCGGAGACAAGATCCTTGACGTCCCTCTTGCACAGGTCGGCGGCAAAGGACTTTTCGTCAAAGAGATAGAGGAGGCATTGCTTAGCGGAGAGGCTGATCTGGCCGTCCACAGCATGAAGGACGTGCCAACTGAGTTCCCGCAGGGGCTTCATCTTGCGGTGATATGCAGGCGGGAAGACCCGCGTGATGCCTTCCTCTCTCAGCTGCAGGGAGAGAAGTTTAGAATCCTGAACTTTGACCAATTGCCAAAGGGTGCTTCCGTTGGAACGAGCAGCCTCAGGCGGTCATGTCAGCTCCTTAATGTAAGGCCGGACCTCAAGGTTATGCAGTTGCGTGGCAACCTTGACACAAGGCTCAGGAAACTGGACGAAGGACAATTCGATGCGATCATTCTTGCCGCAGCAGGCGTCAAGAGACTAGGATGGGCCGCCAGAATAACGGAAATACTTTCTACGGAGATCAGTCTGCCGGCCATAGGACAGGGGGCTGTGGGAATCGAATGCAGGGCAGACGATAAATTCATTCATGACCTCATCTCTCCGCTAAATCACTATGAGACAGAGACCTGTGTGAGAGGAGAAAGGGCCTGTTTAAGAAGACTCGAAGGCGGCTGCCAGGTGCCGATTGCCGCACATGCCAAACTCGTGGAAGGGAAAATAGTAATAGACGGACTCGTGGGAAGTGTTTCCGGGGACAGGATCATCCGGTCCCGATCTGAAGGCAGACCCGAAGATGCAAAAGCTGCAGGTGTAAAGCTTGCCGAGGACCTGCTTTCAAAAGGCGCTGATAAAATTCTGGCCGAGGTTTACGGCAGGTGCGTCAACCAGATTGACCCTCCGTAGGGCTTAAAAAGTGCGAAACCTCTTATCCCGCAGGGGCCTCTTTCTCGATGGCTTCGAGACGCTCCTTATTTCCCTGACAGATGACACATAGTGTTGCGGTAGGCAGGACATGCAGCCGCTTTTCACCAATCTCTTCGCCGCATTCCTCACATATGCCGTAGGAGCCCTCTTCTATCTTTCTAAGAGATTCGTCGATATCGTGCAAGGCCCTGCGATGGGTAGCAAGCCTCCTTAGATTGATGTCTTCTGAAATGTCGACGACAGCCCAGTCGCCTTCGTCAAGCGCAGTGTCGACAAGCTGACGGTTCTCGCCGCTTATGTATTTGGCGATCTCCTCTTTTGCCTCTTTCACTATCGCCTCTCTTTTGTTTATAAGTGCCCGCTTAATATCCCTCGGCGTAATGGAAGCCTTCGGAGTATGTGAAACTTTTTTGGCTGTCGCCCTCGCAGCTACTTTGGCTTTCGCCGGCATCTTTTTAGGTACCGCCACTTTTTTGACAGTGGGCTTTTTTCCTAATGACGGACCCTTTTTTGCGGGTTTAGGCGTGGCTTTAGTCAACTTCGCCGCTCCAGGCGCCTTCATCCTTTTGCCTGAAGACTTCACACCTCCTCTTTTCTTAGGAGCCTTCGAAGATACAGTTGAGGCCACGCGTTTCTTTGGAGGTGCGGGTTTCTTCTTCTTTTCGGCCATTATTTCGCTTCTTCCTTCTTAGTCTCCTCTTTGAAGACCTCTATGATACTTCTGACCTTGATGCCTGCCTGCTGAAGGGCCTTCTGGATATCAGGAAGCTTTGCGTCTTCTACCTTAAGCATAAAATTGCTGTTCATTGCTAAACCTCCATTATCTCTTTTTCCTTGTGTTGCAGTATCTCATCAACTTTTTTGATGTTTGAGTCTGTAATCTTCTGTATCTCTTCCTGTTCTTTCTTTACATCATCTTCGGAGATGTGTTTCTCCTTTTCAAGCTTTTTAAGCTCCTCGTTGGAGTCCCTCCGCACGTTCCGGACGGCAACCTTCGCCTCTTCAGCCCTTTTCCTGACAACCTTCACCAGTTGTTTCCTTCTTTCCTCTGTGAGGACCGGGATTGTTATCCTGATAACCTTGCCGTCGTTCATAGGTGTCAGCCCCAGGTCGGATTTCAGAATAGCCTTTTCAATATCAGAAATCATGCGGCCTTCCCAGGGCTGGATCGCTATCTGCCTGCTTTCCGGAATGCTCAGGCTCGCAAGCTGCTGCAAAGGCGTAGGAGTGCCGTAATAATCGATCATCATGCCGTCAAGAAGTGCAAGGCTCGCCCTGCCGGTTCTTATTGACCCCAAATCCTTCTTCAGCGAGTCAATAGCGGTATGCATGCGCTCAACTGTTTTTTTTCTTAATTCCTGCTCCATCATTTCCTCTGACCAGTGTCCCGACCTTTTTCCCCTCAACCGCCCGCCGTATGTTTCCCTTACCCCTTAAATTAAATACCACAATAGGAAGGTTATTGTCCATACATAAAGTGACCGCTGTTGAATCCATTACCCCAAGGCCTTTCTTCAGCACTTCCATATAAGTAAGCTCCGAAAACTTCCTGGCCTTAGGGTCCTTTACCGGATCCGACGAATAAACCCCGTCAACCTTTGTCCCTTTCAGGATGACATCGGCCCCGATCTCCATCGCCCTCAGGGCCGCAGCCGTATCCGTGGTAAAATAGGGGTTTCCGGTGCCTGCGGCGAATATGACTATCCTTCCTTTTTCTAGATGCCGCATTGCCTTCCTCCTGATATAGGGCTCAGCCAGTTCCTGCATCTCTATGGCGGACTGCACCCTCGTTGGAAGGTCATATTTTTCAAGTGCGTTTTGAAGGGCAAGTGCGTTGATAACCGTCGCCAGCATCCCCATATAGTCTGCCGAAGCCCGTTCCATCCCCTCCAGACTTCCCTGAACACCCCTGAATATATTGCCACCACCTATGACTATGGATATCTGCACACCCATAGAGGCGACATCCCTGATCTCCTTCGCCAAGAAATCCACGGTAGCGGCGTCGATGCCGTAACCCTTACCGCCCATAAGGGCCTCTCCGCTTAGCTTAAGGAGTATCCTCTTATATTTGAGGGGCATATCTCCTCAGCAGCTCTTCGGCTCGGAAGGCCTGGTTTCGCCGAGTTGATATCTGACAAATCGCCTCACAACGATATTTTCTCCGACCTTAGCAACCTTCTCGGTAATGAGGTCTTTTATCTTCTTCTTCTGGTCGGGGTCCTTCACAAATATCTGGTCCAGAAGACAGGTGTCCGAAAAGAACTTCTCCAGTTTCCCCTCGACTATCTTTTCGACCACCTGCGGCGGTTTGTTTGTGACCTGCGCCCTGTAGATCTCCTTCTCCCTTTCAATCACATCCTGTGGGACTTCCTCCCGCGAAAGATAGCCCGGATTTGCGGCCGCAATATGCATTGCGACGTCTTTCACCATTCCCCTGAAATCATCCGTCCTCGCCACAAAATCCGTTTCGCAGTTCACTTCGATCATCACGCCTATTTTGTCCATGTGTATATAAGACCCTATCATGCCTTCAGAAGCTGTCCTGCCTGCCTTTTTAGCAGCCGTCGCCAGACCTCTTTGCCTGAGAAGGTCGACGGCCTTTTCAAAATCTCCGGCGCTTTCAACGAGTGCTTTTTTGCACTCCATCATGCCCGCGCCTGTTTTTTCCCTTAGGTCCTTGACCGCGTCAGCGGATATAGTAGTCATTCAGTCACCTCCTGGGCCTCTTCGGTCTCGATCTTTTCAGCCACCTGGGCCTTCTCAGCCTCCTGCTGCGCCTCTTTTGACAGAGCCGCCTTCCCCTCAGTCACAGCATTGGCGATCTTTGAGGTCAGAAGCTTTATCGCCCTTATAGCGTCGTCATTTCCAGGAATGACATAATCGATCTCGTCGGGGTCACAGTTCGTATCGACCACAGCGACTATCGGAATGGACAATTTCCTGGCCTCGGCTATAGCGATTCTCTCTTTCTTAGGGTCTATCACGAACATAACCCCTGGCAACCCCTTCATGGGCTTGATTCCCGAGAGGTTCTTGTCCAGTTTGCCCCTTTCCTTCTCAAGTGATGAGGCCTCCCTCTTGGGCAGGAGTTGCATTGTCCCGTCTTCTTTCATTGTCTCTATCTTTTTCAGTCTTTCTATGCTCTTCTTTACCGTCGTAAAATTTGTCAGCATGCCCCCAAGCCATCTCTGGTTTACAAAATACGCTGACGACCTGTTGGCTTCCTCCGCGACCGCGTCCTGGGCCTGTTTTTTCGTGCCTACAAAAAGCACCTCAGATCCCGTGGCCGCGACATCCCTCACGAAATTATAAGCCTCCTCAAGGCCTTTCAGGGTCTTCTGAAGGTCGATAATGTAGATGCCGTTTCTTTCGCCGAAGATATACTTCTTCATCTTCGGGTTCCAGCGCTTCACCTGATGACCGAAATGTACCCCGGCCTCAAGCAACTCTTTCATTGAAACTACCATTGTGAGCCTCCTGTGGTTTTTCCTCCGCCTTCCCTGCCAACCCGTTTAGGGACCAATGGCAGGACTGTAGCCGGCGTGTGAATTTTCAGCCCGCAAAATGCGGGCCGCTTAAGTCTAAAAGACTACCACAGCCGCGCTTTTTTTTCAAGAAAACAAAGGAACGAAAAGGATGCTGAGTTGCATCAGAGATTCCGGGAAAACTTTTTTAGTCTATCAGTGACAACCTTTTTAGCTGCACCGATCCCTTTGGCCCTGAGTGTGGCAAGTATCTCTACCGAGGCGAGCCCTTTGAGGAAGCGCTCCCTCCTGCCCTTTTCGGGGACTGCCGTCATAGCCTTCCTTCTTATCTCTTTTACGAATTTCAGGTAGCCGGAAAACTCGGAGCCATACAAGAGCTGAAGCTCCTGCCGGATGGCCCGCGAAAATGCCGGGCTTGCACCCCCTGTAGATATCGCAATAACAAGATGCCCCCTTTTGACAACCGAGGGGGCGATGAAATTGCATTCCTCAGGCACATCCACCACATTGACCAGGGCAGGGGCGTCTTTCGACACCCTTCTGTTAGTCTCGGCAGAATCCGTCGCTGCAATCACCAAAAAAGCGCCCTCGAGGTCACCTGTCCTGTATTGGCGCGGTATATGTCGTATCATTCCTGCTGTGAGGCTCTTCCGGAGTTCCTTTGTAAGAGAAGGACTAATCAGCGTGATATCCGCGCCTGAGGAAATAAGGGCGCTGACTTTTCTCTGGGCGACTTTTCCGCCTCCCACTACCACCGCTTTCCTGTCTGTAAGGTTGAGAAATGCAGGATAGTAATTCACGGGCAGGGACCGGGTTATTTCTTGTCCCGGGGCTGAAGCCTGGAAAGCTCCTTCCTCGCGTCAGAAGCAAAAGGGCTGTTGGGATATTTCTCGATAATACTATTAAGAATTTCCACGGATTTTTCCTTTTGTCCGATCTGCTTATAGGACTGGGCAAGATCAATCAGGACCTTCTCCTGCTTTTTATAATCGGGAAATTTCTTTAACAGTCCCTCGAACCGTCCGATTGCCGGGGCATAGGCCCCCTTCTTCATATAAAATTCGCCCACGAGAAATTCGTAATCTGCCATGACGTTGAGGCACTTTTCGATCCTTATCTCGATCAATTCCTTGTACGGGTTCCTGGGGAAATCGCGCTTCAGCTTTTCGAACTCGGCAAGCGCGCTGGCCGCGCCGCTATAGCCCCTCTCGGGGCTCTCGATCTGGTTGAAATACACCATCGCGATCTGATATTGGGCGTACGAAGCATTCTTATGGTCAGGATACATCTCAAGGAATTTCCTGTATTCGGCTACAGCAAGTTCCGGCTCGTCTTCCTTCACGTAGGAATCAGCAATCCTGAGTTGCGCAAGAGGGGCGAATTTTTTTGTGAGATCCCTGTTTCGGACCTCAAGCAAAACGGTTCGCGCTTCTGCATATTCCTTATCGTCGATGAGCTTGTTGCCTCTTGTAAAAAATTTCTCCGCATCGAAAGGTTCGTTGGGTTTAACGGATGACTTGCCGGAGCAGGAAAGAATTGAAACAGCGGCTAATAAAACAAAAATGAGACGGAATATTTTCATCATGTATTTAACCGCTTGAGCGGCTTGCAAGTCAACCAAAATTCACCTTCAACTTTGTGCGGGGATGCATTCGGGCGGATTCAGCGGCGCGTATTGCCTGCCGCAGGCGGGCGCGCCGGTCGCCACGGCGACTCGCCGAGGAGAGTTCCTCGGTCCACGACTCGTAGAGAGCGAAGCGAGAATGATGGGAGAATGCCGTCTCCGCGCAAGTGGTGACTTTCTCGATGGTGAATTTTGGTCAAGTTCGTTGCTTGCCAAAGCTTCCGGGTGGGTGTTATCTTTTAAAGGTGAACCTTTTATCTTTTCAGAAACCCAGCAGATATATAAACAGTGAGCTTAATTCAATACATAAGAAGGCGCCCTTAAAGACGGCCCTCGCCTTTCCCGACATCTATGAGATCGGGATGTCTCACCTTGGACTTAAGATCCTCTATGACATTGTCAACAGGCTTCCCTTCGCTTCTGCCGAAAGGGTTTTTGCCCCATGGACAGACCTCGAAGACGCTCTGAAAAAAAAAGGGCATCTTCTTTCTTCTCTTGAATCAGGACTGCCTTTAAGGGATTTCGATATAGTCGGTTTCAGTCTCCAGTACGAGCTATCGTATCCGACCGTCCTTAACATGCTCGATCTGGGCGGCATTGCGGTCAGGACAGAGGTGCGTCTTGAAAAAGGAGGACCGCTCGTGATAGCAGGCGGCCCCTGTACGTTAAACCCCCTTCCGATGTCACCCTTCATAGAAGCCTTCTTTATAGGGGATGCCGAGGAGGCCATAAAGGAAATCCTCAAGACATACCTCGGATGGAAAGAAGGCGGCAGGCAGGGAAAGGAAGGCCTTCTTAAGGCACTGGCCGAAATAGACGGGGTCTTCGTCCCATTCCTGGGCAAGGGCAAAAAAGTCATGCGCAGGATCATCCCCTCTCTTGAAGACGCCCCGTTTCCTGAAAAGCCTGTGCTTCCTTATACCCATATTATTCATGACAGGGTCAACATCGAGATTGCAAGGGGCTGTTCGATGGGATGCAGGTTCTGCCAGGCAGGCATGGCCTACAGGCCGGTCCGTGAAAGGTCGCCGGAGAAGGTCCTTGAGCTTGCCGAAAAATCATTAAAAAATACCGGATATGAAGATGTCTCCTTCACATCTCTAAGCTCCGGCGATTATTCCTGCCTTCAGCCGTTGATGAAGGAATTTAACAGGAGGTTCGGAGCAAGGAAGATCTCGATGTCTCTGCCGTCACTTCGCGTTGCTTCGGTAAACAGAGATATCCTGCGTGAGATAAGGGCGGTAAGAAAAACAGGGTTCACCATCGCCCCGGAGGCGGCAACTGCACGGCTCAGGTCGGTAATCAACAAGGACTTTTCTGAAGACACTTACATCAGTGCCCTTGAGACACTTTTTAAAGAAGGCTGGCATAACCTGAAACTTTACTACATGTGCGGACTCCCGACAGAGACCGAAGAAGATATAGCCGCAATCCCCGAGATGGTGCTTCAGGCGATAAAGATATCCAGGAAACTCACAGGCAGACATGTCAACATAAGCGTGGGGGTGTCTTCCTTCATACCTAAACCTCATACGCCGTTTCAGTGGTACGGACAAGACCCCGTTGACGTCCTCAAAGAAAAGAACTTCTACCTTAAGAAGGCGCTGCTTAAAAAGGGGGTCAAATACAAGGGACATAACGAGGAAATGTCGCTTCTGGAAGCAGTGCTCGCCCGGGGAGACGAGAGCGTCTCGGCCCTCATGGAGGCTGCCTGGAAGGCCGGATGCAGGCTCGATGCATGGACCGAGGTCTTCGATTTTGAAAAATGGAAAAGGGCTATGGACGTTTCCGGAATAGACGCCGCCATGGTGGCCGAAAAAAAATATCCTCTTGAGGCCGTCCTTCCATGGGAAGATATTCAGACCGGCGTTACAAAAGATTATCTTCTCAGGGAGTACCAAAACGCCGTCTCCGGCAACTTCACCTCTGACTGCCGAAAAAGCTGCCGAAACTGCGGCGTCATCTGCGCGAAGATGGAAAGATCGGAAAGTGCTTCCGAAAATAACGGATCAGGAAAGGTTTCCGGAGAACCCGGAATCTCCT
Organism: Candidatus Sulfobium mesophilum; assembly: GCA_900302705.1. Classification (GTDB taxonomy): domain Bacteria; phylum Nitrospirota; class Thermodesulfovibrionia; order Thermodesulfovibrionales; family UBA6898; genus Sulfobium; species Sulfobium mesophilum. Next base: position 41,381 of record OUUY01000086.1, read on the forward strand.
CCGGCAGTCTTCACAAGGACATCTTTCCACCGCTTCTGGAAGAGTCCGTAAGGATCAGGGTCGAATATTCAAAAACAGGCAAGGCCAAGTATCTTTCCCATCTCGAACTGATGACTGCTATTGTAAGGGCATTTCGGAGGGCCGGTTTTCCGCTAAAATATTCAAGCGGGTTTCATCCGTCGCCTAAGATATCCCTTGGCCCCGCTCTCGGCGTGGGCATCGCGGGTCTCAAAGAATATCTGGATATGGAAATGGCCCCGCCCGTAAGACAAGAATCCTTCCTTGAGGCGCTCAACAGGGTTTTACCCGAAGGCATAAGGGCAAATAAAATGTCTTTGCTTGACAAGCATGAAATGTCACTTAGCAGTTTTATTGTAAGATATATTTATGAAATAAAGGCTGATCAGATGCTTGACTGCTCAGTATTTTTCGGAAAGGAAGAGGTCCTCGTTGAAAGAAAAGATGGACTCATTGATATAAGAAAGATGGTGGAGGATGCGACTGGCCTTGATGAGAAGACCTTCCGGGTTACGCTCAGGGAACACGACGGGCTTAAGGTGAGGCTCAGTGAATTAATGCCGTTGCTTTTCGGAGTTCCTGCAGAGGAGTTGGATATAACCCGCGTAGCTGTTTTCGGGTGGAAAGGGAGTTGGACGGAACCCATAGAGGGTGAGAGGATATGGGCAGCGAGATCCTGATAAACGTTACAAGGGGAGAAACGCGAGTCGCCTTGCTAGAGGGCGGACAGGTCGTCGAATTCTACGTCGAGCGCAAACGTGATGCGAGCCTTGTAGGGAATATTTTTAAAGGCAAGGTCGTCAAGATCCTTCCGGGCATGCAGTCGGCTTTTGTGGACATCGGCCTCGAAAAGGCGGCCTTCCTGTACGTGGCCGACATTAAAGCGGACACCGACGAATATGCCCCGTTTTTTGAGGAGGAAGAAAAAGAGAACACCCTCGGGGGGGTGATACCGAAGAGATGCCGTTCGGAGATGACGATTGAGGAGATCATCCAGGAGGGTCAGGAGTTTCTGGTACAGGTTTCCAAAGACCCTATAGGGTCCAAGGGCGCCAGGGTCACCTCATATATAACGCTGCCTGGCAGATATCTTGTGCTTATGCCTAACGTTGAACATGTGGGCATTTCAAGAAGGATATCCGACGAGGAGGAAAGAAACAGACTGAAGGAACTCGTCGAGAGGATAAAGCCCGCGGGCTTTGGTCTTATCATCAGGACAGCCAGCGAAGATTCCACCGAAGAAGACATCCAAAAAGACCTCCAATTCCTTCTTCTTCTCTGGGAAAACCTCGCAGAGAAGAAGGACAGGGTGCCTGCAAGAGGACTCCTTTACAGCGACCTGGATCTTGTGTTTCGGTCGGTACGCGACCTTATGAGCCAGGACGTCGAACGGCTGATAATCGACTCAGCCGAGGAATATAGCAGGATCATCGATTTTGTAAAAACATATTTTCCCAAACTGCTCGACAAAATAGAATTATATGAGGAGGCCGAGCCTTTGTTTGATGCCTTCGGAATAGAGCTCGACATATCAAGAGCGGTCGGCAGGAGGGTCTGGTTAAAGTCCGGAGGATACATAGTCGTCGACCAGACTGAGGCAATGACCGTTATAGACGTAAACACCGGAAAATTTGTCGGCAAAGAGGGCCTGGAAGACACTATCCTCAAGACAAACCTCGAAGCCGTGAAGGAGATAGCATATCAGATAAGGCTTAGGAACCTGGGTGGCATAATCATTATCGATTTCATTGACATGGACAAGTCCGAAAACAGGGACAAGCTCTTCAGCGCCTTCACTGAGGCGATGAAGAAAGACAGGGCTAAAAACACAATCTTTCATATATCCGAGCTGGGTCTTATCCAGATGACGAGAAAAAGGGTGAGAGAGAGCCTGGGCAGAACGCTCAGCACAACCTGTCCCTACTGTGAAGGAAAAGGGTTTGTAAAATCTCCTGACACGCTCTGCTATGAAATCCTGAGGACCATAAAGAAGCTTGCGAGACACGGCAGTCAAAAGATCATAATTACCGCTCATCCTGTCGTGGCCGAGATGCTCTCTGACGAGGAGATGCTCGGAATTGAGGATGTGGAAAGCAAGTACGGCGTTAAGGTGATGATCCGCGCCGACAACAAGATGCACCAGGAAAATTACGAAGTAGGCGCATTGTGAGCATGGAAAAACCACTCATCTCGGACAGTCAATTTCTTGACCTCGTGACCTCTCTGAAAGAATGCGGAAGCGCTGTTCTTGCCTTTTCAGGCGGTGTCGACAGCTCTTTCTTGCTGGCTGTCATGAAGACTGCACAGATGAGAATATTGGCTGTAACAGCTATATCAGAGACAATGCCGCGCCAGGACAAAGATGCATCCACGGCATTAGCCGGTGAACTTGAAGTGGAACACCGTTTCATACATACCGGTGAACTCCAGAGCGAGTCTTTTGTAAGAAACACCCCTGATCGTTGTTATTTCTGCAAGGATGAGCTTTTCAGAAACCTACAGGCCATTGCCAAAGAGGAGGGCTTTCAGCATGTCTTCGACGGGTCAAACTCAGATGACATGACCGACTACAGGCCGGGAAGACGGGCCGCTTTGCTTCACGCCGTGCGAAGTCCCCTTGCCGAACAGGGACTTTCGAAAGACAGGATAAGGGCACTGTCCAGAGAACTCGGGCTAAAGAACTGGGACCGGCCTTCCTCACCTTGCCTGTCCTCACGTATCCCATACGGCCGGAGAATAACGGCCGAGGCCCTGCGCCGCGTGGGACAGGCAGAGGAATTCATCGTTTCCTTAGGCATTCGCGAGGCGAGGGTGAGAGATTATGAGGAGTGCGCACGGATTGAGGTTAACGAAGACGATATGCATGTGTTATTGAATCCCACTAACAGACGTATCATCACAGAGAAATTACGGTCTCTTGGATACCACTTTGTCTCGATGGACCTGGAAGGTTACAGAAGCGGAAACATGAACAGGGTTCTTGAAGATGGCAACAAGGCCAGGGTCAGCAGTTAAACCGGCCTCTGTTTTCCTGTCGCTCTATGCAAACTGAAACATCTGCATACCTGGAAGACCTCTCGAAATGCGTGCGCTGCGGCGGCTGCAAGGCACCATGCCCGACCCTTGATGACGATCCGCTTGAGCCTATGGGGACAAGGGGCCGTCTTATCCTTTTGCATAGCCTCATAAAGGGCGAGATTAAGCCTTCCCCCTTGCTCAGCGAGCGAATCTTCAGTTGTATTCTCTGCGGGGCCTGTTCCGGGATATGTCCCCTTGGCGTCGATATCATGGAGGTCATGTACCGGGGAAGGGCCATCCTCAGCAAAGACGATAAGAAGCGGAGGCTCCTAAGGTCCGCTGCGAAGATGTCGGCCAAATGGCCCGATTTCACCTTCAGGCTGCTGCGGCTGGGGGAAAGATTCATTTTCCCCATGCTCATGCGCCGGGGGATAATACCTTTCAGCCCGGAGTTTTCCGAGATTCCCTTCAGTAAAAACGAGCAGGTTTTCAAGGTCCATAAGAAAAAGGGAAGGGTCGCAATATTTGTGGGCTGCTCTACAAATTACGTGTTCCCTCATTTCGGGGAGTCTTTAGTCAACGTGCTTCAGAAATTCGGATATGAAGTCGTCCTGCCAAAAGGTCTGACCTGCTGCGGGGCGCCGCTTAGGGCGCTGGGACTCGAAAAGGAAGCGGCTGAGCTTGCAAAAAAGAATTACCGCGTCCTAAGCAGACTAAAAGTTGATGCGATATTAAGCCCCTGCCCTACCTGCACAACTTCCTTGCAAATCGAATATCCAAAGACCATCGGAAAGGGGCTCGACAGGGCTATGGATATATCAACTTTTTTTGATGACAAACTAAAACGCCTGGACAAAATTAACAAGACCTCTTTTTATCATGACCCGTGCCATCTATATTACGGGCTAGGGGTCAAAAAAGAACCGCGCGAGATAATAAAGAAGTCAGGCCTTGATCTCGCAGGCCCGGCGGATCGCGCTTGCTGCGGCTTCGGAGGTCTTTATTGTCTTTGCTTCAAGGAAACATCCACATCCCTGCTTAAAAAGAGGACAGACCGGATCATCGAATCCAATGCCGACATGGTGATCACCGCTTGCCCGAGCTGTGTCTTTCAGCTTGGAAGAACGATAACAGACAGGCCGGTGCTTCATCTCATCGAGCTGATAGAAGAGGCCTATTGCTTCAGATCAGCAGAGAGGTCCCCCAAAAAAGAAAACGATCCTGAAAGGGAGCCGATGCTGTTTTAGCAGCTGCCGGGAGGCATTTCCGAATCTTCCTCGGCTTCTTAACCTCAGCGAGCAAAACTCCACATCGCAAATGCGCTTTAACCTATATAATTCATGAGTGCAGGACGAGACCGTCTTTTCTCTTTCGCCCCGGCGAATCCGCCTGGGGAGGATATTCTCGCTGCGCTCCGAGGCAATTTCTCGCCTCGCCTTCGGCGGGCAATACGAAAAAAAGTTTATTAATATCCGGGCTGATAGGCTCAGCCGAAGTCTCGGCCTCTTCTATTTGTAAACGAAGGCCAGGCAGCCGGATCAGCTCTCAATTTATTGAGGCCGCTTGTACTGCACTCTTCTCCACTATTCTCAGGGTCTTCCATGCGCGCGATATTCGGACAGTTACGATAAGAGGACCTGAAGCAGAGTCTCTCCATCTCGTCGATAGTGGGGATATGGATGGCGTTGGGAACAACACATATTGCAAAATAGCTTTCCTTAAAATATGGACAACTCATAACTCTCTCCTTAACAAGACTTTTGCTTAAGAATATTGGTGAAAAAGTTAACAGAGACTTTTGAAGAAATTTTGAATATGTGATTCTTATTTGAAACGCTCCCGAAGGAGTCTCATAAAAAGTCCTCCGAAAAAAAGTTAACGGGAGCGGGTCGAGTTCGCTCAGAACGGAACCGATTCGCCCTTGAAATAATCTGCGTATACTGATAGATTTGTTATCAGAGACACGCTAATTTATAACCTACCCGGGGGGCCCATGATGATCGAAAAAGGCAAAGATAGAAGGCCGAAATCGGGGGGGAGTTGCTTGTTCAGTACGAAGTCATTGCAGTAAGCAGGGGGAAAAAGGCTTAACAGCGTCAAGGTCCGGCAATATGTTTTAACGAGAATTTATTTCCCCGTTTGAAAAATTGGCTTCTCTGACAGGCTGAGAGTCGCAGCGTCCCGCTCTCCTTGACAGTATTTATCAAGCGCGGCAGAGAAGACGGAGTCTGATCCTGCTATCTTCTCAAACAGCGTCATCGATGACTTAAACTTGATATCGTCAGGATAGCCGAAGATTTCTGAAACTGTCCCGCTTTTGAGGGCAACTACCGCTTCAGTGCATTCCAACAGCCTTTTTCCCAAAACAGGGTGGTTAAGATACTGCCGTGCTTCTTCTAAGCTCTTGATGGAGTAACGCTTTGTAGTTGGACTGTATCCCAATCCATTGATCTGGGGGAATATAAACCACATCCAGTGAGTCCGTTTCTGGCCTGCCTTAAGCTCTGCCAGCGCTCTTTCATACACGCCTTCCTGGGCGCTCAGAAACCGGTTCAGGTCATATGGATCGTCGGCCTTCATTTCACCTGCTTCACTAATCTATCGGGAGCATACGAGGCCAGTTGGCGTTGACCGGAGTGTTGATCGCATGCTCAGGACCATAAGCCCCGGTCGTTCCATCTTCTTTCTCCGTGCAAAGGCCTTGGTATGTCGACTCTCGCTTTGTTAATCTCAAAAAATCATATCACAAATTTAGGACGACCATCAAACAAAATAAAGCGTCGACATAGAGATTCACTAAAGTTTTGCCAAAAAATTGTCGAAGAATTTTACAAAAGACATCTCCGGCAATTTCTTTAAGGTAATTTTGTTTAGATATCAATGAATTATGACGATGGACGCTGCTTACCCTCCTGAATCAGTTCATTAAAAAACTTTAATTTGACTTGACAGGATGTATTTGAAATGATGCTAGCAGGGGGAAAGAAAAAATAGATTTCACCCGCAACGATAAGGAGGAATAACATGTCATTTCTCAATATTTCTCGTTCAGCAAAATTTCTTGGAAGAGGGTTGATGCATTGTGCGGTAAGTGCAGCCGTGATGGCCCTGATGATCACTACTTTATCGTGCACGACAGCTCAGCCAGCGCCCGATCTGGAAGGCGGCAAATTCAAAGAGTCCGTTGCCGCGCAAAAGAGGATCAACCGCTATTTTCACTCCAAGGTAGTGCCAAATCTCAAGACCTGCTGGGATCAAGTTCAGGGCAAAGGGACAATAGAAATGCAGTACTTGTACGAGGACGATGCGAAGGGAGGATGGACATTCAAGACTCTCAAGAGCGGCAAATCAACCTTGCCTAGAGGCCAGGACGAAGTTGCCGTGGCCTGCATGCAAAAAGCCGTAACTGCGACCTCGTTTCCAAAGGAGGGTGACGCCGGCGCCTCATACTTCATAGATTGGAACTGGCCGGTCCCGATGCCGCCGGACGCTGAACAACAATTTGGGAGGATGATCGGGTCTAATGGGGGCGAAGGCGGTGGCTGCGACGGTAACGGAGCATCTGCAAGGTGCGTAACCTGCTCGGGATCCCCGCTAACTTGCATCTATGTGTGCGTCGGCAGTGATACTTGCCAGGTTCAAGCAACACATCCCGGCGGGTTCAACAGTATTTGCACTGAAGGGGGTAAATGTGCCTCTGGCGGGCCTTTTGGAGTTGTTGGAGGTTTCATTATGTACTAACGACGGGGAGGTAGGTCGCTGTTAAGGGCATATAATCGACCGGTCGGACAGGCTAATATTGATCGGCAACAGGCCGCTGGATTTTCATACCTCCTAACGCCGCTTGTTATAGCCGGAATTTCTCCCGGACAGTTTTGCCATCTTTACCATAGATGGTTTCCTAGTCCGTAATATGCGGTTAAGAAAATTTAACCTTTTCTTAATCGGCTTTTAACGATCGACAACTATATTATGTCTGCGCGATAGGCTCCGGGAGCATCGGGCCTTTTTAAAACTCCAGAAAAAAGAGTGGAGGTGACATGTTTCTTCATAGCATACTCGGGTTGTTTTCGAATGACCTTGCAATAGACCTGGGCACTGCCAACACCCTCGTCTACGTTAAAGGGAAGGGCATTGTCTGCGATGAACCTTCAGTCGTCGTAATAAAGAAGGACAATAGAAAGACGGTGGCAGTCGGCTCCGAAGCAAAGAAGATGCTCGGCAAGACGCCTCTCAATATTATGGCCATCAGACCGATGAAAGAGGGGGTAATCGCGGATTTCGACGCGACAGGCGAGATGCTCAAATATTTTATCAAGAAGGTCCATGATAGGAGAAGTTTTGTGTCGCCTAGGGTAATAATCGGCGTGCCATCCGGGATTACACAGGTGGAACAGCGGGCCGTCAAGGACGCGGCCGAGGCATCCGGCGCCAGAGAAGTCTACCTTGTTGAGGAGCCTATGGCGGCAGCTATCGGCGTCGGTATGCCTGTCGGAGAGCCATCCGGCAACATGATCGTCGATATCGGAGGAGGCACTACAGACGTCGCCATCATATCCATAGACGGAGTGGTTTACAGCAAGGCGGTAAGAGTGGGTGGCGACAAGATGGACGAATCGATTATGGCCTATATAAAAAGAAGATACAATCTCATGATCGGCGAAACGACGACAGAACAGATCAAGATAGAGATCGGCTCTGCCTGCCGAAACGGCAGTTCAGAAAAGAAGGTTAAAGACATCAAAGGGCGCGACCTCATATCGGGTATACCAAAGACGATAACGGTCAATGAAGATGAGATACTCGAGGCGCTGTCCGAGCCGATCAGTGTCATACTCGATACCATCAAGATCGCTCTTGAAAACACCCCTCCGGAACTGGCCTCTGATATCGTTGACAGGGGCATTGTCCTTGCCGGTGGAGGTGCGCTTCTTCGCAGGATCGACCTGCTTATCAAGCAGGAGACAGGCCTTCCTGTTACCATAGCCGAGAACCCCCTGACAGCAGTGGCTCTCGGCGTCGGCAAAATGCTTGACGAACTGGAGATGCTCCGCAAGATCGCAATAACCTGAACACTCGGATTAACAGGTGAAGATTATAAGGCGAAAGGGTGACTGCTCGACCCCGGTGCTGTGTCATCATGCATAACCTGATGCATAGCTGTTTAGAATGTCAGCTATCTTGTTGTATTCTGTTATTTTATTAAGAAGGACCTCTGCTTTTTCAGCTGTCCTTCTCTGATAGAGGAGATATCCGCCGCTTGCAAGCCCAATTATCCTGGAAATGGGGGTAATTTGCCTGAAGGACTTGATAAGATCGGTCCCGAGCCTCCATTGGGTCTTCATATCTACAATAATGACGTCCGGCTTCACCTTTGCTTTGCGCAAGAAATGCAAAGCACTGAGCGCGTCTTCTGCCTCGCCAATAATCTGGATTTTAGGAATCGCGAGGACGAGTTTTCTGAGCCAATTGCGAAAGAAAAGTGATTCGTCAACAATGAGAACTCTGAATCTTCTCATTTTCACCCTCCCTATCTTAGGATAGCTTCACAAAAAGCTTATCAAAGGATTATTAACTTCCAATTAACCACAGATTAAATTTTCTTAACTCCCGGGCAGAGATATGCGGGCAAGTCACTTATTTATTTAGGAATTTTTTGGGGAGGTAAGAGTACCTTGGCTCACCGAGGCAATTTGACTTGAGGCCTGATTGCTACTATCCTTTGGACAATGGGTATTGACCTTGGAAAATGCACTCCATATCCTTCAAGTTGTTATCTTGCGAAGAGGGTGACAGATATCAACATACGCACAGAAGTGAGAGCAACAGCGGAGCGGTGAAGCTGTTTAGGAAGAATAGAGTTATGGGAATCCTGTTATTATGCCGTTAGAAATATAGGAAAGGAGAACAGGATTGAAGTATTCTGTCATAACAGTCGCAGTGTTGAGCTTTATAGTTATGGTAATGGCGCCCCTTTCCGGCTTTGCCGCAGACTTTGCCGCAGAGAAGAAGGACCCTTATATCGAGGTGAAACCAGGTGCATATTTCCCAACCGGCAATCTCCATGACAACGGGTTCGATACAGTCTTCACCGGAGAAATCGCAGTCGGTTCATATTTGAATCCGAACCTGGCCTTTGAGGGCGAGGTCGGGTACTTCAAGACCAATGCGTCGGACGCCGGCGTGGATAAAGACATATGGGTTGTTCCGGTCACAGCCAGCCTCAAAATAGTGCTTCCCTTCAGGGGCGGCGAAGCGTACGCGGGTGGAGGCGTGGGAGTCTATTTTGCCACTATGGAAACAACAGTGAGCGGTTCGTCAACCGACGATAGCGGTGCTGCCTTTGGGGGTCATGGCCTTCTTGGCTTTTCCGTAAATATTTCCCGAAGAATGTTCATAGGGACCGAAGGCAGGTATATTTTCACCACGAAGGCAAGCCTTCTCGATACAAAAACGAACCTGGACGGCTTTATGGTGACGGGGATCATCGGTTTCAGATTGTGATTCCGCAATTCGCAGATGCAGTGCGAAAGCCTATGCGGTGAAAGAGGAGACAGATCGAGGAACTCTTATGAAGCGGCTGATGTTAGTTATGGTAACTGCGGTTATGAGCATCTGCCTTCTTGGCTGCGGTACAAGTGCCAAAGAAATTAAACTGAAATCGCAAAGCGAAAAAGCTGATGTGTTCAGGGAAGTTATTGAAGGCGGGCCTGTTCCAAAAGGTTTTGTAGATATGACCATTAAAGCATCAATCAAGACCCATCGGGAAGGTCATTACCCTCTTGAGCCCAGGGAGCAGTTTCACGGCAATCCGGATTACCCTTTCTTGATAAATGTAGATGGTCAGGCGGCCATATGGAAAGTCGATGGGAGCATGGATAATATTCCTCCGAATGATGAGAAAGGCAGAACAAGCGCTGACCCGGAGGCGGGACCAGGAGTTAAGTATGTCCTTGATAAGAAGATCAGAATTGCTTCAGGCACTCATAAGATATTCTTCGGTCTGCCGGCGGAAAACTTTTCAAAGGAATTTGAAGTTACTTTGAATGAAGAGAAAATGTATGTATTGGAGTTGAAGCCTCTTTATCGGGAAAAAGTGCACCCATATCGCATGCCGTCGTTTCTTGAAGGAATCAAAGAATATGAAGTTTTCCTGAATGGAGTTCTTGTGCGATAGGGCAATCATTTCAAATCTTGTCAAAAAAACGGCAGACAGCCACAAGCTTTTGAGACACTAGTTGTCAGGGGGAACGCACGCAATGCGATCAGGTGTGTAATATAGTAGTGGAATTCTATGTCCATATCCCCGCTTTTCGGTGGCGCGCAGCAGGCCACGGATTATGGGAGGAAGAGTTAAGGCGGCCAAGAAATTCAGCATCGATCAACAGCTCGTGATATTGAGAGCGACATAATGCTTGCAATCCGAGCGGCATTTTATTCTTTCGCCCCGGCTTTTCGTAACAGTTCCCACAGACGAGTGTCAAGGAAAGAATATTTTAACGCCGTATTGCCCTTATTGCTTTTGATGTTTACATCGGCGCCCTTCTTAATGAGTAGCTGAGCCATGGCAATATCACCCTTGAGCGAAGCTAACATCAGTGGCGTTTCCCCGTCATTATTTGATGCATTGACATCAGCTCCCGTCTTTATGAGCAATGTTACCAATTCCAAGTCTCCTTTAGATGAGGCGAAAATCAATGCGGTGTAACCGGCATTGTCCCTGGCGTTCAGATCGGCACCTTTTTTGATCAGCAGTCTTACCATTTCAAAATTATCACCGGCTGAGGCCCGCATGAGAGCTGTGTTCCCGTCGTTGTCCTTGGCATTGACATCCATTCCGGCCTTTATGAATAACTCTATACGTTCCTTGTTTCCTGCTCCTGCCTCATTTAAGAATGAGTCTGTTGAATATGGTATTCCCCTGCTCGTTATTTCATTTTTGTAGCCTTCCTTGCCCTTGCAGCCAGGAATCACTGTAAATAAGGCTGATAGTAGCAGAAGGGCAAAACTACAAGGGATGTTTTTTAGAATCGGTGTTCCAATTGACATATTAATTAAACAATATCAACTGTCAGAGTGACGTTTCGAAAACTTTGATTATCTGGAATCCAGTTGTCCATGCACAATTATATCTCATCAGCGGGGCTGTCGTGTCCATGTCGCACTACGGCCGAACAATGGAATAAGGACGTATCCCCTCAAAGACATCTTGTCCGGGGAAACCAGGGTGATATAGCCGCTGTAGGTCTTTCCGTTTTTTGGGTCGTAGACCTTGCCCTGCTTCCATTGTTGGTCTTCCGCGCTATATACGAACCCGGTCATTATCTGAAGACCGATGATCGGGCGGTTCCGCAGATTCGGATCGGGGTTATTATCATCAACCCTTGGCTCTCCTGCCCTTCCTCCCTTATCCTCCTGCGGGTAATTGGGATTTTTTGACCAAACAACCCTTCCGCAGTATTTATTTCCGCATTTGAAGACCTCGATCAGCCCGTCATGTTCCTCGTTGTACCATCGGCCGATGATGTCATCGCCGTTCTGAGCCGACCAGGCAGTGAAGGACGCAACGAAAGAGAGGATAACTATAGGAGGAATTCTCTTTAGTATTCCACGGCCTTTTTTCACCGCTATCTGTAAGAACATTTCACTCCAGACCGCATCCGAAGCCTACGGGACCTCACTGGCGGGGCGGATTGAACGAAGTTTTCTGTCAGCCCCGACTCTATTGTAATTATAGCAATACCGCAGCGCTGGATTACGCCTTCAATTCCCCTCTGCAGCGAAATCTAAGGACTCACAATTAACAAAGCGAAACTACTGAGGATATTCTGTTTGACTTAAGACCAAAAGAGATGCACTTTGCAGTGCATCCCCTTTAAAAACAGCGACGCCGTTATGTTCGGCTTTAGGCCGGCTCCCTATGCAACCAGTGGTTTTTCAGGCTATGTTGCTGCTGCTCGCCAAAAAGGCGGTCCGGGTTCCGATGGTTCTATAGCATCAGTTGACGCCACCCCTGAAAACACATTCTCGACCTTTTTCAAGCCTTTCCGAAATTCGTCCTCTGTCATTACGCCGAAGTGTCTTGAGGAAACTACGTTGCCGTGCTCATTTACGACTTCGCCGACGACTTCCCCGGAAGCCGTTAGTCGCAATGTGGCTTTGTACTTCATTGCTCCTCCCATGTAAATGCTGTTGAAGTAATAAATGTTTGGCAATCCCACTGCCGTTCTAATTCTTCCCCCGTACACCTTGTCTGCACTCGCTCTATCTGTGGATGTTCACCGTGCTTTGAAAAGATAGACCGACTTCATTACCAATGATTCCAGAGAACGCATAATAAGTCAAATTAAGTTTTCTTAATAAATTCCCTTGTTTTAAGATACGGGTACTGAACTCAGGCCCGTAGTCAAGGAAGTGCTCTCGTGCGTACTGCTTTTCTTTAAAATTACGTCTTTCGCTCCAAAATCTCCACGGGCTTTTTAGTTGATTTACCAAAATACATTTGGCGCTCAACCAGAGCAAGCCTATGAAGAGACATGGCAGTTTTCTATAAAAACTGATAGCTATTTGCGGTATGCTGTTCTTATGGAACTGCTTTAGAAAGGAGGATTATATGAAGAAGATGAATATTCTTTTTGCCGTGTTTTGCGTGTTAGCCCTGTCAGCTTCATTTAGCATTGCGGCGGACGACCAACCCGACGCGCGGCGTGGGATCAGGGTAAATGTGCAATACGACCCACTGGGCCCCAACAACCTGATAGTGGCATACGTTAAATTCATCAACGAAAACCGGTACAGGGTCGAGGGGAACTGGTGGCCGGTCATCACCTGCGAGGATGGAAACAGGCGGCAGGGTCTTGTTGCCGCCCTCAACCTGAATCAGGGAGAAACCTTAGCGGTGAATATAATGAGGTCGGCAGCGTGCGGCCCTGGCCGAGTCAAAGACATCTACGTGGAGATGAATGTGAATAAGGCCGGCCCTTAGCTGCCCTTGGCCACCTGCATCTCTGGAAGCTGCATCCTTGACAGGCAGAGTATAACCTGTTATTAGTTAAGCATGCTCGGGAAGATACGGTCTTTTCATATCACCTTCATGAAGGAGGCATAAAGATGAGCTCATTCAAGGAATACAAAAGCTTGGCGCTGACAGCAACAATCTTTTTATCTGTTATGATTATCGGTGGCTGTGCGACAGCCATAAAATATTCCTATGACACAAAGGCCAGCTTCTCGGAACAAAAGAGTTATGCATGGGCCCCGTCATCGGGCATGAGCAGGCAAGACTCCCTCCTTGAAGCAAATGTACAGACTCTCGCGGATCAGCTCCTGGTTCAGAAAGGCTTCTCCCGGATGTCAGAGAAGGCCGATCTTATGATATCGATGAATTATGAATTCGACAGCGGCAGCTATCATTACGGCTATCAGCTTCGGATGCTTACCTTGAATATCTACAAAATCAGGCACGATATGCCGTCACCTGCCGGCCTGTCCAGAGAGTTGGTCTGGCGGGGCACAGCATCAGGTACAATCAACACGGATGCAGCTTCGAGCGACCTAAAGCAGGCTGTAGAGGGAATTCTTATGAATTTCCCGCCACATTGATCTGTTTCGAGTCCATGCTGACAGGCAATTGCTATATCATTCCACGCCAGGCCCGACATTGTTAGCCGGTCACCCTCGTTTCAGTTCGGTGATTACCGGAGCTGTCAGGCATGAGTGCAGGTGTTGGCGCCTTACCTCCTTAGCCAATTTTGACCTGACGGCCTGGCGGGGTGATGCTTGTCAATAGGGGGAAAAGCTTGAAAAAAATACTTATGATGTCCCGGCTTCAGGCAATCATCGACAAGGAAGGGGACATCCTGCACAGAGGTGAATACAAGATATATACGGCAATGTCTGGCGAAGAGGCGCTGAAGATGCTCGCCTCCCAAAAAATGGATCTTATTATAGCGGACCTCGACACCTCAGGAATCAGTGGTGACAAGCTTTGCTCTACTATAAAGCAGGAAAATAAAATGAAGGGGACCTTTGTAATACTGGCATGCAACAACAATGAGGCGGACATCGAAAGATGCAAAAAATCAGGGGCCGACTTTTATCTTACAAAACCTATTGATGCCGCCCAGCTTCTTAAAAAAATAAGGGAGGTGTTTCATGTTCAAAGAAGGGAATCTTTAAGAATCCCTGTGGAGGTCTCGGTCATTGGTTCTTGTTCTTACCAGACTTTTTTCTGCAATGCAGTCAACATAAGCAGCACAGGTCTTCTGATACAAACAGACAGGATTTTTAAAAAAAGGGACAAGGTATCCTGTCAGCTGAGCCTGCCGGGTGTCAGACAAATAACGGTAAACTCGGAAGTAGTGAGGGTGATGATAAAATCCAACAATATTTATCGTTACGGGATCAGATTCTATCATCTTAAAGCCGATACCAGATCTGCAATAGAGACATATATTGGCAAAAACAAACTTCGATGAAATGAGTCGTCATCACGATAGCCGGCAATGGTAATTTTGCCCGCTCTCGCTGCCCCAGCGTTAGCAATATAGGAATAGTTCACCATGGCATTGCCACTGCCGCTCCGGAGGAACTGGTAATTGCTGTTCACAGGAGCAATACCGGCTCTTGCTACTACTGTGGCGCGTTTCCCGCTGTCACCGTGAGACTGATTTCGCGAGACGTGTCTCCGTCGCCGTTCGTCAAATTTTTGAAGTCTACCGAGGCTGTCTGCGTACCGGCTGAAACATCTTCAGGGGACAGTGACACAGTGATGTTGACGCTGTCCCCCGGATCCAGTTTGCCGCCAGAAGCCATCGCCGCGACGGCGTTCCCCACGAGCGAAGGTATCAGCGGGAACCCTATTATTATGTCATGCTTTTCTACCTGAACCCACGGACGAGATCGGCTCAAGGCGCATGCAGTTTATACCTGTCGTCGAGCCCGTAGGGTTCCGGCATCCTTGCCAGGCAACATCGCATTTGCAGATGTGGCGCAACTTAGCAAAGTACGGGAATACTACGCAGTTATGGCAAAGTTAAACTTTTGCGCTGTACTGTGAGTACGTGACGGCAAATGATTCCTCTCTTCTTTGTGGCTTTGTCGGTGATCGGCGAGCGAAAGGTTGACCTCTGTCCCTTGGTAAGAGTATCTTTTACCATGCGTTATTCAGTGAGGATTTTAGCTCTCTTGCTCGGGCTTCTCGCCCTCATTTTCACCCCTGCCGCGTACGCTAACGGAAAGACACTTACGGGAAAAGTCATGCAGGTTAAAGACGGTGATACTGTAGTTATATCACCAGAGGACGGAGGCCAGTTCTTTGTTTGCCGGCTTTATGGTATCGATGCACCCGAGACGGCACACCTGCGGTTCGGCAAGGGAGGTCAGAGATTCGGCGAAGAGGCGAGCCGGGAACTGAAACGCTTGATACTGGGGCAGACAGTCGAGGTTACGACCACCGGGCAGAAGACATACAAGCGCGAGGTGTGTCTTATCAAGAAGGACGGACAGGACATAAACCTTGAGATGATCAAACGCGGCTACGCGTGGGCATATCGGCAGCATCTGAAACGACCCTACACCTCAGAGTATATTGAGGCTGAGAACGAAGCAAGATCAAAGAGGCTGGGCTTATGGAAAGACAATAATCCTTCCCCCCCATGGGAGTTCAGGAAACAGCAGAGAGGTAAATGAACCATCACAAAATATCAAAAATAATATCAGGTGGTCAGACAGGTGCTGACCGTGCCGGCATAGATGTTGCCATGTCATTACGGCTTGATTATGGGGGTTTCCTGCTGGAAGAAGAACCGAGGAGGGCACACTTCCCCTAAAATACAACAAAATGAAGGAGCTGAAATCACGCCATTACCAGGCAAGAACTGAGAAGAATGCACTGGATGCTGATGCTACCCTAATCTTCACTTTCAACAGGATGGGTTCGGGGTCTGCCCTCAGGAAGAAGATCACCGACCAGCATTATAAGCCATGGCTCCATATTAACTTGAGTAAACAGCAAGATTATGAGGCTATCAGGATTGTTTCAGAGTGGTTGGATGCTGTGTTAGACCCTATATATTGAATATTGCAGGATCAAGGGAATCCACTGACAGAGGGAATATATAGTAGAGTCTATAGTATATTGATCACCGTATTGAAAAATTATAAACCGTGACCGAGGATAAAAAACCTTACAAACAAGAACTCCCTATTGATACTGTGCTGGCTAGGCAAATCGGGTCATTTGGATTCTATTCTTCAAAGATGAAACATAGAAACTGCTGATTACCATGCTGGACCTGTGGCTTTTGCAAGAACAGAAATATTAGACTTGTTGAACATTTTTGATCAGCAGTGTGAAGAGAAGGAAAAAGAGCTTATCTCAGACCTGGAACAAGATGACGACAACTTTCAATAAAACTGCAATCGTCGATATCGACGGGTTCAGGTTATGCAATCAACTGAATGAGATTCTGGAGGGTATCCTTACTCATGCATAAAGAAGAATTCTTAGATCTCGTATGGCGACTTGAGGAAATCTTTATGGAAGTAGACCACTTGGAGAGGCAGGTTGGTAACTGCGGGGGACAGTGTGGGATAGAAGATGATGGTTTGTGTCCTGAATGCTGTGAAGCTCTTGAGAAGGTAATAGCGGAAGATAAGAGGCTGGCGGAAAACAAAGAGCTTGGTGATATCTTGAATAACTTAAAAAAAGCTTGTGAAGAGGATCAAACAGGGCAGTACGAGAGAATATTGAAACAGACCCGGGAGGGGAAGGTTTTTCATTAGCGTGAAAAAGGGACAATATGAGCCAACCAATTATCAGAAGATATTTTTCCAATGATGAACCCCAGCGTCTTCGGTATGTCGTGAATCGCCCGCCCCCGTTCTGCTTGACATAAACCTTTTTCTGAGATTATAATTCTTGCTCAGGAAAAAATATGGGAACGTATACAACATTTCACCCACACAAGATTAAAAAGAAGAGGACTCACGGGTTCCTTGAAAGGATGAGTACCCCGGGCGGTCGCAACGTCATCAAGAGAAGAAGAAAAAAAGGACGGAAAAAACTCGCCGTTTGAAGCAAAAGAAGTTTTTCTATCCTCTTATAAGGAAAGGGGATTTTAAACGGGTCTTTGAGGCCGGCCGCAAATTTTCTTCTAAATATTTGGTGATTTACGCAATGCCGGGCGGACTTGATCTGATGAGACTCGGACTTGCCGTCAGCAAAAAAACCGGTAGCGCAGTGACGAGAAACAGGATAAAACGCCGTCTGCGCGAGTCGGTCAGACGGCAGCTGGCCGTCAGGCCGCTGAAGTATGACGTCGTTATGGTTGCAAGAACCGCCGCCGCTGATGCGGTTTTCTCTGATTTGGACGCGGTCGTAGCCAAAACATTTGCCGGGCTTTCAAATGAAAATAATACTAATACTGATAGTCAGGTTATATAAATATCTAATCTCCCCTCTTTTGCCCGGAAGCTGCAGGTTTGTTCCTTCCTGTTCTGAATATTCTATCGAGGCTCTCAGGAAATACGGGGCAGTAAAGGGATCTTATCTTTCAATCAAAAGGGTGGCAAGGTGCAATCCTTTTCACCCCGGCGGATTTGACCCGGTAAAGTAAATATGGAAAACAAAACTCTTCTTGCTATCGTACTCTCCGTTTTCGTGATAATCGCTTCCCAGTATTTCCTGGCGAAACAGGAACCACCGGCTCGCCAGCCTAAGCCCCCGGCAGAGAAAAAAGAAGAGGCGAAACAGGCTATACCTTCTGCGCCTTTGGTAGCTGAAACCTCTCCGGCTGAGGAAAAAGAGATACGGGTTGACGGCGATCTCTATACGGCTATATTTTCATCAAAGGGCGCTACTGTTAAGTACTGGGAGATCAAGAGATATAAAGACAAAATGGCTAAGGATGTCGTCCTTCTTGCAACCCCGGGACCTATGCCTGCGCTGGGTATGGGTGCAGACACTAATTTCGACCTCGCCCGCCTGAACTTCGGCATATCGGGGCGGGACATCAAGCTGGACAAAAACAATCAAACCGGCTCGATAGTCTTTGAATATGCCAAAGACGGTATATCAATACGAAGGACATACACTTTTTATAATGACAGCTATAAGGTTGACCTTACTGACCAGGTGGCGGGTATTTCGGAATACTGGATAACCCTGGGGTCGGGCTTCGGGATGTTCGATAAAGAGGGCGGGTATACGCATGTGGGGCCCGCGCTCCTGAAAGGCACCTCTTTGGAGGAGATAAAGCCCGGGAACCTCAAGGAGCCAAAGACATTTAAAGATGACCTCAGGTGGATTGCCCAGGAAGATAAATATTTTTTCTCCGCGATTGTCCCGGCGGGCAAGGTTGAGTTGGCACGCGCATGGACGTACGACAACACGCCTGTCATTGCCTTAAAAGGCGCACCAGGAGAGAATAAGTTCGTTATATATGCCGGCCCCAAGGATCACGACAACCTCGCAAAGCTAAACCTGGGGCTCGAGCATATAATCGATTTCGGGTTTTTTTCCATAATTGCCCGGCCTCTTTTCTGGGTCCTGAAGTTTTTCTATAGTTTTCTCGGCAATTACGGCTGGGCCATAGTCCTGCTTACTATTGTGGTGAGGATACCCTTTATCCCTATCCTGAACAAAGGGCAGAAGTCGATGAAGAAACTCCAGGAACTCCAGCCGAAGATGAACGAGATCAGGGAGAAATATAAAAAAGATCCTCAGAAGATGCAGGCCGAGATGATGGAGCTCTACAAAAAATATAAGGTCAACCCCATGGGCGGATGCCTGCCCATGCTTCTTCAGATCCCCGTCTTCTTTGCCTTATATAAGGTCCTCCTTATCGCGATCGAGCTTCGCGGAGCGCCTTTTATGCTCTGGATAACGGATCTCTCAGCCCCTGATACGCTTTTTGGTCATATTCCACAGTTCGTGCCTCTGCTTGCGGGCTCAGCCGTCGGCCCTCTGCCTATAGTGATGGGAATTACGATGGTTATACAGCAGAAGATGACGCCTACTACCGCTGATCCCAGACAGGCAAAGATGATGATGCTTATGCCGATTGTGTTCACCTTCATGTTCCTCAATTTCGCGTCGGGACTCGTTGTGTACTGGCTCGTTAACAACATTCTCAGCATTATCCAACAGTTTTTCGTCAACAAAAAGATGTCGCAGCAGTCCGCGTAGATTGTCAAATATAATAACCCGCTTTCCTTTTTCAAAAGTCTATAGAGTAAACTATGCTTGTGAATTACCCTGACGACACTATCGCAGCGATATCGACCCCGGTCGGCCGGGGCGGAATTGGGATTGTCCGGATAAGCGGGCCTGATGCCTTGCCGATTGCAGAAAGGGTTTTCACCCCCGCGAAAAAGGCTGCTGTTGCCGGGGCTAAGGCTTTTTCGATTATGTATGGCAGAATAGTTGATCCTGCCAGCGGCAGGGAAATCGATGAGGCACTAGTCTCTGTAATGCACGCCCCGAGTTCTTATACGAGAGAGGATGTTGTTGAGATCAACTGCCACGGCGGTATGGTGGCAGTCAGGAAGGCGCTGGAACTTGTTCTTCAGCATGGGGCGAGGCTTGCTGAGCCCGGGGAGTTTACGAAAAGGGCCTTCTTAAACGGCCGTATCAGCCTCACGCAGGCTGAGGCGGTGATGGACCTGATATCGGCAAGGACAGAGGAGAGCATGAAGATAGCGGTCGATCAGCTTAAGGGCGGTCTTTCTGAAAAACTCAATGCTCTCAGGGACTCCATGATAGAGATATGTGCGCAGGCCGAGGCGTATATTGATTTCCCCGAAGAAGACATTGAGTTCAGGACAAAAGAGGAAATGGTAAAGTCTCTTTGCAGAATAAGGGACGAATCAGAGAGGCTGTCAAAGACTTTTCAGGAAGCGCGCTTCTTCAGAGAGGGGCTTTCCGTGGCTATCGTGGGAAGACCCAACGTGGGCAAATCTTCATTGCTTAACGCCCTGCTCAGCAGGGAAAGGGCTATAGTTACTGCAGTGCCGGGAACGACAAGAGATACCATAGAAGAATGCCTGGACATCAACGGCCTACCCGTAAGAATCATTGACACGGCCGGCATCAGAAGCTCAGGCGAGGCTGTGGAGAGCGAGGGCATAAGACGAAGTCTCGAAGCCCTTGAACAGGCTGATTTCGTCATCGCCATGCTAGACGGCAGCGAGGCGCTGCACGATGGGGACCTGGTCATACTTGAAAAGATAAAGGAAAAGAACGCGGTCATCGCGATAAATAAGTCAGACCTCCCAGTATTAATAAATTCCGAAGGGTGCCTGCCGGACGGCAAAAGACATATCCGCATATCTGCCGGGAGGGGGGAAGGACTTGAGGAACTGAAGTCCATTATATTTCGTTCGACTCTGAAGGACTGGAAGGAAGACCGCGAGGGGATAATAGTCACTAACATAAGGCATAAACTGGCCCTGGACCGCGCATCCTCTTCCCTTTCAGGGGCGATTGAAGTATTAAAGGGCGATCAACCTCTTGAGATTTTTGCGGTAGAACTGAGGGATGCCCTCGACAGTATCGGCGAGATCACGGGAGCCGTGGCGACCGAGGATATCCTAAACAGGATATTCAGCGATTTCTGTATCGGAAAATAACCTGGCTGACGGCGGTCGGGCTTGAGTATTTTGACTGTTTGCTTCGCAATGATTATCCTAGATATTAAAGAATGGTCAATTAAGAGCAGACAGGAGGCTGTCCATGGAATGTATTTCTGAAAAACATAAGAAATTATGTAACTGTACCTATGAACCCTGTCCGAGAAAATATAAGTGCTGCGAGTGTCTTCATTGCCACAGGCAAAGCGGGGAATTGCCCGCCTGCTTTTTCAGCAAAGAGTTCGAACTGACCTATGACAGTCTATAGCAAATTTTATCCGCATGCGGAAGCAATAAAAGATGAGCACAAAGTTTGTACATATAATAGGGCATAAAAATCCTGACACGGACTCCGTCTGTTCGGCAATAGCCTACGCGCATTTTAAGAACCTTACGGATAAACGGTTCCTCTTTGCGCCTGCGCGTGCAGGAAAGATCAACGAAGAGACTCGCTTTGTTCTTCAAAGGTTCGGGGTCCCGGTGCCGAATGAGATCGAAAGCCTTGCGGCAACGGTGAGTGACCTTGAACTTCGTAAGCCCATATCGGTCAACGTCCGCGATTCTATTCAGACCCTGGCCATATTGATGAGGGAGGAGGGTGTGCGTACGGTTCCGGTTGTCGATGATGCCGGCAGGTTTGCCGGGATAGTGGGCCTGAAAGATATAGCGCAGCACTACATGGAGAGCGTTGGATTCAACGACATATCCGGGGCACCCATCGGCCTTGATATATTTGTAAAGACACTCGAGGGTCGTGTGATCAGCAACACTGCCAAAGCCGAAATACTTTCGGGTAAGATTGTTATCGCCTCCATGCAGAAAGGCACACTGCTTAATAAAGTAAGGGCAGGCGATATAGTAATCATCGGAGACCAGCAGGAC
This sequence comes from Candidatus Sulfobium mesophilum, assembly GCA_900302705.1. GTDB lineage: Bacteria > Nitrospirota > Thermodesulfovibrionia > Thermodesulfovibrionales > UBA6898 > Sulfobium > Sulfobium mesophilum. The sequence continues at coordinate 62,930 of OUUY01000086.1, forward strand.
ATCCAGATGGAAATTATACATGCGGGATGCTCAGCCATGATCGTTACAGACGGAATGCCTGTCAGCGGGGAGATTATTTCAGCGGCCGGGGAGAAAAAGACCCTCGTCATCTCCTCGCCTCATGACGCCTTTGCAACTGTGCAGCTCATGACCATGTCTGAACCTGTCTCCTCGATAATGTGCGGATCCAATCCCGGGGTCGGACTTTACACGCCTATCTCCCAACTGCTGAAAATCATACTTCAATCCGAATACCGTTCGGCAATTGTTGTGGACAGCGATGAACGACTGATAGGCTTTATCACAAGAACAGACCTGCTCAGCCCGGTCAGAAAGAAGGCGATACTGGTAGACCATAATGAGATCTCCCAGGCCGTTGATAATATCGAGGAGGCTGAGATAATGGAGATAATCGACCACCATCGCGTTGGAGACATATCTACTGTAGCGCCTATATATGTTTATAACGATCCCATAGGCAGCACCTGCACTGTTGTCGCAGGCATGATGTTCCTTCATGGCGTTTATATTCCGAAGGAGATCGCGGGGCTTCTGCTATCCGGCATACTTTCGGACACCCTGATTCTTACGCTCTCGACCACGACTGAAAGGGACCGGACTGCCGCGGAGCGGCTGGCAGAGATTGCAGGGGTGTCGATAAGGGATTATGGCAAAGAGCTGCTTAAGGCAAGCATCAACATACTGGGCAAGACCGCTGCAGAGCTCATAGAAGCTGACTTCAAGGAATTTCTTGTCGGCGGTAAGAAGTTGGGTATCAGCCAGATGATGGTCCTTGACTGCGAGGACATCGATCTGAGGGAAGAGGAGTTTCTTGTCGAGCTTGAGAGACTCAGAAAAGCCAATGGATACGATCTTACCGCCTTGCTTGTTACAAACCCGGTCAATTCCCGGCAGGAAAGGGTGCTTCTTAAGGGTCAGACATGGATCGTAGAGAAGGCCTTCAATGTGAAGATCGAAAAAGACACCTGCATACTGCCGGAGGTACTTTCCAGAAAGAAAGACTTTATACCTGCGCTCGGGAAAGCACTTAGCATGGCCGGGGCGGAAGGGTAATTTAAGCCATACAGCCGCTACTGACTTCGTGCACCTTACGTTTGTCTCATTATGTCTTTTTTTAAACACTTCCACTGTTATCATAGTTCATAAAAAAATAAATATATTTTTAAATATAAGTATTGACAGAAGGCGTGCGCCTGCTTAAACTTTCATTGTTGCTCCAAGACGAAAATTTTGTAATAGAGAGGATTTTTGTGATGAAGATCCACTTGATAAGGTCTTATTCGAGAGAGTTCTTTGTGTCCTGTCCGAAGATATCTTTTATTATTGCCGTTGCCACTCTGTGGTTCCTGGGCATGTTGGCAGCCCCTGCGTCAGCCGACACGGTTCTTCAGGTAACACCACTATCCTGGAACGTGATAGGTCTTGACAGTAACAGTCCCTTTGCCGGCCCTTACCGCTTCCCTGTCGGGGCGCGCGTCTGTAATACAGGCTCATCGGACGCCGGCGATGTGACAGCAACTTTTGTGTGGGATTCGGCGAATGCCGGCGTGGATCTGCGTGGTGGTTCATTGTCGTCGATCCCTCTGGGCTTGATCGCAGCAGGAGATTGCTCTGATGCATACTTTGAGGTCGAAGTTGAACGGGCAACTGCCCCTTACAACACTGCCCGCCTTTACCATATTACGGCTTCCGACTCGGTCTCCGGCGCGACCGGCACATCCCCTCAGCCCCGCGAGCTGTATGTGGAGCATCTTATCTCCCAAAACCGAAACTCTGTCACGGATATAAAGCTGAACGGCACTGCGGTGCCTGCCGGCGGTTCCATGACCTTGATGGTCGGCAATACATACACGATCGAACTGGACGGAGGTACAGCCACGCAGGGCTATAATCAGTTTGAGGCCTTCATCGATTTCTCAAATACCATTTTCCAGATACTGTCCGTAACTACCACTTATTCAGCTGACAATTCCCCCTATGTTCCCAGTCCCAACGACGAGCTTTATGCCGATGCATGCCTTTGGGAAAATGATCCCAACAGCCCCAACTACCGCTCATGCATCGGAGGGGATTTCAAGGCGGGTGGCGTCAATGTGGTCACCACGTATACTGTCAAAATCATCGGCGGGGGCGGCACCAGTCAGACGCTGAACAGCCTTCTTTATGATTTCTCCGGCAGCAGCTACCACTATAACGGCGACTACATAGTTGGCGCGCGCATCGCGAATATCATTGGTCCTTCATCCGTAACGATCGCGAAATCATTTGCTCCGAGGGCAATCACCCCGGGCAGCACGTCAGTCATGTCATTTAAGCTTGCCAACCCGACTACCGAAACCTTTACTGGTGTCAATTTTACTGATAGCTTCCCGGCAGGTTTGAAGGTTGCCGCCACTCCCGGCGTGACCTATGACGGCTGCGGTGCTGGCGTCATTTTTCCCTCCTCCCAACCACCAGCCAAGATACAACAGCCGGCGTTAGGGCGCTA